>NZ_JAUSVF010000001.1:0-300000 GCF_030814475.1 Pararhizobium capsulatum DSM 1112 | reverse complement strand
GTATCCGGTCAGGAGGAAAAGCCGCGGCAGGGGCAAAAGCAAAGCGGCGCGCTCTCGGGCGCCAACGTCGAAGAGACGCTGACCGATAATGGCGCAGTCGTCACCAAATATTCGCCCAAGCAGCGTGACGGTGATGGTCCAGCATTCATCGAAGTTCAGAAAAAGGGGCAGGATCCGCGGATGGCGGCTATCCCCAACGACGATCTGCTGGAAGAAAGCCCGCAAGGGAAGTTGCCGATTATCGGCCCGGATGGTTTGCGGCCAATGGACCAGTATGCCCGTCCATGGTCCGGAGCGCGTGGCGTTCGCATCGGTCTCGTCGTTGGTGGCCTGGGGCTCAGCCAGACCGGAACGCAGAATGCGATCCGTGATCTTCCGCCAGAGGTGACGTTAGCATTTGCAGCCTCTGGCAACAGTCTTCAGCGCTGGATGCAGGAAGCGCGGCGCCAGGGGCACGAGATATTGCTGCAGATACCGTTCGAGCCCTTCGACTATCCGGCGAACGATCCAGGACCTTTGACCCTTCGTGTCGATGTCGGCGCCAAGACCAACCTCGCCTTGTTTCACACGGCTCTTGCGGAAATTACCAACTATGCCGGCGTGATGAATTTTCTCGGTGGGCGTTTTCTGTCGGATGCGGACGCGCTGGAACCTGTGATGCGGGACATATCGAAGCGAGGGCTGCTGTTTCTCGACGATGGCACCTCGGCGCAGTCCCTGTCTGGCACATTGGCGGAAACCCTCGACGTGCCGCAGGGCTTTGCCGACCTCGTGGTTGATGGCCAGCTCGATCGGACTGCAATCCTGAAGAAACTCGACGAACTTGAGCGTATTGCGCGGCGCAACGGCTCCGCCATTGGCGTTGCCTCGGCGTTCGACGAGAGTGTCTCCGCCATTGAGCAATGGGTCGATGAGGCTTCCGCCCGGGGGATCGAATTTGTCGGGGTTTCGTCTCTCGTCAAGGATCCGCAACAACAATAGGATATAGCCAAGGTGTTCGGGAGGTGTCTCGAATAGCGGCAGAACTTGGATGAGGGCAGGGGTTATGAGCAAGGAAAAAGGCAGGCCGGTCAAGGCGGAGGATCTTCCCTATCGACCCTGCGTCGGCGTGATGGTGTTGAACCGGGAGGGACTGGTTTGGGCCGGTCGCCGTATTGCAATCGGCAACTCGGAATATGACAGCTCTCCCCAACTCTGGCAGATGCCGCAGGGCGGCATCGACAAGGGAGAGGACCCGCTGAAGGCTGCCTACCGCGAACTCTACGAAGAAACGGGAATGAAGAGTGTTTCCCTGTTGGCGGAAGCTCCCGGTTGGATCAACTACGACTTGCCGGAGCATCTGATTGGTATTGGTCTCAAAGGAAAGTATCGCGGTCAGACGCAGCGCTGGTTTGCCTTCCGCTTCGAAGGTGCAGAAAGCGAGATTGCGATCGATCCGCCACCGGGCGGGCATGAGGCAGAATTTGACGAGTGGGCCTGGAAACCGATGCAGGAACTGCCAGAGCTGATCGTGCCTTTCAAGCGCAAGGTCTATGACGAGGTTGTTGCAGCCTTTGCTCATCTCGCTGGCTGATAATTTCACGTTTTCACGTGAATCAAACGCCGCGCCCTTCCGGACGCGACGCCTTTTCTTGAGCGATATCAGATGAAGCTGAAATCGCTTGTCGAGAGTGTTTTGACATTCTGGAGGATGGCAACCAGTTCCAGGTCAGCATCCCCGCCCTTGCCGTCGGCATCGAACCACAGGCGGGCATTGTCGCTTTCGAAGAGGAATGTGCCCTTCGTGCTGGTGGCAACCGGGTCTGCGCCGACGACGAGAGTGACGGTGCTGTCGCCGGAAGCGATGCCGTAGTCGCTCTTGTCGATGACCAGCTTGTCCTGACCTCGGGTGAAGTCGGTTATGACGTCACCTTCCTCGTCATCGCGGCCGGCAAAGTCGAAGACAAACTTGTCGTTGCCTTTGCCACCCGTCAGCCAATCGTCGCCTGCGCCGCCATTGAGCGTATCGTTGCCGTCACGCCCGTCGAGGACGTCGTCCGCGTCACCGCCGTTGAAGACATTGTCCTTGGCGTCACCGCGAATATCGTCGTCGTTGCCGCTTCCGTTGATGACCTCGATGTTCTTGACCGTGAGGCCAAGGGCCATGCCCTTGTTCTTGCTTTGGGTCATGAGGTCAAGAACGACCGAGGTCGCGCCGGGCCGGAAAGAGAGGGTGTCAATACCCGAACCGCCATCGAAGACATCCTTGCCCAGAGCGTCGGTGCGCAGCAGGAAGTCGTTTCCGGCATCTCCGAACAGCTGGTCACTGCCGTTTCCGTCTTCCAGATCATCATTGCCGCTGCCGCCGCGCAGGATGTCGTTGCCGGCGTTGCCGGACAGCACATCATCGAGGCCGCCGCCGGTTACGGTGTCCTTGCCCTTGCTGCCGTAGTAATCGAGGGCTTCGAACGCCTTGAACGATGTGCCTGGATCGATGTTGACGGAACCGGTGGAGAAGTTGAAAGCGATGTCCTTCGTCTGATCCCCGGCGTCGATCGCGATGCGGTCGGAGCCGCTACCACCATCGGCCTTGTCACCTATCCCCATATAGACGACGTCGTTGCCGGCATCGGCATAGACCGCATCCCTGCCGCCATAGAGCTTTGGGCCGTCGGCGTAGATATCATCGTCGCCATCTCCGCCGCGCAGCGTATCATTGCCCGTGCCGCCGAGGATATGGTCGTTGCCGCCACCACCGGAAAGCGTGTCGTTTCCGGTACCGCCGCGCAGGTCGTCGCTGAGATTGCCGCCGGTGAAGACATCGTTTCCGCTGCCGCCAGTCAAGGCGACACGTTCAACGTTCTTGATGGTGACAGGCGCATTGGTGACCGTGACCGATGGTGACAGCTTGAAGGTGATATCCTTGGTATATTTGCTGAAATCGATACTGGCGAGGTCGGTACCTGCGCCACCATCAAGTGTCAGCTTGCCCGTCGAGGCAGAGCGATAGAAATTGTCGCTTCCATCGCCGAGTTGTACGGCGTAGTTGCCGGTGGACTTGCCATCATAGCTATCGCCAACGGACACGAAGTCATTGTCTTTGCCGGCATCGATCGTGTTGGTGCCGCCGTTGTCGTAGATGCTGTCGCTACCGTCGCCGGACTTCAGGCTGTCATTGCCGTCGCCACCGTCGAGCCTGTCATTACCCACGGTACCAATCAGCGTATCGTTACCGTCATAGCCGTAGAACTCGACGCTTTTGGCGGAACCAACCGATTTTACCATGTCGTTGCCCTTGCCGAAGGAGACGACATAGTTTTCGAAGTTTTTCAGGCTCGTGCCATCGCTGATGGTTGCGGTGCTGCCAGTTGCGGTGAACGTCTGGGCCGTCGTTGCGGATCGCCGGTCGACCACGACGATATCCGTGTCGGTCCCCCCGTCGGCCTTGTCTGCGCCGCCATCGCCAAGGCTGACATAGTCGTTGCCGCTGCCTGCAGTCACGGTGTCCTTGCCAAGGCCGGTATAGATCCGGTCATTGCCGGAACCGCTGTCCACCGTGTCATCACCTGCCCCAACGTCGATCTGGTCATTGCCGGAGAGGGTCTTGATGGTGTTCTTTCCAGTACCCGTCGCCTCGATCGTGTAGTGCTCGAAGCCCTTGACGGTCGTGCCACCGGAGATGGTGTTGACTTCGGTTGCGGCTTTTGAGGTGAAATTGCCGGTGACCTCCTTGAGGATCAGCCGGTCGCTGCCGCTGCTATCCGTGATGATATCCTTTCCTTCGTCGTAGACGTAAGTGGTTGTGTCATCACCCGAGCCACCCTCCACGGTGTCGTTACCCGTCCCGCCGTCGAGAAAGTCGCCGTCGTCTCCGCCGGAGAGGGTGTCGTTTCCGCTTCCACCGTTGAGTGTGTCGTTGCCATTGCTGCCCGAAAGCGTGTCGTTTCCTTCGTCGCCATTGATCCAGTCGAGGCCATCACCACCATAGAGCTTGTCGTTGCCAATTCCCCCATTCAGGAAGTCCATGCCCTTGTCGCCGTAGAGTGTATCGTCGCCCTCGTCGCCTGAGAGGTAGTCCACGCCATAACCGCCATAGAGCTTGTCATTGCCGGTGCCACCAAGGAGCATGTCGTTGCCGCGACCGCCGTAAAGCGTGTCGCTGCCTTCCTCGCCCATGAAGAAGTCGGCATAGTTGCCACCAGTGATCTTGTCGCCGAACTCGCTGCCGGTGATCTGGAACGATTCGACGTTCTTGCATTGAATGCCACCCGTGAGCGTCTGGGATGTAATCCAGTCCTTGATGGTGATATCGAGCTTCGTCGTCGAAGCAGCATAGTCGATCGCTAGCCGGTCGGTACCGGAGCCGCCGTCGGCGACGTCACCGGATGCTTCTGACATTGTTCCGGCGGTGAGTGTGTCCCGGCCGCTTCCGCCGTTCAACGTGTCGTTGCCGCCGCCGCCCGTCAGTGAATCGTTGCCGCTGTTGCCGTTCAACGTATCGTTGCCGGCTCCGCCGAGGACGAAGTCGTTCTGGAAGGAACCATTGACCGTATCGTCACCATCGTCGGCATAGATCGTATCGCCACCCATGCCGCCATTGACCTTATCGCTGCCCGCTAGGGCCATGATGAAATCATCTTCCAGATCGCTGCCGATCAGCGTATCCACATTCGGCGTACCCATTATCGTACCCATTTTATTCTCCGGGTTGGTTGCAGAAATGCGGCCATCGTTCGCAGACCGGGAGGTCTGCGGTGCAAGGTCTTCGAGCTGTTTGGAACGAGCCGGAGGCGCGGTTGCACCAGGCTCAGGGTTGGACGCGACTAGACTGTTCCATCCATGACGGATTCCTTCGATTGCCGTTCCGGTCTGAAGGCTGGACATTCAGCCTTTTCAATCGGATGCCTATGGGTATATCGGGCAGGGGCACTGTTTATGTTCCTGCGGGAACAACAGAGAAAACGCGGAAAAATCAGCGAAGACGCAATTCAGGATTGTGGCATATCGGCAGACACGAGACCTCGTCCTTTACCCGGAGCGGTATTTTTATCTGTTTGAAATATTAGGGAAATTTCTGACGCGGCCATAAATTTCGGCATAAAAAAGCCCACCGCGACATGGTCGGGCGGGCTTTCCTGTCTTCTGGCGTAAATTATTCGGCTTCGTTGGCCGGAGCGGAGTTGAGCTGCCCGTATTTCCCGGCGCCGATAGAATTCAGAAGATCGAGCTGGGTTTCCAGAAAGTCGATGTGACCTTCCTCGTCCATCAGCAGTTCTTCGAAAAGCTTCATGGAGACATAGTCTCCGGCGGCATGGCAGATGTCGCGGGAATTCTTGTAGGCCTTGCGGGCGTCGTATTCACCGGCAAGATCCGCTTCCAGCACTTCCTTGACATTCTGGCCGATACGCAGCGGTGCGACGGTCTGCAGGTTTGGATGGCCTTCGAGGAAGATGATGCGGGAAACCAGCCTGTCGGCATGCTGCATTTCCTCGATCGATTCGGCGCGTTCCTTCTTGGCGAGCAGCGTATAGCCCCAATCGTCGAGAAGGCGGTAGTGAAGCCAATATTGGTTGACTGCACCGAGTTCGAGATAGAGCGCTTCGTTAAGCTGCTCGATGACTTTTTTGTCGCCTTTCAATGTCCGCTCTCCTGTTTTCTTCATGGAATTTTTTGAGGCGGTTCATGAAATCAAATATTTCGACGTCCGTCGAGTCGCGGCCGGCATGATACTGCTCGGTCGTGCGGATGATGATATCGACGACATTGGGGAAACAGCCGCAGCAGCGGCCGCGTTTTTCCATGGCGTGGTAGACTTTCGCCGGCACGATCAACTGCCAACAGTCTTCATTGAGAAGGTCGATGATCGTCTCTTCGATCTCTTTTTCGCTGATGAAATTACAGCTGCAAACCAGCATGTTGTCTGCCCGTCATACGCAAAGCACTGAATTTTTTTCATAAAGCAAAAGCGGACATTTGTTGTCAACAAAAAACCTAACTGTATTTTGCCGGTGAATTATTTAGATCAATTCTAAACTTGATAAAAAACATCGTATTTTCATCTGTTTATGGAAAAATAACTTGATCACAAAATTCTGACATCGTGGCGCTTTCACCATTTTTTGATCAAAAAATATTTTACACTTTTTGTTACATGGAAGTGCGTTATCAACGCAGGGGCGTATCTTCTAGTTATTTTTGCAATTTTAGGTGTGCATCCGGGAATCAATGGAAATTGCGCCCCTTCGGCATCACGGCGGCGGGTGCGTCGGCTGAGATGGTTCTTGCGATCCGTTTTGGAGGGATCGTTTCGTATTGTGTCGAGTCCTGGAAGCCTTGTTGATTGTCGGCAAAAGGGTTTCGTACCGGTGATGGTTCGAGAAGCAGGCCAAGCATCGACGTCATGTCTTCCATGTGTTCGGCGACGACATGGAGGACGCCATCCTGACTCTGCAGCTTGCCTCTGATTTTTACCAACCGGGCGCCAAGGACGATTGTCCTGTAACGCGCAAAGGTCGCCGGCCAGACAATGGCATTGGCGATGCCCGTTTCGTCTTCCAGCGTCATGAAGATCACGCCGTTGGCCGAGCCAGGACGCTGACGCACAAGCACCAGGCCGGCGATCGTCACTCTGCGCCCGTTTTGCACATTGAGAAGCGCCCGGCTCGGCAAAATGGCCATCCGCGCAAGCCTGTCGCGCAGGAACGAGACTGGATGCGCCTTCAAGGACAAGGAGAGACGGCGGTAATCCTCGATTACTTCTTCGCCGGCGGGCATGGTCGGAAGCTTCGTTTCCGGCTCGCTCTGAAGGTCTTCATGACCGGCGAGGTCGAACAACGGCAGTTTTTCGGCGGCACTCTTGCCATCAAGCGCGCGCACTTCCCAGAGAGCCTGACGTCGCGATAGCCCCAGGGAGCGGAAGGCATCGGCATCAGCCAACCGTTCGATTGCCGGCCTCTCCAGCCCGGATCTCAGCCAGAGGTCGCGGATCGAAGTATAACCATCGCCGCGATGGGCGACGAGCTTCTCCATCATGTCCGTTTCGGAGAGGCCGGTGACCTGGTGAAAGCCGAGCCGAACGGCATGGCGGGTGCGGATGACCGCGATCATTGTTTCATGACGACGATCGATGTCCTGCCTGTTAAAGGCGGCCTCTTCGAGGAGCGTATCCCAGTTCGAGAAGTTGATATCCACCGGCCGCACTTCGACGCCATGCTCGCGGGCATCGCGCACCAGTTGGGCGGCTGGGTAAAACCCCATCGGCTGGGAGTTCAAAAGCGCCGCGCAGAAGACATCCGGATAATAGGCCTTGACCCAGGAGGAGGCATAGACGAGCAGCGCGAAGGAGGAGGCATGGCTTTCAGGAAAACCGTATTCGCCGAAGCCCTCGATCTGCCTGAAGCAGCGTTCGGCGAAGTCGCGCTCATACCCCCGCCTGATCATGCCATTGACCATGTCATCCCTGAAGCTGTTGACCTTGCCGGTGCGCTTGAATGTTGCCATGGATCGGCGTAACTGGTCAGCCTTCGCAGGTGGAAATTCAGCGGCGGTGATCGCGATCTGCATGGCCTGTTCCTGGAACAGGGGGACGCCCAATGTCCGCTCGAGGATAGGCCGCAGTTCCTCCTTCGGGAAAGGTGTCCTGTAACCGGGTGTGCGGGCAGCCTCGCGCTGCTTGAGATAGGGGTGAACCATGTTTCCCTGGATTGGTCCTGGCCGGACAATCGCCACTTCGATCACGAGATCATAGAAGCGGCGTGGTCGCAGTCGTGGAAGCATGCTCATCTGGGCACGGCTTTCTATCTGGAAGACGCCAATCGTATCGGCGCGGCAGATCATGTGGTAGACCGGCTTTTCATCCTCATGCGTGGCATTGCCGAGGTCGGCCAATGTTTTCGTGACGCCGTAATGGCTTTGCAGCATCGCGAAGGCCTTGCGCATGCAGGTCAGCATGCCGAGCGCCAGAATGTCGATCTTCAGGATATTGACGCTGTCGAGATCGTCCTTGTCCCATTCGATCATGTAGCGATCCGGCATTGCCGTTTTCATGATCGGCACGACCTCGTCGAGCCGATCGCGGGTGATGACGAAGCCGCCGACATGCTGGGTCAGGTGGCGGGGGAAACCCATCAATGTCGTTGCGTAGTGAAGCACGTTCTTTGTCGTCGGATCGCTGATGTCGAGCCCTGCGGCACGCGCATCCGCTTCCGTGAGTTCCTTCGTCCACCAGCCGCTGACGGCGTGAGAGATCGCGGATTGTACATCCTCGGCAAGATCGAAGGCCTTGGCGACCTCGCGGCCGGCCGAACGGCTGCGATAGGTGGTCACGCCCGCAGTCAGGCCGGCATGGGCGATGCCATAGGTCTTGTAGATATACTGGATGACTTCCTCGCGCCTGCCGTGCTCGAAGTCGACGTCGATATCCGGCGGCTCGTCGCGGTCCATCGACAGGAAGCGATCGAAAAGCAACGTGCTTTTGCCGGGGTCGACTTCGGTAATCTCCAGGCAATAACAAATGACCGAATTTGCCGCCGAGCCACGCCCCTGACAGAGGATCTTGAGTTCATAGCGGGCATGCTGGACGATCTTGTAGACTGTAAGGAAGTAAGCCGCGTAGTCCTTACGCCCGATAAGATCGAGTTCGTAGTTAATCTGAGCAAGGACCTTGCCACGAATGCCCTCAGGATAACGCTTTGCCGCACCCTCATAGGTAAAACGCTTGAGGGTCTCAAAGGGATGTTCTCCGTCAATGCTCTCATCGGGATAATTATGACTGATCTCCTGGAGCGAAAAAGAAAGCCGGCTAAAAAACTTGCAGCTATTGGCGACCGCCTCCGGGTAACGCTGCAGCAGCCGCGTCATTTCGTGCCCATGCTTCATATGGCGCTCCGCATTTGGTGCGAGGCGAAACCCGGCCTTGGCGACCGGAACACCTTCGCGAATGGCGGTCACGATATCCGATAGGGGACGGCGGTCTGGCCCATGATAAAGCGGCTGGTTGGTGGCGACGAGGGGAAGGCGATGCTTGTCCGCCAACTGGGCGAGATGGGCAAAAACCAAAGCATCCCGCCCATCACGAGCGGGAGAGAGGGCGATATGGAGTGTTTTGGGGAAGCGTTCCCGGATCCGCCGTGTACAATCATCAAGGCTTTCGAAACCCGTCTTTTCAAGGACAGTGGCTGCATTCGGAACAATGGCCAGCATGATCCTGTCTCCCCATTCGAGCAGATCGGCCAGGAACAGAGTGCAGGTTCCTTTTTCGGCGCGCAGGTTTCCAGTGCTGAGCAGCCTGCAGAGGTTTCCCCATCCACGCCGGTCCTGCGGATAGGCTAGGATATCCGGCGTATTGTCGGAGAAGACCAGGCGCGCGCCTGGCTGATATCGCTCGACTGGCTTGAGAGGAGGGCCTTCCTTCTTTTCGTCATCGCTTCTGGATTCCGGATTTTTGTATTTTTCTTCGAGCACTTTCAGCTGCCGCCAGGCGCGAACAACGCCGGCAACCGAATTGCGGTCGGCAATCCCGAGCCCCGCCAGGCCCAATGCTGAAGCGGCCACCACCATTTCCTCCGGTTGGGATGCGCCCTCCAGAAAGGAAAAATTGGTGCGGGCGCCAAACTCGCAAAAATCGGGTTCGGCTGTCATGCGAAGATCCCATGAACGAACCAGCGAGGCGGAACGCCGTCGCTATAAAAGCCTTCGCGGTAAATCCAGAAGCGATAACCCTGCTCGTCCTCTAGTCGGAAATAATCGCGCACCCGAGCGTCTTGGGGGTTGTTCCACCATTCCGGTTCTATTCTTTCCGGCCCTTCGCTACGGGCCGTACGGTGAAGCGTCCGCCGCCAGCGGAAGGTGCCCGGCGGACCGTCAGGCACACCGGCGGTATAGGCTTCCATGGGTTCGGGATGTTTGAGGAGCCGCAAGGGACGTTCGACAGAGGGTGGGGTGACATCGATGGGTGTTCTCATCCGCAGGTTCGCGGCGGCTGGTATGGCGACGGCGGCTTTTTCGGGAATATGGCTCTCCTGCAGAAAAAAGCCGTGCAGGCAATCCGGACCAAGTCGGGCCGAAACCCGATCAATGAAATCCGGTAGCGAGGTCTCGCTTTGTTCCTTTCCCGCGAAATCGCCTTGACGCGCGTTGAAGTCCTCCTGGCTCAGGACGTTGAGGCGCAGGATTTCGAAACCGAAGCCCGCATCGAGATCGTCATGGATGGCGGCGAGCCGTTCTGAAAACAGCCGACTGATGCGCTCAGGATCCCGCAACGGTTGGGATGCACCTATGGCGATGCGCAAAACCTTGCCATCGACCCGGAAAAGCACCAGTTCGAACCGTCGCCCTCCGACGCCGCGCGCCTCTAGACCACGCTTTAAGGAAGCGGCGAGCCGGGTTGTAAGATACAGAATATCCTCCTGCGAGACGATAGGTTCGGCCAGCCGCCGTTCGGCTGACAGGTTCGCGACCGGGCGCCGCGGCGAGATTGGTTCCTCCTCACGGCCAAGCGCCTGATCCAGCCTTTGCAGCAGCCGGGTGCCGAAACGGCGTGCGAGCGGTGCGCGTGGGGCTATGGCAAGGTCGCCGATGCGTTTCAGGCCGAGTTTGCTCAGGGAGGCAACAAGGCTCGTTTCAAGCCTAAGTGCCTGGATGGGGAGGGGAAAGAGCACATTGCGCACGTTCTCTTCTTGTTTAACGACGCCGCCGCGCCCGAAATGTGCGATCGCCCAGGCAAGACCGGGTGAAGACGCCACCGCTCCGCGCACATCAAACCCTATGACAAAGAGACGTCGCAAAACGTCTTCAAGCAAAGCCTCCTCGCTGCCGAACAGATGGGTGCACCCAGTGATATCGAGAAACAGGCCGTCGTCGCCATCCTGGGCCACAAGTGGCGTATAGCGATCACACCAGTCGGCGATGGACAGGAGCAGGTCGCGATCCTTTGCCGGGCTTTCCTCCTCGATTTCCAATTGCGGATAGAGCGCGCGTGCCTCTGTCAGGCCCTGATGTTTGCGAAGACCGATCGCTTCTGCTCTTTCGTCGAGGGCGGTCAGGCGCATGGTGTTTTCGTGTCGACCGGCACAGGCAAATGCCGGTCCCTCAGGACGCCCGGTCGAACGCCAGGACGGACCCCATTTGCGCCGTGCGATCCGATCTGTCGGCAGGTGCGGAAAACAGAGCGCCAGAATGCGCGGGTGCGTCGACGGCGAGATGCTCCGGTTGTTCGAGTAAAACAAATCGGCGGTCATGGGAATTCCACTCCAGAAACAGGGAAAAAGGAGCCGGGCTTCGGCTTTTCTCGAGGGTCAGGCGGAAAACAGGATTGCCGATGCTGCCTGCAAGCTCCGAACCATCCGGCAAGGGGCGGGGGCGGGCAGGTGCAGGTTCGGCGAGAAACCGACAGGCGGCGCTGCTCGCCTCCTCTTCGCCACCCGCCCGCAACACGATCAAAGGCTTGCCTGCCGCCTTGGCCCTGAGGCTGAGCCGCCGGCTTTCCGTCAGGCCGAAATGAGCAGGATTGCCCCTGACCTCGAAGATGATGACGCAGAAAGCACGGCTTTCCACGGCGCTTTCTGCAAGCCAGAGCGCCTCGTCGAGTTTTCGCGGCGCGGCGTGAAAGAAGTTCCGACGGGCAAGGCCGAAATGAAAGAGCCCGATGGGATGGGGCATGCCTGCTTCCATCGTTGCCACCGTCTCGCCAATCCAGAGCACCGGAGATGCCGATCGGCCGCGCTGTTCTTCTTCCTCAGCCTGCAACCGCGACATCAATGCTGCTGCAAAACCGCTGGCGGCACCGGCATCGACCAGAAGCCGGCAACGGATTTCGCTCAAGCCGTCAAGCGGCACGCCGCCGCCCAGGGCCTCATCGAGCGCAGCAATCCCGAGACTGAGACGACGTGTTGTCTTTCGCTCAAGGGTTGCTCCATCCATCGGAGGAGCGACCACACGCTCAGGTGTCGTTTTGCCCTCAAGCCGGGCGATTGTTTCACGGAGCGCAAAAAGCCGCTCACGCGCCATGGCCGTGCCAACCATGACTGTCTCCAATTCAATTTGTTCCTGTTATGTTCCTATTGATTCCAGAGCTTCTCAAAAGAGTCAACGATTGAATCTTGAGAATTTATTCCTTTGGCTGTGCATGGGCATGCGAACCCTCGAAAAAGCCGGGCAAAGTGCTATATGAGGGGCAAGGAGTATCCATGGCCCATATAGACCAGACAGGCGATTGGCGGGAACGTCACGCGCCGACAATCAGTACCTTCGAGTCGCTTACGCTGGAGGCTTACAGCCATCTGCCGGAGGAGTTCCGTGCCCTTGCCAGCAATCTTATCATCGAGATCGAGGATTTTCCGAACGACGACGTCTTCGAAGATATGGCGCTGGAAACACCCTTCGATCTCCTCGGGTTGTTCGAGGGCCGTGGCATCACCGAGCGCTTTACCATGGAAACCGGCGAAATGCCGAACCGGATCACGCTTTATCGCCGTCCGATCATCGACTATTGGGCCGAAAACGAGGAGACGCTGGGTGATATCATCACCCATGTGCTGATCCACGAGATCGGCCACCATTTCGGTCTTTCGGACGATGACATGGAGCGGATCGAAGCCGGCGTGGAGCATGTGGGCGGCTAAAGCCGCCCCTACTGCTCCGAAAGCTTCATGTCGGGATGATAATCCTTACCTTCGACGTCCTTGACAATCGCCTGACCAGTCATCGGCTGACCGGTCTGGATGTTGAAGGAGAGTGCCGGCGAGCCGTGCAGGGACCAGCCTTTGTTGAGGGCGTCGGTAACGCGGTGGCAGAAGGCGGCGTCGTCCGTGCCGGTGAGGAAGCGGTAGAGTTTCATGCAGTTCGGTCCTTGCGTTGAATGGCTTTCACCTTGGCGGCGATTTTCTGGGCCTGGTCGAGATGCAGTCTCTCGACCATCCGCCCGCTGAGATTGATGACGCCTTTGCCGGCATTATCCGCTAGAGCGAAGGCCTCGATGATCGCATTTGCCTCGGCTGTGGCTTCCGGCGAGACCCCGAAATGCGCGTTGGCTGCTTGGATCTGGGCCGGATGGATCAGCATCTTACCATCAAAACCCATATCGCGGCCCTGGCGGCATTCGGCATCGAGGCCTTCACCATCGCGAAAATCGTTGAAGACGGAATCGATCACATCGAGGCCGCAACTGCGGGCTGAAAGCAGGATCTGCATCAGCCAGGGAACGAGATATTGCCGCCCAGGCAAGGCTGCGGCGCCGGTTTCCTTGCGAAGATCGTTCAGGCCGGGCACGAAACAATCGAGCCTGCCACCACGAGTACGGCCAGTTTCGGCAATCGCGGCCGCGTTGAACACACCGCGCGGTGTCTCGATCATGGCCCAGAGACGAAGGCCGTCGGGCGCATCTCCTTCCGCCAGAATATCGGCGACGATCTGAATGTCCTGAGGACTTTCCACCTTGGGCAGCAGGATTGCATCCGGCTGCAGTCCGATTGCCTCGATGAGATCCTGTTCCCCAAAAAGGGTGTTGAGACTGTTGATCCGGATGATGATCTCGATGCCGATCGGTCGAGATGCGCCCAGATGTTTCGCCAGCATGGCGCGGGCCTCGGCCTTCCTGTCAGTCAGAACAGCATCTTCAAGATCGTAGACGACCGCATCGCAGGAAAGCGCGGCGATCTTGGCAAGCGCCCTTTCATTGTCGGTGGGAACGCAGAGAACGGAGCGCCGCAGGCGGGCAGGATGTCGGTCGATGGTAGAATTCATGAAGCTTTTGTGCCCGGCTTTCGCCATTTTCGCAAGGCAGACATGCGTATGGACGCTGCCCCTTGCAAGGCTCCTCCGGCCATCCCACATTCCGGGTAACGAAAGGTGATGAACATGCAAAGCATTCGCTCTTTTCTCCTGACTGCCGCGGGCATCGCGTTCACGCTGATGGCATTCGTCTTTACGGCGTCGCTCGGATTGGCCCTGGCCGGCATCGTGGCCGTGCTGATGGTGGGAAGTGCCGTTTCGGCGCGTCTCTCCCCCAAGCCTGTTCGTGCGACAGCGCGCGCGAATAGCACACGTCCGCGACGGGAGCCGCGTATCTGGAACGACGGCCGCGGCACGATCATCGATCTCTGATGACATGCCTTCTGCCGGGACAATATCTTCCTTGTCTCGGCAATGCCTGCGATCGGGCGGTTTGCAAGTGCCAGCAGAGCAGATTTTCCTTCATTTTGGCGCAGAATTGATCTAAACGCTGGACGCAATTTCTTGTGTCCCGTTGAATTGAAAGCGCACAGTCATGGACAAGTTCGTCAAGCTCACCGGCGTTGCCGCGCCCCTTCCCGTCGTCAACATCGACACGGATATGATCATTCCGAAGGATTACCTGAAGACGATCAAGCGCACCGGCCTCGGCACCGGCCTCTTCGCCGAAGCGCGCTATAACGAAGACGGCTCCGTCAACGAGGATTTTGTCCTCAACAAGCCGGCCTACCAGAACGCCAAGATCCTCGTCGCTGGCGACAATTTCGGCTGTGGTTCCTCGCGCGAGCACGCGCCGTGGGCGCTGCTCGACTTCGGCATCCGTTGCGTGATTTCCACGTCCTTTGCCGATATCTTCTACAACAACTGTTTCAAGAACGGCATCCTGCCGGTGGTCGTCTCTCCGGAAGATCTCGAAAAGCTGATGGACGACGCCAGCCGTGGCTCCAATGCCGTGCTGACGGTCGATCTGGAAAGCCAGGAAATCACCGGCCCGGATGGCGGCAAGATCACCTTCGAGCTCGACGCCTTCAAGCGTCATTGCATGTTGAACGGTCTCGACGATATCGGCCTGACACTGGAGAAGGTCTCCTCGATCGACACGTTCGAGAAGGCAAACGCCACGTTGCATCCCTGGGCCTGAGCGTCGATGCCAAGTCCACGCAAACTGGTTTCATCCGGCTCGCCGTTCGAAAAGACGGCGGGCTATTCCCGTGCAGTGGTTCAGGGCGACTGGTGCTTCGTTTCCGGCACGACCGGTTATGACTACACGACGATGAGCATGCCGGCGACGGTTGAGGCGCAGACGCGAAATTGTCTGAAGACGATCGAGGCGGCGTTGGCGCAAGCCGGCTTCTCGCTGAAGGATGCCGTCCGGAACCATTATTACGTGACCGATGCGGCCTATGCCGACATTGTATTTCCGATCCTGGGCGAAGCCTTTGGTGACATTCGCCCGGCTGCCACCATGGTGGTCTGTGATCTCATAAAGCCTGAGATGCTGATCGAGATCGAAGTGACGGCGTTCAAGGGATAAGTTACCCTAGGCAGACGCAGCGTTCTCCAGGCCTCAGTAGAAGAGGTGCCAGGGCGTCAGGAAAGCCCGGCTCAGATCTTCCAAGCGCGAGGGCTCAACATCGATCTGATCGTCGGTGCTGCGCACGGATGGTTTTTCGGCGCGCACGGATTTCTCCGGTTTCGCCGGAGGTGTCAGATAGCCGAGTGTCATTCCACCGAGATAAAACATGCCAACCCCTTTTGTCCGACAGGATCATTAATTGTTTTGACACAAAGTTGCCGCAATTTGAACCGGTGTCAATAGTCCATCAAAACGGTGCGTTATCCTATCCCTGGTCCGCTGCAAGCCATCCCAGGTTTGGAAATATGTTGGATCGCTGGAAATATAATAATCTATATAATTTGTTAGGAAAGAAATTTGCATCCGCTGCAGTCACTCTGCGGGAAGTTTCTTTGCTTGAGAAAGCGTGTCAATTGATGCCACATTTGCCGCAATGGTAAACGCAGGAGGCATCCGGAGTGAATCTTGTGCTGAGAAAGTCTGTCGATGCGGAGTTGGGTCGCTTTGGCGAAGCTGAAGCGACACGCGAGGCGTTTGCGCATATTGCCGATGAGGCTTCGTTGAAAACAGCCATGCGGCGCATGTCTGGCGGCGTTTCCGTGATCACGGCCGGTGTCGGCGAAGAACGCACGGGAGCCACCGTGACATCTGCCACCGCTCTCTCAGTCGATCCGCCGACGATGATCGTCAATATCAATCGCAGCTCTTCAAGCTGGCCGGTCATCAGCCGCTACGGGCATTTCTGCGTCAATATCCTGTCTGCCGAACAGCAGGATATTGCGGATCGTTTCGCCGGCAAGGGAGGGCTCAAAGGAGCTTCCCGCTACGACGGCGCGGAATGGTTTACGCTTGCAAGCGGTGCTTCTGCGCTGCGTGGAGCGTTGGCGGTTATTGACTGTGAGGTGGATGAAATCATCGAGCGTCACAGCCATGCGATCATTCTCGGGCGCGTGGTCTCGATCGTCGCGGGTGAGGGTCATTCGCTGCTCTATAATAATGGCAGCTACGGTCGCTTTTCTCTGTGATTGGCTTGGTCCTATAAATACGAAAAGCCCGGCTGCAGCAAAGCAGCCGGGCTTTTCCATGCGTATTCGTGCTTAGAAGATGTCTGGCTCAGATTGAGCCAGACATCTTCTCGATCTTTTGTTTCTGTTTGTCCTTTCGGGAAAACCGGTTTCCACTTTTCCCTGACGAACTCTAATGCGGCAACGAAATCTGCGTGTGGTAACCTATGTCCGGCTCCTTGCCGGTCAGATTTGCCTTTGCCATTTCCCAGCCGAAACGCAGCGTGCTGTTGGAGGAGGCCCAGATCGCGACATCGTCGAGGCGCAGCCGCAGCATGGTGAGTTGTGGATCGTCCTTGCCGCCTTCGAACCAGGCGGCCACCATGGGTGACCAGTATTTGTCGACATGTTCCGGGGATTCAACTTCATCGATCTGACCGGCAAGGCACGCATGATAGTCGTGATCCTTGCTGATCACACAGAAGTGTGCCCGTTCACCGGTCCTGACCGCCTTGACGAGATCGCTGTCGTCACGGCTGTAAAACCAGATGGAATTGCTTTCCTTCTCGATAAATGGCGCCATCGGCTGCATGTGTTGGCCTGACTCCTCTACGCCCAGCATGCCGGCATGGACATCGCCCACGACATCCCACAGTTGCTGCAGCGGATCCTTTTTCGCTTTCGATAGATCGGCCATGAATTTTTCCTCTCTAAAATATGTTGGAATGGGCTGAGCTCAGGCGGCGCGGCGCTCGTGGCCCTCTTCGACTTCCTCGACGATCTTGTCGACGAAGGCCGGCAGATCGTCCGGGCAACGCGAGGTGATGATGCCCTTGTCGGTGACGACAGGGGTATCGGACCAATCCGCACCGGCGTTTTTCATGTCGGTCGTGATGGAGCCGTAGGACGTTGCTTTGAGGCCTTTGACTGCGCCTGCCTCGATCAGCAGCCACGGCCCATGGCAAATGGCTGCAACGACCTTGCCGGAGGCCACGAACTCGCGCACGACACGCATCGCGTCGTCATCATGACGAAGGATATCCGGATTCATCTGGCCGCCTGGCAGCACGAGCGCATCGAAATCATCGATATCAACGTCGGTGGCCAGAAGATCGACCTCGACCGTCTCGCCCCAGTTCTTCTTGTCCCAGCTCTTGATCGGTTGTTTTTTGATGGAGGCGATCTTCACATCTGCGCCGCGCTTCTTCAGTTCTTCGAGCGGGAAACGCAGTTCCGAACGCTCGTAGCCATCAGTGGCGAGGATGAGGATCCTGGATTTGTTGATGAAGGGCATGTGCCAACTCCCATTGTTTGCTATTGGGGGGTGGGTTCGCCTTCATAACGATGCCGCGCGACAAACGTTCCGTTGAAATCGTAATGATAAACTGCCGCAGGATGACAGCGCGACAGGCCATCGGTGGGGCGGATATTTGAGGCGTTTAGAAACGTGCCGGGTTGAATATCTCGGCGGATATTCCGTTTTGAGCAAAAGCCGCGGGCGGGGCAGAGCCCGTCAAAAGATGAGCGGCAAATGCGCCAAGGGCGGGCGATGTGAGGATGCCGAAGCCGCCCTGTCCTGCCAGCCAGAAGAAATCGGGTCGAGATGGTATGCATCCCACGACCGGTAGTCGGTCTGGTGAAAAACTGCGCATGCCCGCCCAGCTTTTGGCAACGCGTCTGACGGGGATAGCGGTGGCTTCCTTGATGTAGTGCGCGGCCCAGGCAACGTCGATTTCCTCCGGCTGTACATCACCCGGCTCGCAGGGGGTGGCGTCAGCTGGCGAAGCCAGAAGTCGCCCGGCATCCGGCTTCATGTAGAAGGCCTCGTCGATCTCGTTGATCTCCGGCATATCCGAGGCGTCCATGCCTTCCGGCAAATCGACGGTGATCGCCGTACGGCGATGTGGCACGATGCCCAGCGGCGTTACGCCGAACATTGAGGCTGTTTCGTCCGCCCAGCCCCCCGCGGCATTGACGACCGTTCTGGCCCGCACAATTCCGCTCGCAGTCTCGATCAGCCAGATGCCATTTTCCTGCCACGCCGAGACAACGCCATGGTTTTCCAGAATATCGGCACCGTTGCGCCGCGCACCCCTGGTATATCCTTGGAGGAGGCTTTCGACCTCGATGTCCCAGAAATTCGGATCGTAGAATGCGGCTGCCACATAGTCCGGTCGCAGGATTGGCACGCGAGCGAGCGTTTCTTCAAGAGTGAGCTTCTCGAGTTCGGGTGTGAAGGCAAGCTCCGCTCGAAATATGTCCTCCAGGCGAGACGCCTTCTCTGCATTGGCGATCATCACGCCGCCGCGTTGCGTCAAAAGTGGAATGGACGAAAAACTCTCCGGCGGTGCGTCGAAGAAGCCCTTGGCGATCGTCGCGAGAGCGCAGACTTCCGGTGCATTGTAGCGCAGGACGAATTCTGCCGCGGATCGACCCGTGCTGTGGTAGCCGAGCGCTTCCTCACGCTCCAGAACGGCAATCTTTCGATGCGGGCTGAGGAAATAGGCCAGCGAGAGCCCGGCAATACCACCGCCGATAATGGCGACGTCATATGTTGTCATGGCTCTCGGTTTCCGCTGCCTGCTGATGATGGCGGCACCTTACGAAGATTTTGTCCTCTCTTCCAATTTAAAGGGATAAAGGTCGCTATAAGGCTGATTGATGCTCCCGACACTTCAAAGGCTGTGATCGAGGGGCTCTGTATCGGAAACATGGCGTAGAAACGCCGCCTCGGCCGGATTGAGGATCGCGTTCGGGTTAGAGATGCGGAAAACATCGGTCGTCGGCAGCATGCTGTATGGCGGCAGCTGCCAGAGTTCACCCGCGGCAACACCGGCGGCTGCCAGATGGTCCGGCATCATGCCGATGCCGATATTGGCTGTGATCAGCCGGATCACCTCTTCCACGTTTGAGGAAACGGCACGCACTTTCTGGCCAAAGGAGCCCATGGCGCGAACGGCCGTCACTGCATTCATATGCTGGCCGCCGAGCACGTCGGCGGTGAAGGCGATGTAAGGATCGCCGCGCAGGTCGTTGAGCTGTGCATCCGTCACGCCGAAAAGCCGGTGGCCTCGGCCGCAGTAAAGTGCGTATTGCTCGCGAATGTGGAAAGCCTTCGTCAATGTCTCCGGTATGTTGCCATCGCAAAGTCCGAGTGTGGCGACACCGCGCTCGACGGCGCTCAGCACATCGACGGTTGTTTCAATCGTGATGCTGACCGTAGCCTTGGGATGAAGCTGGAAGAAACTCTGAAGCTTTTGATCCCAGGCGTCATTGTGGGCATGACTGACACTGTGGATGCTGACATGGCCGGTGATGTCCTCACCGGCGGCTTCCAGCGTATCCGGCAGCCGGACCACGGCGGCAAAGATGTCGCGGCATTGTCGATGGAGCCGTGCACCGGCCTCGGTCAGTTCGAAACGGCCAGGGCGCCGGTCGATCAGCTTCTGCTCAAGCGTTTGCTCGAGCCGTTTGAGCGCCATGCTGACGGCCGGTTGTTGCAAAAGCAGCCGGTTTGCCGCTGCCGTGATGCTTCCCTCCTCCACGACGATGACGAAGGTGCGAAGCAGGTTCCAGTCGAGATTGTGGGCGAAACGTTCGAGGCGGTGCATAGGGTTACACGCTGACAAGGCCGCGGGGGAGCCGGTTCATGATCTCGTGACCATCGGCCGTGATCAGCAACTGATCCTCTATGATCATGCCGCCGACGCCATCGACATACCACGGCGTCTCGAAGGCCAGCACCATTCCGGGCTCCAGCAGCGTCTCGCTCGTTGCCGAGAGGAAGGGCCACTCCTCGCTTCCCGGCCCGGTGCCGAGCCCATGGCCGAAATGGCCTCGGGTAAAATCAGGAAAGCCAGCATTCGCTATCGCGTGGGTGGCAGCCCGATGAACTGCACTCATGGCATTGCCGGGCCTGAGTTTGTCGAGGCCTGCGGCGAAGGCCGCTTCCAACCCCTGAAACAGCCGGCTTTGCAAAGCCGTCGGCTTGCCGCAGACGAAGGTCCGGCCGGTATCGGAGGTGTAGCCGGAAATGAGGCAGCCGACGTCGACCTTGATCAGCGACCCTTCCTCGACGGCGCCGCCCTGTATCCAGGGATTGGGGCCGACAGAGACATATTCCCAAAGCCCCGTCAGGTTCTTGACGCCGCGCCGCGCGGCTTCCTCCTTGACGCCCGTCGTCCACGCCGCTGCCAGCGCATCGCGTGAAACGTCGATCGCAATCGTTTTTTGAAGCATCTCGATACCCGCCTCGGAAAGGGCGACTGCGGTTCTCAGGTGCTCGATTTCTGCAGGGGATTTGATCATGCGCAACTGCGCGACAAGCCGGCTTGCATCGACAAACGTGGCATCCGGTAGGGCATTCTGTAACCGCCGAAAATCGCTTACAGAGAGACTCTCCAGTTCAATGCCGATATGTCCGCCCTGCAGTCCTCTGTCAGCGAGAATATCGGCAGCGTGCTGGAAGCCGAGATCAGCATCGAAGGTTTCCGGCCGGGCAAAGCCGCCTTTCCTGCCCTTGATGCGGAGTGCCTCTGCGACAAGGTTTGCGGCATCGGGATCGAAGGCAATGCCGGTGATATCAGCAGTCTCTACCCAGATGGGATTGATGCGGATATCGGTGATGGAGCTGGCGACCCGAAAAGCTGCCTCGAACAGGTCGCTGACAACCGCACCCTCCGCAATTGCAGGGTCCGCGGGGACAACGGCGGCGATGGCGCCGGTCTTGCGCCACATGGTGGCCACGCCGGCGGGCGCGCTCGTCGCATAGGTGAAGGTTTCAGCCGTCAGCAGCAGCAGGGCATCGATCCCTTCCGCTTCCATAAGTCTCGCCGCCCGCTGTCGATCCAGATGCGCCATGGTTATGCCTCGTCCTTGCAGATGCGGTTCCATACCATTCCTGCGGCGCATGAGGCAGTGCCTCATTTTCGTTTGTAACGCTTGTCCCCGCTTGCCATAAGTGCTGCCATAGGGATCGAGTTACAGGAGGAACACATGGGTCAGCGCAATCAGTTTCAATGGGACGATGCGTTCCTGCTGGAAGATCAGCTTACCGAAGATGAGCGCATGATCCGCGATACGGCCCGCGCCTATGCGCAGGACAAGCTGCAGCCGCGCGTGATCGAGGCCTATCGTGAAGAGGCGACCGATCCGTCGATCTTCCGGGAAATGGGCGAGCTTGGCCTGCTCGGCGTCACCGTTTCGGATACCTATGGCGGCGTCGGCGCATCCTATGTCGCCTATGGCCTTGTGGCCCGCGAAGTCGAGCGCGTCGATTCCGGCTATCGCTCGATGATGAGCGTGCAATCCTCGCTGGTGATCTATCCCATCTACGCTTACGGCTCCGAGGAGCAGAAGCAGAAATACCTGCCGAAGCTGATCAGCGGCGAGTGGATCGGCTGCTTTGGTCTTACCGAGCCCGATGCTGGTTCCGATCCGGGTGGGATGAAAACGCGCGCGATCAAGACCGACGTCGGCTATCGGCTGTCTGGTTCCAAGATGTGGATCTCGAATGCGCCGATCGCTGACGTCTTCGTCGTCTGGGCGAAGTCCGAGGCCCATGGCGGCGCGATCCGTGGTTTCGTGCTGGAAAAGGGCATGAAAGGCCTCTCCGCGCCAAAGATTGCCGGCAAGCTCTCGCTGCGCGCCTCGATCACCGGTGAGATCGTGCTTGCCGATGTCGAAGTTGGTGAAGACGCGCTGCTGCCGAATGTAGAAGGTCTGAAGGGTCCCTTCGGGTGCCTCAACCGGGCGCGCTACGGCATTTCCTGGGGCTCGCTCGGTGCCGCCGAATTCTGCTGGCATGCTGCCCGTCAATATGGTCTCGACCGCAAGCAGTTCGGCCGGCCGCTCGCGCAAACGCAGCTCTTCCAGAAGAAGCTTGCGGACATGCAGACGGAAATCTCGCTCGGCCTTCTGGCGTCGCTGCGCGTCGGCCGGTTGATGGATGAAGGCAAGATGGCGCCGGAAATGATCTCCATCGTCAAGCGCAACAATTGCGGCAAGGCGCTCGATATCGCCCGCATGGCGCGTGACATGCACGGCGGTAACGGTATCTCGGAAGAATTCCAGGTCATGCGTCACATGGTCAATCTGGAAACGGTCAATACCTATGAGGGCACCCACGACGTGCACGCCCTCATCCTCGGCCGCGCCCAGACCGGGCTGCAGGCATTTTTCTGAGGCGATGCTATGTCAGCTCCGCTGGAAGGACTGAAGGTTCTCGAACTCGCGCGTATCCTGGCCGGCCCCTGGATCGGCCAGACGCTCGCCGATCTCGGCGCCGATGTGATCAAGGTCGAAAGCTCCCAAGGTGATGACACCCGAACCTGGGGGCCTCCCTTCGTCGAGGGAGAGGGCGGCGCTCAGCTCGATGCCGCCTATTTCCATGCCTGCAATCGTGGCAAGCGTTCCGTGGTACTCGATTTCACCACACCGGAAGGGCAGGAGGCTGTTCGCCGGCTTGCTGCGCAATCGGACGTAGTCTTGGAAAACTTCAAGGTCGGGGGCCTCAGGAAATACGGTCTCGACTATGAGAGCCTGAAGGCGATCAATCCGCGCCTCATCTATTGTTCGGTGACCGGTTTCGGGCAGGACGGCCCCTATGCTCATCGCGCCGGCTATGACTACATCATCCAGGGCATGAGCGGCATCATGGATTTGACGGGCGACCCCAATGGCGAGCCGCAGAAGATCGGTGTTGCCTTCGCCGATATCTTCACCGGGCTTTATGGCGTCATCGGTATCCAGGCAGCCCTTGTCCAGCGGGAACGCACCGGCGAGGGCCAGCAGATCGATATGGCACTCTATGATAGCATGACCGGCGTTCTCGCCAATCAGGCGCTGAATTTTCTTGTTTCAGGGAATTCGCCACGCCGTTTGGGCAATGCCCATCCGAATATCGCGCCTTATCAGGTTTTTCCGGTTGCCGATGGTCATCTTATCGTCGCTGTCGGGAATGACCGCCAGTTCGTCAAGTTCTGTACCTTGCTAGGTCGCGACGATCTGGCGGCGGACGAGCGCTATCAGACCAATGCGCTGCGGGTGAAGCATCGCGACACACTGACGCCCGAGCTTGCCGGAGAAACTGTGAAATTCGAGCGAGAGCATCTTCTCGCGAAACTCGAAGACGCCGGAGTACCAGGCGGGCCGATCAACTCGGTTGCCGATGTGTTTTCCAATCCGCAGATCGTGCACAGATCAATGCGGGTTGATGCGCCCCATACAGGTGCCGCCGGCGGCTCAGCACCCGGCGTTCGTACGCCGATCACCTTTTCGGGGGCGGAGCTTGCGCTGGAGCGAGGTGCGCCCCGTCTTGGTGAGCACACGGAAGAGGTTCTGCGCGAGATCGGCATGGCCTGACGCATCCCCGGCCGTTCCGGAAATGCCTCAGATATTGCCCATGCAGAGATATTTCATCTCCAGATAATCTTCCGCACCATGGCGGGAGCCTTCGCGGCCGATACCGGATTGCTTGAGGCCGCCGAAGGGGGCGGCTTCGGAAGACATGCGGCCGGCGTTGATGCCGATCATGCCGTATTCCAGCGCTTCGGCCACATGCCAGACTTTCTTGAGTTCGGTCGCATAGAAATAGGCGGCAAGGCCGTAGATTGTGTCATTGGCCTCTGTAATCACATCCTCGATCGTCTCGAAACGAATGATCGGGGCCACAGGGCCGAAAGTCTCGTCGCAGGCAACCTGCATGCGACGATCGACGCCGGAGAGTACGGCTGGCGTATAGAACGCGCCGGCGCCCTCCAATCGCGTGCCGCCGCACATCAAGGTGGCACCCTTGGAAACGGCGTCCGTGACATGGGCTTCGACCTTGGCCATGGCGCGCTCGTCGATCAACGGACCGATTGTTACCGCGGGCGAGAAGCCGTCGCCGACGACGAGTTTCCTTGCTTCCTCCGCAAGCTTGCCCGCAAATTCGTCGTAGACGGCGGCCTGGACGTAGAAGCGGTTGGCTGACGTGCAGGTCTGGCCGGCATTGCGGAATTTCGCCTGGATTGCGCCGTCAACGGCCGCATCGATATCAGCGCACTCGAAAACGATGAAGGGTGCGCTGCCACCCAGCTCGAGGCTTACTTTCTTGATCTGGTCGGAACATTGCCGCATCAGGATACGGCCCACTTCCGTCGAGCCGGTGAAGCTGATCTTGCGAACCTTCGGATTGCTGCAGAGTTCGCGGCCGATCGCATCGCCTTCGGATGCGAGTACCAAATTGAATACACCTTCAGGAAGGCCGGCGCGGCGGGCAAGCGTATGCATGGCGAGCGCTATCAGCGGGGTCTGCTCGGCCGGCTTCAGGATGACCGTGCAGCCGACGGCAAGCGCAGGTGCGATCTTTCGCGCCACCATCGAGGCCGGAAAATTCCAAGGCGTGATCGTACCGACGACGCCGACGGGCTGTTTGATGACCAGCATGCGTCGATCCGTCGAAGGGGCTGGAAAGGTCTCGCCATAAACGCGCTTGGCTTCTTCTGCATACCATTCGATGTAAGCGGCGGCATGCTGAAGCTCGGATTTCGATTCTCCAAGCGGCTTGCCCATTTCCGCGGTCAGCACGGCGGCGAGATCGTCGAGGTGGGTCAGGATCAGGTCGTGCCAGCGTCGCAGGATGGCGCTACGTTCCTTGGCGGGACGAGCGGCCCAGGCCGTTTGGGCGATGGATGCCACCTCGATTGCGGCGCGCGTCTCCCCAACACCCATGTCCGGGAGCGTGGCGAGCAGATCCCCGGTCGATGGATTATGAACGGCAAAACGCGCGCCAGCCGGCGCGGCGATCGCATTTTCAAGACCGAGCAGGACGGATTCTTTTACATGGTCAGTGAGATGAGCGGTAAAGATCATCGGCGATCCTTTCTGCCGCGGTGTGCCGTCTGCGGGCGTTACCCTTGGACACCGGGCTTTCATGCGCGCGAAGGCTCGGCTCAGCGGAGGGACCGCCGATCTAGCGGATCGCGCGTCTGTCGTCCATCGGCAGGCTGCCCGCCGATGGACTTCGTTCTTTTCGTTCAGGCCGCCCGGGCTTCGAGGATCGAAGCTTCCAGAATGTCGAGGGCCTCGGCGAAGACCTCGTCCTGAATGGTGATCGGCGCCAGGAAGCGGATGACGTTGCCGTGCACGCCGCAGGTGAGCAGGATCAGGCCCTTTTCCAGCGCGACAAGCCGCACCTTGTTGGCGAATTCGGCGCTCGGCAAGTTGGTGATCGTGTCGTTGAATTCGACCGCATTCATGAAGCCGGGGCCGCGGATATCGACGATTTCCGGAACCTGTTCACGGATCGAGGCAAGGCGCTGCTTCAGGCGACCGCCGAGTTGTTCGGCGCGGTTGCAGAGGTCTTCATCCCTGATGACATCGAGGACGGCATGGGCCGCTGCAACGCCGATCGGGCTGCCGGCATAGGTGCCCCCGAGACCGCCCGGTCCTGGCGCATCCATCACATCCTTGCGGCCGGTGACAGCTGCAATCGGGAAGCCGCCGCCTAGACCCTTGGCCATGGTCACGAGGTCGGCTGCGACACCATAATGTTCCATGGCAAACAGCTTGCCGGTACGGGCAAAACCGGTCTGCACTTCATCGGCAATCAGCAGGATGCCGTGCTGATCGCAGATTTCGCGGATCGCCTTCATGAAGCTGACTGGTACCGGATAGAAGCCGCCCTCGCCTTGCACCGGCTCGATGATGATGGCTGCGACGCGGTTCGGATCGACATCGGCAGCAAAAAGCTTCTTCAGCACACCGAGCGACTGCTCGACGGTCGTGCCGTGCATCTCGACCGGGAAGGGTGCGTGGAAGACGTCGGCTGGCATGGCGCCGAAACCGACCTTGTAGGGCACGACCTTGCCGGTCAGCGCCATGCCCATGAAGGTACGGCCATGGAAGCCGCCGCTGAAGGCGATGACGGCCTGACGGCCTGTCGCGGCGCGGGCAATCTTGACGGCATTTTCGACGGCTTCGGCGCCTGTCGTGACGAAGATCGTCTTCTTTTCGAAATTGCCGGGGACGAGAGCGTTCAGGCGCTCGGCGAGCTCGACATAGTTCTCGTAGGGAACAACCTGATGGCAGGTGTGGGTGAAGCGGTCGAGCTGTTTCTTGACGGCTTCGATGACACGCGGGTGGCGATGGCCGGTGTTGACCACGGCAATACCTGCGGCGAAATCGATGTAGCGATTGCCTTCCTTGTCCCAGATCTCGGCATTTTCAGCGCGGTCGGCATAGATTTGCGTGGTCATGCCCACGCCACGGGAAATGGCTGCGTTCTTGCGGTCGGTGAGAGAGGTCACGGGCGTCGTCCTGAAGTGGGGGTGATAGTCAAATCCTATATTTTTTCTGTAAGGTTGCAAATCAAATTTTGTGATCGAATCCTTACGGTCAGCGAATGCTTTTTCTTGTCAAGAGGTAAGCGATGTGGCTACACTGTCGGAACATTGCAGCAATGGATATTTTTTTCGATATGGCGGGGTGGCAAAGCAAGGCTGAGCCACGCGCGATTGCCTACTTGAGTGCCTTTTCAACTCCGTACATTCACCGTCCGGTCGATATTTCAAGGCGCTCTTAGATCGTGAAAGAGAAAGCATGTCCGAACATTCCCGGGCATGCAGATACGGCACGAATTGCAAGAATTCATTTGGGGCTTTTCCGTTCTCGGCACGGTCGGTCCATTTCTTTCCTTGAAACGTTTAGCATCAGGAGAATGACGTCATGACAGCTGATACGATCATCCGGGCCCGTATCGATTCCGGGACGAAGCAACGTGCCATTGAAGCCCTGTCCGCCATGGGGCTCTCGCTTTCCGATGCCATCCGAATGCTGATGTTGCGCATTGCCGAGGAGCGGCGCCTGCCGTTCGAACTGAAGGTTCCGGAATACGAAGAGGCAGATGCCGATATGCCCGCCGGGCAGCCGGTTCGACGCGTAGAGAGTGGTGAAGATCTTTTCCGTGACCTGGAACACTGACATGAAGCTTGGAGGCGGCAGCGATGAACGCTGACGCCCCTGTTCGATATAAGGTGGCGGAAGCGGCCAGGCTTGCCGGCGTTTCCGCGTCTACCCTGCGTCTTTGGGAGACGCAGGGGCTGGTCATTCCCGAGCGCTCATCGACTGGCCATCGCCAATATAGCGACGGCGATCTGGCGCGCCTGAAGCGTATTTCCTGGTTCCGTGCCGAACGCGGTCTCAATCCTGCGGCAATCCGAGAGGCTTTGGAGGCGGAAGGCGGCGACGATGTGGTTGCGACGGAGGCCGCCTCGCCTGTCGGGCGCAAGCTGCGCAGTCTTCGCCATGCCGGTGGCAAGACCCTTGAGCAGGTAGCCGGTGAAATCGGCATTGCTCCTTCTGTCCTCTCGACCCTAGAACGGACGTCGCAGGGGGTTTCGGTTGCGGTGCTGCACAATCTTGCCGCCTATTTCGATACGACCGTTTCTCGTCTCTCCGGGGAGGATGAGCCTGCAATCCGCGCTGTCGTGCGCGCCGGCGAATGGCGCTCCTGGCCACGCACGACACCGGGCGTCATCGTGCAAATGTTGGCCGAAGGGCCAAACCAGATGGATTGCCATCGTTTCGTGCTGGCGCCCGGCGCATCCAGCGAAGGTGCCTATCGGCATGAAGGAGAGGAGTTCGTCTACGTCCTTACGGGCCGGGTCGAGTTCATTCTGGACGGCGAGCATTTTCACGATCTGGAGCCTGGCGATTCCCTCTATTTCGCCAGCCGACGCCGTCATGCGTGGGTCAATCGCCATGACGGCGAAACTGTGCTTCTCTGGATCAACACGCCGCCGACTTTCTGATCGTCTTTGGACAATGGCAATGATACCGGCTATTGCCGCTATCTATTTCGCTTATATTCAAGGCCGGCTTAGGATCGTTGCAACCATCGATATCAGGTGGATAGAAGAGGGAACGACACGATGATGAGAAAACAGATGATCGCATGGGCGCTTGCCTGTGCCGCCGCCTTTTCCGCCACCACGGCCGATGCGGCCGAAAAGCTGCGCATCGGTACCGAAGGTGCCTACCCACCCTTCAACTTCGTTGATTCCGCCGGCAAGATCGGCGGTTTCGACGTCGATATCGGACTGGCGCTTTGCGCCAAGATGAAGGTCGAGTGCGAAGTGGTCGCGCAGGACTGGGACGGCATCATCCCCGGCCTGATCGCCAGCAAGTATGATCTGATCATCGCCTCGATGTTCATCACTGAAGAGCGCAAGAAGCAGGTTTCCTTCACCGATCCCTACTATCTGGCTGCCATGACCCATGTCCTGCCGAAGGGCTCCGATATCAAGGAATTCACCAACGACGCCCTGAAGGGCAAGGTCATCGGCGCCCAGTCCGGCACCACTCAGGCCGACTATATTGCCGCGACTTATCCGGACGCGGAGATCAAGCTTTATCCCACTCAGGATGAGACCAATCTCGACATGGTCAATGGTCGCCTCGACATGCAGGTCGGCGACATGTTGCCAATGCTCGACTGGGTTACCAAGTCTGAGGATGGCAAGTGCTGCGAGCTGACGGGCGATCCGATCACCGACAAGAAGTTCGTCGGCGATGGTGTCGGTATCGCCGTGCGCCAGGATGACAACGACCTGCGCGAAAAGCTGAACAAGGCCCTGGCCGATATCCGCGCCGATGGCACCTACAAGACGATCAACGACAAGTATTTTACCATCGACGTCTATACGATGAAATGATCCGAGAGGATTTTCCTCCATGGCCTTCAGGCAAGAGCCGGAGGGCCATGCTTATTCAATCAGGTCGATTACTACACTTCATCGGTTCGGTTGGCACAGAAAAATCTGTGTCGCTTCAGCATGTCAAGGGTTTTTGGGCGTTCCCGGATGGTACTTCAAGTATAAATTTGATACTATTTTCCAGTTCAAAAATATAACTGCGCGACGGTTTCGGCTATGCTTGCTGAGCATAGCTGCCGCGACTCTTTGCCTCTGGAAAAAAGGCTTCATCCATGCCATATGACCAACATTAATAGCCAATGGAGCTTATCATGACTTCGCAGCGCAAGCTCGCGAGCCCCGGTTTCTTTCAGGTTCTCTGGAGTGCCCTTCTTCTCGGCCGGGCACGCGAAACCGATTTGTTCACCGCCCCCCGCGGTCGTTAATCTTTCATTTCGACCTGAACTGACTTTATCAAAGCGCTTGCTCCACTTATGTGGCGAGCGGTCGGGTTGGCGAAAAGGTCACCGAGACTTTCAATCCTCTGCCATCATGCCCGTCGGAGAGGTTCACCTTTCCGGCGAACAGGCTTGCTATCTCCTCGACGATCGGCAGGCCGAGGCCCATGCCGGGCGCATCGATGTCACCGCCGCGCGCGAAGCGCTGGCGGGCAATTTGCCGTTTTTCCGGCGGAATGCCGGGACCGTTGTCTTCCACTTCGAGGCAAGGTGTGTTGTCTGACGATGCGACCCGCACCGTTACTTCAGCGCCTCTGCCGCCATAGACGATGGCGTTCTCGATCAGGTTGCGCAGCAGTTCGCCGATCAGCAGAGGTTCTGCAGCAATAAACATCTGTTCGTCGCCCTCGAAGCCCAGATCGACATCCGCTTCGCCCGCCTTCGGCACATAGTCGGCGGTGATTTCCTGCGCGAGTGCGGTAAGATCGAGCAGCGGCGGCGCTATCCTCTGACGTGATCCGGCCGCGTCGATCTTCGCCATCAGCAGCAATTGCTTCAGGATACGCTCGGCATGGGCTACCGCCTCGTCGCCCTTGCGCGCAGCGATCTGTGCTTCCTCGAGCGTTGCCGCCCGGGCGGAGAGAGCGAGCTGGGTGCGAATGATTGCCAGGGGCGTTCTCAGTTGATGGCTTGCATTGCCGCTGAAATGACGCAGCGCGTCGAGCGCCGATTCCAGTCGCACCATGAAGGAATTGACCGTTTCCACCAGCCCCTCGACTTCGCTCGGAACGGATTGTTCGATCGGGTGGAGGTCATCGGGACTACGCTCCGAAATGGCGTCGCCCAACTTGTAGAGGGGACGAAGCGAGAAGGTGACGGCGATCCAGACGATGGTTGCTGCACCGAGAATCATGAAGGCGAGCCTGAGCGCCGATCTCAGCAGGATCGCCTGCGCCAGTTGGCGTCGTGCGATCGTCGTTTCTGCCACCGTCACGACGAAGGGTACCGAATTGATCCCGGTCGACGCGGAGCGTTCGAGGACGGCGATGCGGATCGGCTCGCCCCGGAATTTCGCATCGGCATAGGCCGATGTCCGGTTCTTCAAGTCGATCGAGGGCAGGGTCTGGTATCCGGTGATAAAATGTCCCGGTGGACCATCGACCCGGTAGAAAACCCGGTCCTGTGCGGCGGACGTCAGCATCTCCAAGGCGACATAGGGGATGTCGACCTCCAGCGTTCCGTCCTCGGCGACGACGACGCGCTCGGCGATGGCGAGGGCCGAGCCGGCAAGCACCCGGTCGGAGACCGTATTGGCGGTTTTGACCGCCTCGCTGTAGGTGTCGGCAAGCGCGATCACGCCGATGACGGCGGTCGATATCAGAAGCCAGCCGAGCAGCCGGCGGCGCAGCGAATAGGGCTTGGCGCTGCTCAAGAACTTGTTACCTTTTCGAGATAGTACCCGATGCCGCGGGCGGTACGCACAGTCAGCCCATGCGGCGCCAGTCTTTTCCTGAGCCGGCTGACATATTGTTCGATGGCGTTGGCGCTGAGATCGTCGTCGAAGGCGGTAAGCGACTGAATGATGGCTTCCTTGGCGACCACTTTGCCGGCCCGCAGGAACAGGATTTCCAGAAGGCCCAGTTCGCGTGCGGGAATATCGATCACCGCCCCATCGGCGGAAAACATGCGGGATTTCAGGTCGAAGGAGACATTGCCGTAGCTGACGTTGGAGGCCCGAAGCCCCGCCTGCCGGCGCAGCAATACCCGCACCCGCGCTTCGAACTCACCGACGTCGAACGGCTTGATCATGTAGTCGTCGGCCCCAAGGTCGAGGCCCTTCACCCGTTCTTCGGGCGTGCCGCGTGCCGTCAGGATCATGACGGCAGCCTTGTTCTGGCGCGAGCGCATGGCGCGCAGCACTTCCAGCCCGTCCATTTCCGGCAGGGTCAGGTCGAGGATAACGAGGTCGAAAGTCTCAGTGGCGATGACGGCATCGGCCGAGGCGCCGTCCGCAACGACATCCACGGCATAGCCGCTTGAGCGCAGGATCGCCGAGAGACCCTCCGACAGCGTGGCATTGTCCTCCACCAGCAGTATCCGCACGCTTCAATATCTCCCGTGCGCGACCGGATTTGCAGGCCGCCTTTCTTGAATTAAACCAACATGGCCGACAGCGGAACCGTTTTCGCAAAGGCTCGGCTTCAACGGCGACGGGGAAGCGACCGCATGCTTGTGAAGCGCGCGCCTCTGCTGCATGATCGGCGCATGCGCCGTTTCCTTATTCTACTGTTACTAGTGGTTTTTCCGTCGCTTGCGCGGGCGCAGGCGACTTTCTACCCCGCTCTTTCCGGCGACGTGGACGCGCGTGTGCTGACGGTCTACTCGTCCCTCGACGAACCTTTGGCGCGACCGATGGTGAAGGGCTTTCAGAAAGCGAACCAGGATGTTGCCGTCCGTTACGAGGAGCTGCTGACTGGCGAGATCTACGACCGAATCGTGCGCGAGACGGATGCGGGTCAGAAGACCGCCGATTTCGCTTTTTCCTCGGCAATGGATCTGCAGGTGAAGCTTTCCAATGACGGCTACGCCCAACGCAGCGATCTTTCGATGAGCGCACGCTGGCCCGCCTGGGCCAACTGGCGTAACACGGCCTATGCGCTCACCTTCGAGCCGGCCGTTTTCGTCTACCACAAGCCAAGTTTTGCCCATGAAAAGCCGCCGGCGAGCCGGGCGGAATTCATCGAATACCTCAAGCGCAAGGGCAATTCCGTCTTCGGCCGGATCGGTACCTACGATATCGAGCGCTCCGGCGTCGGTTTCCTGTTCATGGCGCGCGACCAGGAGCAGTTTGGCGATATCTGGTCAGTCATTCAGGCCATGGGGGCTGCGGGCGTAAAGCTCTACTCCACGAGTTCGGCCATTCTGGAGCGCGTCTCGGACGGGCGCTTCGTGCTCGGCTACAATATTGTCGGTTCCTATGCTGCTGACTGGGCGTCGCGCCATCCCGATGTCGGCATCGTTCTTCCCAAGGACTATACCGTCGTGATGTCCCGGATCGGATTGGTGCCGCAGGCCGCAGCGACGCCCGATCTCGGTCGTCGCTATCTCGAATTCTTCATGTCGCCCGAAGGGCAATCGATCATGGCGCGGGAACTGCATATCGCTGCGGTCAGTCCCGATGTCGCTGGCGATAATACAGCCAATACCATGCAGGAAATGCTCGGTGCTCAATTGCGTCCCGTGCCGGTCAGTCCGGGCTTGATGGTTTACCTCGATCAGGTGAAGCGCGCACGGCTCATTGCGCGGTGGAACGAGGCCTTGCGGTTACAGTAGACGTTGGTTCCTTTTTGGAGGAAGCTGCCGTTGCTTGCGCCACGAACAGGAATGTCAGGTAAATGACAGCTTTCTGTGGTGCTTTGCAGGTCTTCATCGTCCGTGGAGGCGGACGACGGGGCAGGCTGGGAGGAGGAAACCAGCCACAGGCCTTCGGTCTATGTGGTGATCCCCTTTCGTCTGCGCAGTTAACATGCGCGCCAAAGGCGCCTGACGGAGGACTATCCTTGAAACAGTTTCTTATCGCTTCCATTCTCGCCGGTGCTGTTGCGTTTTCCGCAAACGCCGCCGACTACACCATCATTGCCCCGGCCAATCCGGGCGGCGGCTGGGACCAGACGGCCCGTTCGATGCAGACGTCGATGCAGCAGGAAAGCATCTCCGGCAATGTTCAGGTCCAGAACGTGCCGGGTGCGGGCGGCACCATCGGCCTCGCGCAGTTCGCCAGCCAGTCCAAGGGCAACCCGAACGCACTGATCGTCGGTGGCTATGTCATGGTCGGCGCCATTCTCACCAACAAGTCGCCGGTTTCGCTGAAGGACGTTACACCGATCGCCCGTCTGACGGGCGAGTATGAGGCCGTCGTCGTTCCGGCCGAATCGCCGCTGAAGACGATGGGGGACCTGATCGAAGCCCTGAAGAAGGATCCGGGCGCCGTGTCCTGGGCTGGCGGCTCTGCCGGCGGTACCGATCACATCGCAGTCGGTCTTCTTGCCAAGGCTGCCGGCGTTGATCCCACCAAGATCAACTATATCGCCTATTCGGGCGGTGGCGAAGCACTTGCCGCGATCCTCGGTAACCAGGTGACCGCGGGCATTTCCGGTTACGGCGAATTCGAATCGCAGGTCAAGTCGGGCACCCTGCGTCTTTTGGCCGTTTCCAGCGGTGAACGCATTGCCGGTATCGATGCCCCGACCTTCAAGGAAGGTGGCCTCGACGTCGTGGTTCAAAACTGGCGCATGGTGGCTGCCGCTCCTGGTCTGACCGATGAGCAGAAGGCTGCCGTTTCCGCTGATGTCGAAAAGCTCGCCAAGTCGGCCAGCTGGCAGGAAACCCTGAAGACCAAGGGCTGGCAGGATACCTATCTCGCAGGTCCGGCCTTCGAAGAGCAGCTTGCCAAGGATGTTTCCGCGACGGAAAGCATTCTTAAAGAGATCGGACTTGTTCAATGAGCAAGGGTAACGTCCCTTCGAACGGAAAGCGCCGCCCCGACCGGGCGGCGCTCTTTATCGCCGTTTTCCTCGCTGCCATCGCCGGTATCATGTTCTGGGACGTTTCGCGTCTCTCGACAATAGCCAGCTATTCGCGCATCGGCCCTGCGACAGTCCCTTTCGTGATTGCCTGCGTGCTGATGGTTCTGGCCCTCTGGACGGCGCTGGAAGCATGGCGTGGCGATTTTCCCGAGCGGGAACATCAGGAGGTCGGCCCGGTCGTCTGGATTGTCGGCGGTCTCGTGGCGCAGCTCCTCCTCCTGACCACTGCCGGCTTCTCGATTGCGACGGGCATTCTCTTTGCCGCTGCTGCTGCCGGTTTCGGACGGCGCAAGCTCTGGATCACTATTCCCGTGGGCATCGTGCTCTGTCTCGGAATTTGGCTGATCTTCGCCGGCCTGCTGCAGCTTTCCCTGCCTGCAGGTCCGCTTGAACATCTGTTTCTCTAAGGGCATGCCGCAATGAACACATTTGAATTCCTGCTGCATGGTCTCGGCATTGCGATGCAGCCGATGAACCTGCTTTACGCGCTGGTTGGCGTCACGCTCGGTACCGCCGTTGGCGTTCTGCCCGGCATCGGCCCGGCGTTGACGGTCGCGCTTCTGCTGCCCGTAACCTACAAGCTCGATCCAGCCGGATCGCTGATCATGTTTGCCGGCATCTACTATGGCGGCATGTATGGCGGTTCGACCACGTCGATCCTGCTCAACACGCCCGGTGAAAGCTCCTCGATCGTCACGGCGCTCGAGGGTAACAAGATGGCGCGGGCGGGCCGCGGCGGACCGGCGCTTGCGACAGCGGCGATCGGCTCTTTCGTGGCGGGCCTGATCGCGACGATCGCCCTTGCCTTCATTGCTCCCTTTGTCGTGAAGGTCGCGCTTGTCTTTGGCCCGCGGGAATATTTCGCGCTGATGGTGCTCGCCTTCGTGACGGTGTCCTCGGCTTTCGGTGATTCGACGCTGCGCGGTCTCACCTCGCTGTTCATCGGCCTTGCGCTTGCCACCATCGGCATCGACCAGCTTACCGGCCAGGCCCGGTTGAGCTTCGGCGTCCCCGATCTGCTGGATGGTATCGAGGTGACGACGCTGGCGGTTGCCATGTTCGCCATCGGTGAATCTCTCTACATCGCAGCCCAGGGCGATCGCGGCCCGGACAAGGTGGAAGCGGTGAAAGGTTCGGTCTGGATGACGCGTGCGGATTGGGCGCGTTCCTGGAAGCCCTGGCTGCGTGGCACCGCGATCGGCTTTCCGATCGGCGCCATGCCGGCCGGCGGTGCCGAAATCGGTACATTTCTGTCCTATGCAGCTGAAAAACGCCTGACCAAGTATCCGGAGGAATTCGGCAATGGTGCGATTGAAGGCGTGGCCGGCCCGGAAGCGGCCAACAATGCCTCTGCTGCGGGAACGCTCGTGCCGCTCCTGACGCTCGGCCTGCCGACGACGGCAACGGCAGCGATCATGCTGGCTGGCTTCCAGCAATACGGCCTGCAGCCGGGTCCCCTTTTGTTTGCGACAAATCCGCAGCTCGTCTGGGGCCTGATCGCCAGCCTTTTGATCGCCAACCTGATGCTGCTGGTGCTCAACCTGCCGCTGGTTGGCCTCTGGGTGCGCCTGCTGACGATCCCGAAGCCCTGGCTCTATGCCGGCATCCTGCTCTTTGCGACACTTGGCACCATCGGCGCCAATCCGTCGCCCTTCGAGCTTGGCATGCTGCTCGGCTTCGGTCTGCTGGGTTACGTCATGCGGATCTTCGGTTACCCGATTGCGCCGGTCGTCGTCGGCCTGATCCTCGGGCCGCTTGCCGAGCAGCAGCTTCGCCGGGCGCTGGCGATCAGTCAGGGCGATGTCACCGTGCTTTTCACCTCACCGATCGCGGCAGCGCTTCTGATCATTGCTGCTGCGGCGCTGATCATCCCGCTGATCCTTCGGGCACGGGGTAGAGGTGAGGTTCTCTCGCAATTGGCCGCTTCGGAAGATTGATTCTCCTCCCAAACAGATCGTCATTTCCAACGAGCGTCCACGAACAGGCCGGTTTCCCGCAGGGGATTCCGGGCTGCTTGCTTTATATGGCCTGCCTGCCTTGCATAGCCTGCTTGCTTTGCATAGCTGCGATGATGATTCGTGCATTGTAGAAAGGGCGCATGTGCCCCATCTTTAGGACGTCAACCAAACATGAAAGCGAGAAAGCAAAATGTCCGCCAATACTTCCGCCCGTAAAGGCTTCTTCGGTCGTGCGATCGCTGTTTTCGGCGCTGCCTCCGCAGTTGCGGCGGCCGTCGAAGGTGGCCGTCGTCCGCTCGATCGCGACCTCTACACGCTTGGCATCGAGCCGACACGGTTTCATACCGTCAAGCGCGGCTGATTACCAAGCGATACCACTGATCTCCCCATGAAAAGGCCCGCCGGCGTTCCCTCCGGCGGGCTTTTGCGTTGATGTCCTTGCGGATGCTAGCACCCGCAAGGCATTTGGCGACGCATCTTACTGGCGCGCCTCCTGCAGTTGCTGTTGCTCCTGTCTGTTGTAGCGGATCGACGACCAGAGCGAGATGCCGATCAGGGCCGCGCCGCCAAGACCGGTGATGACCTCGGGGATATGCACCAGGGTCTGGAAGTACATGATCACCGAGAGGATCAGGATGGCGTAGAAGGCGCCGTGTTCCAGATAGCGGTATTCCGCAAGCGTTCCCTTCTCCACCAGCATGATCGTCATCGAGCGCACATACATCGCGCCGATGCCGAGGCCGATGGCGATGACGAACAGGTTCTGCGTCAACGCGAAGGCGCCGATGACGCCGTCGAAGGAGAAGCTGGCATCGAGTACTTCGAGATAGATGAAGGCTCCAAGACCGCCCTTGGCCGCTGCACTCATGGTCTGCTGCGAGGCATCGAGCAATCCACCGATCACTTCGACGATCAAGAAGGTTACAAGACCGTAGATTGCCGAATGAACGAAGACCGACGCTTCTTCACCATCGAGAAGCTTCGAAAATCCGAGGATCAGCACGAGTACGAAGGCGATTTCGATGCCCTTGATGGTCGCGAACCGTGACATGTGACGTTCAAGGAAAGAAATCCAGTGGATGTCTTTTTCATGGTCGAAGAAGTAGGTGAGTCCCACCATCATCAGGAAGGTGCCACCGAAGGCGGCGATCGGAAGATGGGCATCATTCATGATGCGGGCATATTCCTCAGGACGTGCCGCCGCCAGGATGAGGGCGTCGATCGGGCCGATGTTGGCGGCGATGACGACGATCAACAGCGGAAAGACGATACGCATGCCAAAGACGGCAATCACGATACCCCAGGTGAGGAACCGGTGTTGCCATTCCGGCGTCATGTCCTTCAGCTTGTTGGCATTCACGATAGCGTTGTCGAAGGAAAGTGAAATTTCGAGCACCGCAAGGACGCTGCAGATGAAGAACACTGTCGCCATACCGGCAAACGTGCCGGTCGCGTTCCAGCCAAGCCAGGCGCCGAGCAGGAGCCCGGCGGCTGTGACGATGAAGGCCCACTTGAAATAGCCAAGGGAGGATGTGTGCGTTTGGGGCTGGTTCATGGCCACACCTCCATCAAATTGGAGATGGGCTGGTCTGCATATGTGCAGAAAGGACACATGCCCAAGGCATGCGCTGGTGGCATGGAATAGATTGTCATTTGCGCGTAATCCGCCGGCTTATTTGCTGGCGGTACCGACATCACGAGAGCGCCGTAAAAACTCTCGCCAGAGGGGCCCGGCACCATCGTTCATTCCGCAGCCTTTCGATGTCTGTAGCGGCGGAAGCTCCTGATTAATTAGCGATCCTTTCGCCGAGGTCAAGGGGTGAGTGCTCAAGCCGCTTTGCGCGAGGATCGATGGTGTTGCGCCGACAAGGCATCGGCCCATTCGCATCGCTGATGATCTCATCGTTTTTCAGGGATGGATCGAGCGCCCCGAATATGCGACTGGCTGGCGACACTTCAGGAAACGGCCGGCCATGTCTCTTCAATCTACTCTTGCGCCTCATTCGGGGAGCGCTGCGCGCAACGGTGCGATCGTCATGCTTTTGAGCATGCTGATGTTCTCGCTCAACGACGTCATGGGTAAATGGCTGGTCGGGACCTATTCGGTCAACCAGCTGATGACGATCCGCAGCCTTGCCGCGCTGGTTATTCTGGCGCCTTTCATCGTCAAGCGCGGCTGGCGCAGCTTCCTGATCGTGGACCGGCCAGGGCTTCACGCCCTTCGCTCGCTTCTTTTTGCTGCGGAAGCCTCCGCCTTCTATTTTGCCGTTGCCTATATGCCGCTCGCCGACACGATGACCTATTGGCTGGCCGCACCGATCTATGTGGCCGCAGCCTCACCCTTCGTGCTGGGCGAGAAGGTCGGCTGGCGACGCTGGACGGCGATCCTCGTCGGCTTTCTCGGTGTTCTGATCGCGCTCGAGCCTTCCCGAAACAGTTTCTCACTGCCCGCGGTGATCGCGCTTTTTGGCAGCGCCGCCTTTGCCGGCGCTATCCTGCTCGGCCGCACGCTGCGGGAAACGCCGGATATGACCCTCGTCTTCTGGCAGGTCGTTGGCGCGCTGATCTTCTCGCTTGCCGGTCTGGCAATCCGTCCCGCGGGGTGGACAACGCCGGACTTCGAGGCGACGATCCTGCTCGGACTTCTCGGCATCGTCGCGATGATGGCGCATATCCTCGTCACGCGCGCGTTAAAGCTTGCAGACGCCGCAACCGTAGTGCCGCTTCAATACACGCTGTTGTTCTGGGCTGTGATCTTCGGCTGGCTGTTCTTTGGCGATACGCCGCGCATCACGGTTCTGATCGGCTCGGCGCTCATCGTCGCCTCCGGCCTCTTCATCTTCTTCCGCGAACAGCAGTTGAAGAAGCGTCAGCCGTCTGCTTGACCGTCTTCAGGGTGTCTGGGCGCCCGTTGCTGTCACATAGATCGCATAAAGCGACCGCGTGGCGGTGATGAACAGCCGGTTGCGGCGCGGGCCACCGAAAGTGAGGTTCGATACACCCTGCGGGATGCGGATCTTGCCGAGAAGCTTGCCTTCCGGTGAAAAGCAGTGAACGGCCTTGCCGCCGCTGGTCCAGACATTGCCGTCCGTATCGAGGCGGAAACCGTCCGGAACACCCTCGTCCAGATGGCAGAAGATCCGGGAATTCCTGAGATGCGTGCCGTCCGTCACATCGTAAACTTTAATGTGGCGCGCTGCGAAGCCGTCGGGGTTTGAGCCACTGTCGGCGACATAGAGCTTCGTCTCATCCGGTGAGAAGGCAAGTCCGTTGGGTTGAAAGAAGTCCGAGGCGGCTGCTTCCAGTTCGCCGGTTGACGGGTCGAGGCGGTAGACACTGCGCTCGGGCTGCTCTGGCTCTGCCTTATACCCCTCGTAATCGGAAAGGATTCCGTAGGTCGGGTCGCTGAACCAGATGCCGCCATCCGATTTTACCACCACGTCATTGGGCGAGTTCAGCCGTTTCCCCTGGTAACTATCGGCAAGTACGGTGATCGAGCCGTCTGTCTCCGTTCGCGTCACGCGCCGCGTGCCGTGTTCGCAGGAAACGAGCCGTCCCTGCCTGTCGCGTGTATGGCCATTGGCGAAACTGGAGGGATAGCGGTAGACGAACACGCCGCCTTCCGGCACCCAGCGCAGCATGCGTTGGTTGGGAATGTCGCTCCACAGAAGCTGCTGCGCATCGTCGAACCAGACCGGACCTTCGGCCCAGCGACAGGAGGAATAGAGCTCCTCCAGGCAAGCACTCCCCACCACCAGCGCATTAAAGCGCGGGTCGTATACTTCATAGATTGCTGCTTCTGCCATGCGCTCCGTCCCGAACCTCGGCCGGATTTCCCTCCCCGGCTATCGAACGTATCGATAGCACAGGGTAGAGAAAGGCTCTAGGCCGCGAAGGCCGCGTTCATGAGGGTCTTGGTATAGGCCTCTTTCGGTGCATGGAAGATGATATCCGTATCGCCTTCCTCGACTATTTTGCCGTTCTTCATGACGATCACGTAGTCGGACATGGCCTTGATGACCGACAGGTCGTGGCTGATGAAGATGTAGGACAGGTCATGCGCCTTCTGCAGGCCGCGCAGCAGCTCGATCACCTGACCCTGCACCGAGCGATCAAGCGCCGAGGTCGGTTCGTCGAGGATGACAACCTTGGGTTTCAGGATGATTGCGCGCGCGATGGCGATGCGCTGGCGCTGGCCGCCGGAGAATTCGTGCGGATAGCGGTTGCGGGCGGCCGGATCAAGACCGACTTCCTTCAGCGCCTCGATCGCGCGCCGATCCCGGTCGGCCCTGGAGAGTTGAGGCTCGTGGACATAAAGGCCTTCGGTGATGATCTCGCCGACGGTCTGTCGCGGCGAGAGCGAACCATAGGGGTCCTGGAAAACCAACTGCATCTCCTGACGCAAGGGCCGCATGGCGCTGCGGCCAAAATCGGAGATATCGGTCTTCTCGAAGCGGATATGGCCGCTTGCCGGCAGGAGCTTCAAAAGTGCGCGGCCGAGCGTCGATTTTCCTGAGCCAGATTCTCCGACGATACCGATGGTCTGACCCTGCCTTAGCCGTAGCGTGATGTCATCGACGGCACGGAAGCTGCCGGCGGCACTTTTGAACAAACCGCCACCGATCCGGTAATCGACGCAGACATTGCGGCCCTCAAGAATGATCGGCGCATCATCGGGCGGCGAAGCCTTGCGGCCGCTTGGCTCGGCCGCCAGCAGCATCTTGGTATAATCCGCCTGCGGCCGTTCGAAGATATCGGCGGTCATACCCGTCTCGACCACTTCGCCGCGACGCATGACGGCAACGCGGCTTGCGAAATGGCGCACGATGCCGAGATCGTGGGTGATCAGCACCACGGCCATGCCGAACTTCTGCTGCAGTGATTTCAGGAGATCGAGAATCTGAGCCTGGATGGTGACGTCGAGCGCTGTCGTCGGCTCGTCGGCGATCAGGATATCCGGTTCGTTGGCAAGCGCCATGGCGATCATCACGCGCTGGCGCTGGCCGCCGGAAAGCTCGTGCGGATAGCTGTTGATACGGCGTGCCGGTTCGGGAATGCCGACGAGTTCGAGCAGTTCCAGTGCCCGCGCCTTTGCCTGGGCGAAGCTGCCGCCGCGGTGGTAGACGATCGGCTCGGCAATCTGCCGGCCGATCGTGTAGAGCGGATCGAGCGAGGTCATCGGTTCCTGGAAGATCATGGTGATCTTGGCGCCGCGTACCGTGTTAAGCTCCTTCATTGGCAAACCGATAAGCTCCTTGCCGCGATAGCTGGCCGAACCGGTTGCGCGGCCGTTCTTCGATAGAAGCCCCATGATGCCCATCATGGTCTGGCTCTTGCCGGAACCGGATTCTCCGACGACGGCAAGCGTTTCGCCGGATTTCACGTCGAGATAGATGCCCTTGACCGCTTCGACAGCGCCATCCGGCGTGTCGAAGCTTATTTTCAGGTCGCGGACAGTCAGGATGGTTTCTGCGGCCATGTCAGCGGTCCTTCGGGTCGAGCGCATCGCGCAGGCCGTCGCCGGCAAAGTTCAGGGAAAACAGCGTTACAACGAAGAAGATCGCCGGGAAGATCTGCAGCCACGGTGCCGACTGGATGTTGTTGGCGCCTTCTGAAATCAACGCCCCCCAGCTCGTCAGCGGCGCCTGTACGCCGAGACCGAGGAAGGACAGGAAGCTTTCGAGCAGGATGACCTTCGGTACCACCACCGTCACGAAGACGACAACAGGGCCGATCGTGTTGGGGATGATGTGGCGGCGGATGATTTGCCAGTCGGTAAGGCCGAGGGCCTGAGCCGCACCGACGAATTCACGCCGCTTCAGGGCCAGCGTCTGGCCGCGCACGATGCGGGCCATGTCCAGCCATTCCACTGCGCCGATGACGAGGAAGATCAGGATGAAGCTGCGGCCGAAGAAGACGACGAGCACGACGACGAGGAAGACGAAGGGCAGCGAATAGAGGATTTCGACGAAGCGCATCATGACGTTATCGACACGTCCACCGATATAGCCCGAGGTGGCGCCGTAGACGACGCCGATGCCGAGCGAGACGATACTTGCCAGAAGGCCAACGGCGATCGAGATCTGGCCGCCGAGCATGACACGGGCCAGCATGTCGCGACCGTTGGGATCTGTACCGAAGAAGAAGTATTCGCGGCTGACATTGCCTTCGAGCTTCAGCGTCTTTCCGTCGTTCTCGGTTGCTACCACCTGCGTCGCATCGAACTCGTTGGCCCGGTCGAAATAGCGTGTCGCACGCGGATCGATCGGCTGGTCGGAGGTGATGGTTGCGGTGAAGGTCTGGCCTTCAACGGCAAATTCCTTGAGTTCCACGCGGGCCCGGCCCGTAACGCCTTCCATCGCGTCCTGAAGGCTTCCAGCGTCGGGCCGGGCTTCCAGGCTCGGCGGGATAGAGACGTAGGACGGGAACACCTGATCATAGCTGTGGTTGATGAACAACGGTCCCAGGAACGAGAATATCGCGATCAGCACGAGCACGATGCAGCCGGCCATGGCGGCGCGGTTGCGACGGAAGCGCATGGCGGCAAGCTGGAAGAGGCTGCGGCTTCTGGTTTCCGGCGGAGCCACGAGTGGTGCGTTGACGATATCAGTCATGGCGAACCCTCGGATCGAGAAGGCCGTAGAGAATATCGACCAGGAGATTGAAGACGATGACGAAGATGGCAATCAGCACCACGGTTCCCATGACCAGCGTATAATCGCGGTTGATCGCGCCCAGCACGAAATAGCGGCCCACGCCGGGAATGGTGAAGATCGTCTCGATGACCGCGGAGCCTGTGAGCAGGGCCGCGGCGCAAGGAGCGAGATAGGAGACGACCGGCAGGAGTGCGGCGCGCATCGCATGGGTGATGACGACGGTGCGGGCCGGCAGGCCATAGGCGCGGGCGGTTCGGATATGGTCAGTGTTCAGCGCCTCGATCATCGAGCCCCGCGTCAGCCGCGCGAACACCGCAAGTTGCGGCAGGGCGAGCGCGATCATCGGGAGGATGAGGAAGCGCAGCGAGCCATCACCCCAGCTGCCGGCCGGCAACCAGGCAAGGCTGATGGCGAAGATGAGCGTCAGCACCGGACCGACAACGAAATTCGGCACCGTGACGCCGACCGTCGAGACCGTCATGATCAGGAAGTCGAGAATGCTGTTTTGCCGGAGCGCCGCGATCGTGCCGGCAATGACGCCGCCGATCAGCGCTAGAAGAAGGGCGTACAAGCCGAGCTCCAGCGAATAGGGCAAACCCTTGCCGATCAGCTCGGCGACGGTGTTGTCCTTGTAGATGTAGCTGGGGCCGAAGTCGCCGGTGACTGCATTGGTGATGTAGGTCAGGTATTGGCGCCAGAGCGGCTGGTCCAGCTGATAGGTCCGCATCAGGTTCGCCATCGTCTGTGGCGGCAGCGGCCTTTCGAGGTTGAAAGGGCCGCCCGGAGCGAACCGCATCAGGAAGAAGGAAATCGTCACGACAATAAACAGCGTCGGTACAGCGCTCGCAAGGCGGCGCAGGACGAAGGAGATCATGGGGGTAGCCCTCCGGCCGGAAGCCATGGCGGCGATGCCGCCATGGTTCGGATCGTTTGGTTATTCTGCGATGCTCAGGAAGCGTGTGAGGTGCTGGTTGGCAGCATTGTCCTGCCAGCCCTTGACCTTGGTCGCGACCAGCCACAGGTCGGCCTGGGTCAGGAACGGAGCAACCGGCTGATCCTTCATCATCAGCGCTTCGGCTTCATGGAGAAGCTTGGAGCGGGCGGCCGGATCGGTTTCCTCATAGGACTTCTTCATGAGGGCATCGAATTCGGGGCTTTCATAATGGCCATAGTTGAAGGTCTTGTTCGAGGACAGGCTGAGCGCCAGGAAGTTCTCGGCATCGGCGTAGTCGGCAACCCAGCCGGCGCGGGCGACGTTGAACTTGCCGCCTTCCTGCAGGTAGGCGTAGTGCGACGACACGTCGAGGTTCACCAGCGAAACCTTGGCGCCGAATGTGTTCTTCCACATGTCGGCGACGGCGGTCGCAACACGCTCGTGGTTCGGGTTGGTGTTGTAGCGGATCTCGATTTCGAGCGGCTTGCCACCCTCACCGTAGCCGGCTTCCTTCATCAGCGCGATCGCCTTGTCTTCGCGGTCGAGCTGTGACAGCGTACCGAAATCGGCCTTGGACGGCTCGCCATAGGTCTCGATGCCCGGAGGCACCATAGAATAGGCCGGGATCTGCGAACCGGAATAGATTTCCTTGGCAAGGAAGTCGCGATCGACGGACATCGACAGCGCCTGACGGACGCGCACGTCGCTATAGGGCTCCTGGCGGGTGTCGAAGGCGTAGTAGTAAGTTGCGAGCGTCGGAGAGATGTGGACCTGGTCGGCATAGGCCTGCTTCAGGCGGTCGATCTGGTCGGCCGAGAAGTTGTAGACGAGGTCCATTTCCTTGGCTTCGAAGCGGCGAACGGAAGCGGCCTGGTCGTCGATCGGGTAGAAGATTACCTTGTCGATCTTGACGTTGGCGGCATCCCAGTAGTTTGCGTTCTTCTCGGTCGTCAGGCTGTCATTCGGGGTGTGCGCGACGAGCTTGTAGGCGCCGTTCGACACCATGACGCCCGGCTTGACGAAGTCAGCGCCGTTCTTATCGACGCTTGCCTTGGAAACCGGAAGAGCGGTCTGGTGGGCGAGCAGTTCGAGGAAGAAGGGGGTCGGCCGCTCAAGTGTGATTTCGACGGTCTTGTCATCAACTGCCTTGATGCCGAGCTGATCGACCGGAACGTCACCCTTGTTGACCTTTTCCGCATTCTTGATCGGGAACAGGATATTGGCGTAACCGGCAGCCGTCTTCGGATCTTCGACGCGCTGGAAGGAGAAGGCGAAGTCACCAGCCGTGACCGGAGAGCCATCCGACCACTTGCCGTTGTCGCGCAGCTTGAAGGTGTAGACTGTGCCGTCATCGGAAACCGTCCAGCTTTCGGCCGCACCGGGAATGATCTTGCCGGCGGCGTCATAAACCGTCAGGCCTTCGTAAAGGTCCTTGAGAATAAACTCTTCGATATTGATCGAGGTGTGGGCCTGGTCGAGCGTCTGCGGTTCGCCGGCATTACCGCGGTGAAGCACCGTTTCGGCAAGCACGGGACTTGCGCCGATCAGGATGGACCCCAGCAGGACTGCGGCACGGAAATTCATCTTCATTGAGATCATTTTGTTCTCCTTCCCCTCTTTTTTTGGGTTGTGAAGCGCCGAGAGAATGCCAATTTTTTTGCAAAGGCAAGGCCCCTGTTTGTCGTCGGACCTATAACCTGATGGTCGCAATCGTCTCCGATGCGCTTTTTGGTTGTGAATTCAATTGTCTTTGGAGCGACGTCTTGTTGGTGGCCAAGCGACAAGCGTGAGCTAGAGCGATGACCGCTTTTGGCAATGTGCGCGCAAGAAAAATCATCGACTCCGGCAGTTTACGTAATATGTGGTTTAACTTGCTCCCGTTTTTGTAATCTTCGAAACGTCGGCACTTTTTGAACCGCAATGGAGTGGCGCAGCGGTATGCAAATTGTGGCCACAACCGTGAAGAGAGGCCGCTTCCGCTGCGAAACTGTCCACAAGCGCAAGATTTCCGACAGAAAGATGAAACCTGACCGGGATATGGCGGGGAGGCGTTGCCAAAAAGCGATCATCAACTATTGTTTCCCTGCATTTTGCAGGAAGGTTGTTCCTGGAACGCCGACTTGTTTTGAAAAGGGGCGCGCCTCGCGCGGAAACCCCTCGCCGATCAATAGGGAGATTTGATAATGGCATTGATTACCTTGAGGCAGCTGCTCGACCACGCCGCCGAGAATAACTATGCGCTTCCGGCATTCAATGTGAACAATCTTGAATATATCCAGGCCGTCATGCGGGCTGCGGACGAGACCGATTCGCCCGTTATTCTCCAGGCAAGCCGAGGCGCGCGCGCCTATGCCGGCGATGCCTTCCTGCGCCACCTTATACTCGGCGCTGCGGAAGAGTATCCGCATATCCCGGTCTGCCTGCATCTCGACCACGGCGATCAACCGTCTACCTGCGTATCGGCTATCACCAACGGCTTTACATCCGTGATGATGGACGGATCGCTTCTCTCAGACGGAAAAACCATCGCCAGCTATGAATACAATGTCGGCGTAACGGCAGAGGTTGTGAAGATCGCTCACGCGGCTGGTGTGTCCGTCGAAGGCGAACTTGGGTGTCTCGGCAATCTGGAAACCGGCGTGGGCGAAAAGGAAGACGGCCACGGCTTCGAGGGCAAGCTGTCGCGCGAAGAGTTGCTGACCGATCCTGAGCAGGCCTTCGATTTCGTCGAGAAAACAGGCGTCGACGCGCTGGCGGTTGCCATCGGGACCAGCCACGGCGCCTACAAGTTCACCCGCGCTCCGGACGGCGAAATTCTGTCGATCGACACCATCGCCAAGATCCACAAGCGCCTGCCCAATATGCATCTGGTGATGCACGGTTCATCCTCGGTGCCGCAGGACCTTCAGGAGCTGTTCAACGAATATGGCGGCCAGATGAAGCAGACGTGGGGCGTTCCGGTTGCCGAAATCCAGAAGGCCATCCCGCTCGGCGCCCGTAAAGTCAATATCGACACCGACCTTCGCCTCGCCTTTACTGGCGAAATCCGTAAGCATCACCGCGAGCATCCCGACAATTTCGATCCTCGCGCCTATCTGAAGCCAGCGATTGCCCGGATGGCCGAGGTCTGCAAGGAGCGTTTCATCGCCTTCAATGCCGCGGGTCAGGCTTCCAACATCCGAGTCAAACGCTTGCCTGAGATGGCAAAAAGCTATGTGAAGGCTGCCTGAGCCTTGGCTAAGAGCCTGTTCGATTTGAAAGGCCGGCGCTCGTTGCTCACCGGCTCCAGCCAAGGCATCGGGTTTGCTCTGGCGAAAGGTCTTGCTGATCACGGTGCCGAGGTGGTGATCAACGGCCGGTCGCGCGAAAAAGTCGAGGCCGCGGTCACCACACTTCGGGATGAAGGCTATAACGCCAGTTCAGCCGTTTTCGATGTGACGGACGCCGAGGCCACCTTGGCTGGCGTCAATGTAATCGAGGAAGAGATCGGTCCGATCGACATTCTCGTCAACAATGCCGGCATGCAGTTTCGGGCGCCTCTGGAAGATTTTCCAGGCGAGAAATGGGAAGAGCTTCTGAAGACTAATATATCGAGTATTTTCTATGTCGGGCAGGCTGTCGCGCGCCGCATGATCGCCCGTGGGGCGGGCAAGATCATCAACATCGCATCGGTGCAGAGTGAGCTTGCCCGAACCGGCATCGCCCCCTACACGGCGACGAAAGGCGCGGTCCGCAACCTCACGCGTGGAATGTGCGCCGACTGGGCGCATCACGGGCTGCAGATCAATGCCATCGCTCCCGGTTATTTCAAGACGCCGCTCAACCAGGCTTTGGTCGATGATCCCGCATTCTCCGGGTGGTTGGAAAAACGCACGCCTGCCGCGCGTTGGGGCGATCTCGACGAGCTGGTCGGCGCTGCCGTCTTTTTGGCCGGAGATGCCTCCTCTTTTGTGAACGGACACACGCTGTATGTCGATGGCGGCCTCACCACCTCTCTCTGAACCTCAGCTCATCATCGTCATGGGCGTCAGCGGCTGCGGCAAATCCTCGGTAGGGGAACGTGTGGCGCAGGCGTTTCGCTGCGATTTTGTCGAGGGCGATAGCCTCCATCCCGCCGCAAACATCGATAAGATGAGCGCCGGCATTCCGCTGACGGACGATGATCGCTGGCCATGGCTGGATGAAGTCGGCCGCAGACTTTCGGAAAGTCACGCGCGGGGAGAAGTCCTAGTTGTTTCTTGCTCGTCGTTGAAGAAGATCTATCGCGACCGGTTGCGGGCCGCCGCGGGTGGCCGGCTGTCATTCGTTTTTCTGGAAGGTCCTCGCTCCGTCCTTGAGGCGCGGATGAGCATACGGCCGGGCCATTTCATGCCGGCGTCACTACTCGACAGCCAGTTTGCAACTCTTGAAGTGCCGACCGGCGAGGCTGGCGTAATCACGATCGATCTTACCTTGCCGCTTGACGAGATCGTTTCGCAGGCGGTTGCTCAACTTGTTGGTGGCGAGCATTGAGCAGCATGGCTCCAATAGCTGATTTTCACCAGTGAAAAAATGCTTTACAATTGGGGTTTCGTTTGGTTTGTCAGACGATACGACCGGTTACCAAGACAGCTCTATTGGGAAGAGAAAACATGAAACTTTTGCGTTATGGGCCGCAGGGCTCTGAAAAGCCGGGCTTGCTCGACAAGGACGGCCAAATCCGCGATCTGAGTGGCGTCATCGCAGATGTCGGCGGCGCTGCGATCTCGGATTTCAGCTGGGCCGAGAAGCTTGATATTTCGAGCCTTCCTGTCATCGAAGGCAGCCCCCGTCTCGGCGCTTGCGTTGCCGGTACCGGCAAGTTCATTTGCATCGGTCTCAACTATGCAGACCATGCCGCCGAAACTGGCGCAACGGTTCCCCCAGAGCCGGTGATCTTCATGAAGGCGACATCTGCCATCGTCGGCCCGAACGACAACGTCATCATTCCGCGCGGATCGGTCGCAACGGATTGGGAAGTCGAGCTCGGCGTTGTCATCGGCAAGAAAGCCAAATACGTCTCTGAAGCGGAAGCGCTTGATTATGTCGCCGGCTACTGCGTCATCAACGACGTTTCCGAGCGCGATTTCCAGACCAAGCGCTCTGGACAGTGGACCAAGGGCAAGTCCTGCGACAATTTCGGCCCGACCGGCCCGTGGCTCGTGACGAAAGATGAGGTGGCCGACCCGCAGAACCTCAAGATGTGGCTCACCGTCAATGGTGAGAGCAAGCAGGACGGCTCTTCGAAGACCATGGTCTACGGCGTTGCCCACGTCGTCAGCTATCTCAGCCAGTTCATGTCGCTGCATGCAGGAGATATCATTTCCACCGGAACGCCGCCCGGTGTCGGCATGGGCTTCAAGCCGCCACAGTACCTCAAGGCCGGTGATATCATCGAACTCGGCATCGAAGGACTTGGCAACCAGAAGCAGACGGTTATCGCCGACTGATTTCAGGATTGCTGAATTTGCAGAGGGAGCGGTGTGAGACATCGCGCCCTTTTTCGTGCCGTCAGGTTTCAAGCTTGAGCGTCACCCGGTCGGCTGCAAACCGGCTGCGGGAAAATTGCACGGGAACGCCGTCCGGATCGGCATTGACCGCGATGGTTTCGAGAACGATTGCACCGGCGGACAGACGCAGCGTGGCGAGTTCGTCCGCATCCGCATGTCGCGCCACGATCTCTGTCGAGATGCGTACGTAGTCCGCCAGGCCCTGTGCGGCGAACGATTTGGTGATCGAGTTCAACTGGCTGAAATGCTCGACCATGTCCGGAAAACGATGAGCCGGGAAATAGCTTGTCGCGTAGGAAACCTGACGTCCATCCGCACTGCTTGTCGTGTCCATGCGGATCAGTTTTTCTCCGAGCGACAATGTGAGGGCTGCAGCTATTTCCGGTGTGGCCGGCAGTTCCTCATGGAAGAGAAGCGTGGACTGGATGTTGCGCACCTGATTGCTCAGTCCTTGGGACAGGCGGGTGCGCCTGGAAATGGGAAAGCTCAGCCGTTCCTTTCGGCGAACCATCGTCCCGCGTCCCTGGATCGCTTCGACAAGGCCCTCGTCGGCAAGTGAAGCAAGGGCGCTTCGCACCGTATGCCTGTTGACGCCAAACTGGCTGGCAAGCTTGATTTCCGGCGGTACCATGCCGGCCTGGTCATAGTCGCCATTGGCGATCGACAGCCGGATTCGGTCGGCGATCTGGCGCCAGAGGGCGACCCCGATTTGCCGCTCGACCGTTTTTTTCTGCGTCATGTCACAGGCCCGTCATCTTGAGATAGTATCCCATGGTTAGATGTATAGTTGTCTACATTACTAGACATTTCGGATGAAAGCAATGGATGCAATCGGACAAGAACTGAATTTAGCCCAGAAGGCACGCCAGCGAGTGATCGGCCTTCTCGCCAAGGCCACGCGTCAGGAGCTTGAGGCGGCGCTCGAAAATCTCGGCGCAACGCCGGCTCATGATGTGGTTCGCGGCCCGGAAACGGGGCTGGTGATGGTGCGCGGGCAGATTGGTGGCGGCGGTGCACCGTTCAATCTCGGCGAGGCGACGGTCAGCCGTGCCACGATACAGCTGGCTTCAGGCGAAGTCGGCCACGGCCAGGTCCTCGGGACGGATCGCCGAAAGGCGCTTCTTGCCGCTCTCTTCGATGCGCTTGGCCAGGCCGACGACCATGCTCCGGCTATCGGGACTTTTGTTGACGGACTTGAGGCGCGCATCGCTGCGGACGATCTGAAGCGCGCCGAACAGACGGCTGCGACGCGGGTCGATTTCTTCACCATGGTTCGCGGAGACGACTGATGAGGGTGAACGCAGACAAGAACGGCGCAGCCTATCGTGGCGGCTTTGCCGATCCGGTTTTCCAGGCGCAAGGGATTTTCCGCGCCGTCATGGATGCGATGGCGAGACCCTGCACGGTCCAGTCGCTTTCCGGCATTATCGCGGCTGTGAAGCCCCCGGCCCCGTTGTCGGCGGGCGCGGGAGCCATTGCCCTCACGCTCTGCGATGCGGATACGCCAGTGTGGCTGTCTCCCGCGCTGCGCCAGTCGGCGGCCAAGGCATGGCTTGCCTTCCACGCCGGCGCACCGTTCACGGAAACCAAGACGGACGCGCGTTTTGCCTTCGTCGAAGCCGGCGGATTGGTTCCGGGCTTCGGTCATTTCTCGCTCGGAACGCAGGAGTATCCGGATCGCTCGGCGACACTGGCTCTGGAAGTCGACGCCCTGACGGGCGGCCCCGTCTTTAGGGCCATGGGTCCCGGCATCAAGGAAGAGGCGGTCTTTGCGGCTGCCGGTCTTCCCGATGTGTTCGACATTCTGTGGGCGGAAAACCACGCGCTTTTCCCTCGCGGGGTCGATCTCATCCTGGTTACGGGTTCTGAGCTTCTTTGCTTGCCGCGCACCACCAAACTTGAACGTCGGGAGGCCTGAGCATGTATGTTGCCGTCAAGGGCGGGGAAGCCGCCATTGCCAATGCGCACCGTCTGCTTGCCGATCGCCGCCGTGGGGATCGCTCGCTTCCGGCCATATCGATCGAGCAGATCGTTGCCCAGCTTGGTCTTGCAGTCGATCGCGTCATGGCGGAAGCCTCGCTCTACGACCGCGGTCTGGCAGCACTTGCCGTGCGTCAGGCGCGGGGAGACATGATCGAAGCGATCTTCATCCTGCGTGCCTACCGCACGACTTTGCCCCGCTTCGGTTCCTCGGTTCCTGTCGATACGGCAGAAATGAAGATCGAGCGTCGCGTATCGGCAACCTACAAGGATCTGCCGGGCGGCCAATTGCTTGGGCCCACGTTCGACTATACCCACCGCCTTCTTGATCCTTGCCTGCTGACGGATGAGGGCGTGGATGCTCCAGCCGAAAAGCCGCCATTGGAAGAGCCCGTCATGCGCGTTTCCGACATTCTGTCGGGCGAAGGCCTGATCGAGGACGACGGCGTACTGCCGCAGGATCATGTGGCCGGTGACCTGACGCGTGAGCCGCTCGAGTTTCCGCTGGAACGGGATCTGCGGCTGCAGGCGCTGGCGCGGGGTGACGAGGGTTTCCTGCTTTCCCTGGCCTATTCGACCCAGCGCGGCTATGGCCGCACCCATCCTTTCGTCGGCGAAGTGCGCATCGGCGAAGTCGAGGTCGAGTTCGATCTGCCGGAGCTTGGCTTTGCCGTTTCATTGGGCCGCATTCAGGTAACCGAATGCCAGATGATCAATCAGTTCCAGGGATCTGCAAAGAGCCCTCCGCAGTTCACGCGCGGCTATGGTCTGGTTTTCGGGCAGAGCGAACGCAAGGCGATGGCGATGTCGCTGGTGGACAGGGCGCTTCGGGCGGAAGAGTTCGGAGAGGATATCGTCGCCCCGGCGCAGGACGAAGAATTCGTCATTTCCCACTCCGACAACGTTCAGGCAACCGGCTTCGTCGAGCATCTGAAGCTGCCGCATTATGTCGACTTCCAGGCCGAACTCGACCTCGTCCGCCGCATGCGCGCGGAATACGAGCAGAAGCAGAAGACAGGCAGCGGCGATCTCCGGGAGGCTGCGGAATGAGCCAGGCCCGATCAGTCGTCCCGGCGTCCGCGATATTCGCCATGCCAGTAGGCGAACCACACGCCGATCCCCGCCAGAACGGCCAGGCATATGGCAACAAGGCTTCCACTGTCCATCTCATGGCTCCTTTCTTGCGGAGGGCAACGCGATATGCGCGATAACGTTCCCGAGACCGATGGTCTCGCATCCTATAACTTTGCCTATCTGGACGAGCAGACGAAGCGGATGATCCGCCGCGCGATCCTCAAGGCGATTGCCATTCCGGGCTATCAGGTGCCCTTCGCCTCGCGTGAAATGCCCATGCCTTACGGTTGGGGTACCGGCGGCGTTCAGGTCACCGCTGCGATCCTTGGACCGGACGATGTCCTGAAGGTCATCGATCAGGGCGCTGATGATACCACCAACGCTGTTTCGATCCGCGCGTTCTTCCAGAAGGTTGCCAACGTTGCGGTAACGACGAAGACCGGTGAGGCGACGATCATCCAGACGCGCCATCGCATTCCGGAGGGAACGTTGAAGGAAGGGCAGACCCTGGTCTACCAGGTGCCTATACCCGAGCCACTGCGCTTTCTGGAGCCGCGGGAGACCGAAACCCGCAAGATGCATGCGCTGGAAGAATATGGCCTCATGCATGTGAAGCTCTATGAGGATATCGCCCGCAACGGTCGTATCGCCACGACCTACGCCTATCCGGTCAAGGTCGAAGGCCGTTACGTCATGGACCCATCGCCGACGCCGAAGTTCGATAATCCCAAGATGCATCGGTCGGAAGCGCTCCAGCTTTTCGGCGCCGGGCGTGAAAAACGCATCTATGCGGTGCCTCCCTATACGGACGTCGTCAGCCTCGATTTCGAGGACCATCCCTTCGAGGTTCAGCAGTTCGACAAACCCTGCGCGCTTTGCGGCGCCGAGCATGTCTATCTCGATGAGGTGGTGCTCGACGACAAGGGCGGACGCATGTTTGTCTGTTCCGATACCGATCATTGCGAAGACCGCAGGGAGCATGGTCATGCCGGTTCCATGCTCGCCAGCCCAATGTCTGCCGAGAAGGAGGCCGCAGAATGACACCGCTTCTCAAAGTCAAGGACGTCTCGAAATTCTACGGCAGCCGGGTCGGTTGCCGGAATGTTTCCTTCGAGCTCTGGCCCGGTGAAGTGCTGGCCATCGTCGGTGAATCCGGCTCCGGAAAGACGACGCTTCTGTCGTGTCTCTCCACGCGGCTGATGCCGACATCCGGCACGGTCGAATATCACATGCGTGATGGGCAATATCGCGATCTGGCCCGGATGGGCGAGGCCGAGCGCCGCTTCCTGATGCGCACCGACTGGGGTTTCGTTCACCAGAACCCGGCCGATGGCCTGCGCATGACGGTTTCAGCCGGCGCCAATGTCGGCGAACGGCTGATGGCGGTCGGTGACCGTCATTATGGGCGTATTCGCGAAACGGCCATCGACTGGCTGCGCCGGGTGGAAATCGATGAGGACCGCATTGACGATCAGCCGCGGGCCTTCTCCGGCGGCATGCGCCAGCGCCTGCAGATCGCCCGCAATCTTGTGACATCGCCGCGCCTCGTCTTCATGGATGAACCGACAGGCGGGCTCGACGTCTCCGTCCAGGCAAGGCTTCTCGATCTCGTACGCGGTCTTGTCCAGGATCTCGGCCTGTCGGCGATCATCGTTACCCATGATCTCGCTGTTGCGCGGCTCCTGTCGCACCGGATGATGGTGATGAAGGATGGCGTCGTCATCGAGCAGGGCCTGACCGATCGCGTGCTCGACGATCCGCGCGAGCCCTATACCCAGCTTCTCGTTTCCTCGATCCTGCAGGTGTAATCATGGCCACTCCCCTGGTCGTTTCCGACGTCGCAAAAAGCTTCACCATGCATCTGCGCGATGGTATCCGCCTGCCGGTCGTGTCGGCCGTCTCCTTCTCCGTGAAAAAGGGTGAATGCGTCGTTCTTGGCGGGCCTTCGGGCGTCGGCAAGAGCTCGATCCTGAAAATGCTCTACGGCAATTACGGCGTTGATGCCGGACAAATCCTCATTGAGCACAACGGCCAGCTCGTCGATCTCGCCAGTGCTGCGCCGCGCGCGGTGCTGGAGGTCCGGCGCGATACGCTTGGGTATGTCAGCCAGTTCCTGCGGGTCGTCCCGCGTGTTTCGGCACTCGACGTCGTTGCCGAACCGTTGGTCGCCCGTGGTGTCGCTCAAATCGAAGCGCGTGAACGTGCTGCCGACCTTCTTGCCCGGCTTAACCTGCCGAAAGAACTCTGGCAGCTGCCGCCTGCGACCTTCTCGGGTGGTGAGCAGCAGCGTGTCAATATCGCCCGAGGCTTCATTACCGACCACACGGTCCTGTTGCTCGATGAGCCGACGGCATCGCTCGATGCCCGCAACCGCGCTGTCGTGGTCGAGATGATCGCGGCCAAGAAGGTAGCTGGCGTGGCCCTGCTCGGTATTTTCCACGACGAGGAAGTGCGTGACGCGGTCGCCGATCGCATCATCGATGTCTCGGCCTTTTCACCACGAAAGGTTGCGGCATGAGCACCAAGCTTTCTGAAGCCCCGCTCATCCATCCGAGCGCGCGCGTGGTCGATTGCACGATCGGCCGCTACACCGAAATTGCCGAGCGTTGCCGTATCCATGAAGCCGAGATTGGCGATTATTCCTACATCATGGAGGATGGCTCGGTCTGGTGCGCGACCATTGGCAAATTTGCCAACATCGCCTCCTCGGTCCGGATCAATGCCACCAATCATCCCGTCTGGCGGGCGACGCTGCATCATTTTACTTACCGGGCTAAAGATTATTGGCCGGATGCGGATATGGATGATGATTTTTTCGCCTGGCGGCGGGGAAACCGGGTCGTCATCGGCCATGATGTCTGGATCGGTCACGGTGCAACCATCCTGCCCGGCGTTTCCGTCGGCAATGGTGCCGTGATCGGCGCAGGCGCGGTTGTCTCGAAGGATGTGGCCCCCTACACCATCGTCGGTGGTGTCCCGGCCCGTCTCATCCGCGAGCGCTTCGGCGCCGACATTGCAACGCGCTTTGAAAAGCTCGCCTGGTGGGACTGGGATCACGCCCGCCTTCGCACGGCTCTCGACGACTTTCGTATGCTCGATGCGGATGCTTTCCTTGTTCGACACAATGCCTGAGTTTTCCCCCGCAACCGCCTGCCGTGAAAGGGATTGTGGAGTGTTATCGAAACGACATGAAACTGACATTCCCGCTTCATCAAGTGCCTGTAAGGCAAGTGTCGTACCGATGACGGTATCGCCGCTTGAAGGACGAGTGCCCATGTTCCAGTTGAAGAACGTAACCCGCCAGTTCGGCAAGAAGACTGCCGTCAGCTCGGTTACCTTCGACATCCCTCCGGGCCAGATGGTCGGCATTATCGGTCGCTCCGGTGCCGGTAAATCGACGCTGTTGCGTATGATCAACCGGCTGTGCGATCTGACCTCCGGCTCGATCCATTTCGGTGATATCGAGGTGTCGCGACTACGAGGTTCGGCGCTTCGCCACTGGCAGCGTGATTGCGCGATGATCTTTCAGCAGTTCAATCTGGTGCCGCGCCTTGATGTGCTTACCAATGTCCTGCTCGGCCGGCTCAATCATCGCTCCACGGTGCTCAGCATCCTCAACATGTTTACTCGCGAGGAGCGGATCATGGCGATCGGCGCGCTGGAGCGTCTGGGCATCGAGCAGGTGGCATTGCAGCAGGCGGGTACACTTTCGGGCGGCCAGCAACAGCGTGTTGCGATTGCCCGTGCCCTGATGCAGCAGTCACGGATGCTGCTTGCCGACGAACCGATTGCATCGCTCGATCCGCTCAACGCCAAGATCGTCATGGACGCGCTGCGCGATATCAACGAGCGCGACGGCATCACCGTCGTCACCAACCTGCATACGCTGGATACGGCGCGCAATTACTGTGAGCGCATTATCGGCATGGCCCATGGCCGCGTCGTCTTCGACGGCAAGCCAGGGGAGCTGACGTCAGCTGCGGTCAGCGAAATCTACGGTGGCGGTGCCGAAATCGAGGAATCGATGACCTCCACCAGCATCAATATTCCGGCAGCCGCGCTGCAGGACAACACGGAATCCGCCGGCCTCAAGCCGCTGGTACTGACCGGTCTCTGACACCGGCCTGAAGGATCGAGAGCCCGCGTCAAGGGCAAGCCATCGCAACAAAACGTGACCCGGCGCAGCCGGGCCAACAGGAGACGTTTGTCATGCTGAAGAAAATCCTCATGGGCGCTGTTGCCCTTACCGCCCTCGTCGGCCACGTCCAGGCCGAAGACCTCAAGGAATTCCGCGTCGGTATCATCGGCGGCGAAAACGAAGCCGACCGTCTGCGCAACTACCAGTGCCTGGGCGACCACCTGAAGACCACGCTCGGTGTCGAAAAGGTCTCGTTCTTCCCGGCTGCCGATTATGACGGTGTTATCCAGGGCCTGCTCGGTGGCACGCTCGATTATGCCGAACTCGGCGCTTCCGGCTTTGCCAAGATCTACCTCGCCAAGGCCGACGCCGTCGAGCCGATCCTGACCACCGTCCAGACCGACGGCTCGACCGGCTATCACTCGATCATGATTGCCCGCAAGGATTCCGGCATCACCAAGCTGGAAGACCTCAAGGGCAAGAAGCTCGGCTTTGCTGATCCGGATTCGACGTCCGGTTATCTGGTTCCGCTCGTCACGCTGCCGGAAGCAATCGGCGCCCCGGTCAAGGAATATTTTGCTGAGACCGGCTTCGGCGGCGGTCATGAAAACCTCGTCCTCGAAGTGCTGAAGGGCACCTTCGACGCCGGCACGACCTTCGGTTCGGGTGTTGGCGAGTGGAAGGATGGCTACACGTCCGGCAACCTGCACAAGATGGTCGAAAAAGGCCTTCTCAACATGAACGACATCGTCGAGCTGTGGAAGTCGCCGCTGATCCCGAACGGCCCGATCGTCGTTCGCACATCGATGGACCAGGACATGAAGACGAAGTTCAAGCAGTTCATGCTCGACCTGCCGAAGACAGACGCTGCCTGCTTCTCGGCTGTCATGGGCGGTGACTTCACCGGCTTCACCGAAGTCAACGTCGACTTCTACAAGCCGATCATCGATGCCCGCAAGGCAACGATCGGCGGCTGATCTTAAAGCGCATCTGACGCCGGCCGGCTTGCTGGCCGGCGTTCCCTTTTCCTGGCGTTTCGCATTGATGCGGGACAGCCCGAAACCGTCGGAGACAACGCGGCATGTCCGTGCTTTCAACACAGCTGAGCCCAAGTGGCGCCCTCGTCGAGCGACACTGGCAGGAGCTCAGCCGTCACCGCCGGATCTATACGTTTTTGGGGCTTCTGGTGCTTGGCCTAGCTTTGTCGGGCTCGCTGTGGTTTGCAAACGAGACCAATGCCGGCAAATTCTTCGATCGGCTGCCGCATTTCTTCGATTTCGTCGGCGATCTCGTGCCGCGTGACGGCCTGGAGATCGCGCGCGCCATGTTCGACCTCCCCTCGCCCTATGACGACGGCAGTTTCAAATACAATTATCCCGAAGGCCGGCTCTATCTGACCGATACGATCTATGTGCCCGAATATTTCCACAAGATGCTGGAAACGCTGAACATTGCGATCTTTTCGACGATCATCGGCATGTTCTTCGGCTTCATCCTCTGCTTCTTTGCTGCGCGCAATCTGATGCCCAATCCCATCATTCGCGGCGTTGTCCGTCGGTTGATGGAAATTCTCCGGGCCTTTCCGGAGGTGGTGATCGCAGGCTTTTTCCTGGCGATCCTGTCTCTCGGGCCGATCCCTGCGATCATCGCCGTGTCGATCCACACGGTGGGTGCGCTTGGCAAGCTGTTCTTCGAAGTGGTCGAAAATGCAGACATGAAGCCGGAGGAGGGTCTGCGCGCCGCCGGTGGTAACTGGATCGAGCGTGTGTGGTTCGGCATCGTGCCGCAGGTGCTGCCGAACTTCATGAGCTATTTCCTGTTGCGGCTGGAGATCAATGTCAGGGCGTCGACGATCATCGGTGCTGTCGGCGGCGGGGGTATAGGCGAGCTGCTGCGGCTTTCGATCGGCCAGGGACATGAGGCGAAGACGCTGGCGATCGTGCTGCTTCTGTTTTCGACAATTATTGTCGTCGATCAGTTTTCCGCCTGGCTGCGTCGTCGCCTTGTTGGCGACCAGGCCTTTCAGCTTGCCCAGTAGGAGCGTGTCATGAGCGGTAACCCGATGATGAGCATGGCCGAAATGGAGGCAATTGCCGCCCGGCATCCGGCGCTTGTGGAGGGCTCGAACCGCAACAGGAAGCGGACCGCCCTGCTCTGCCTGGGGCTTGCGCTCTACATGATCTACGGCTGGTGGTTCTTCGCCATCGGCCATGTGCTTGGCAATGCCAACTGGAACATCGCCGGCAGCTATCTCGCAGACTGGGTGTCCTACGAAGTCCGGCCCGATATCCGTATTTCCTCGGATGGGACGATGCAGGTCGTTTATCCGCGCTACTCGCCGCTCGGTCCGAACGCTGCTCCCGATTGGGTCAGGCTGGACAAGGCGACCGTGACGCGCACGGAAGATGTGCCACAAGCTTCCGTGAAGCCTGCGACCCCCGCAAAGAAAAGCTCGGCCTTCAGCTTCATGGCGCCGGACGCGGCTCTGGGAACCGCTGTGCAGGCCGAGGAGGCAAAGCCAGTGACCCGTACGGAAGAGGTCGTGACCCGCGCCGAGGTCAGCTTCAACGCGAGCACCCGCATCGCCGTCAGCGACCGCAAGGCAGTGGCAACCCATGGCGGCGAGACACTTCTGATCCGGCTTGACCGGCCGGGCGAGGTGACAGCGGAAGGGCCGTTGCCCGGCTGGGCAACGCAGAGACATCCCGGCGAGAAAATCACGCTTGCCTTCGGCCCGACCGGCTGGGCGGATGTCGATGCGGAGAAGATCAGCATCCACAATCGTTTCCTGGGATGGGCGAATTTCATCTTCGATACCAATTCCCCCTTCTTCGGAAAATCGACGGCCGAGGTTTTCCATCTGATCACGAGCGGCGAGCGGATCGATCCGGCTCAATCGAACCTGTCACTCGCCTGGGACAATATCCTTTACAATTCCGAATGGCAGCATCTCGATGTCTGGACCAAGCTGCTGCAGACAATCGTCATGGCCTTTGTCGGAACGCTGTTCGCATCTCTCATCGCCTTTCCGCTCTGCTTTCTGGCGGCGCGCAACATCACGCGCAACGGTATCCTCAATCAGGTAACGAAGCGCTTCTTCGACTTCCTGCGGTCCGTCGACATGCTGATCTGGGCATTGTTCTTTACCCGCGCTTTCGGTCCGGGGCCGCTCGCCGGTATGTCCGCCATCTTCTTCACCGACACCGGCACGCTCGGGAAGCTCTATTCGGAAGCACTGGAAAATATCGACGACAAGCAGCGTGAGGGTGTCAAATCGGTTGGCGCCGCGCCGCTTGCCGTGCAGCGTTATGGTGTGTTGCCACAGGTCCTGCCGGTTTTTGCGAGCCAAGCGCTCTATTTCTGGGAATCGAACACCCGGTCGGCGACGATCATCGGGGCGGTGGGCGCCGGTGGTATAGGTCTGAAGCTCTGGGAGGCGATGCGTACCAATTCCGACTGGGAAAACGTTGCCTATATGGTGGTGCTCATCCTCATCGTCGTCTTCATTTTCGACGGCGTTTCGAATCTGTTACGGTCCCGCCTCATGGGACGAAGGGGGCACTAAAAAACTGGCCCCATCGCCCGGGCACCACGAGAATGTCACGGAAACGGAATAGCGACGCGGGTTCGCATGACGCCCGGGTCCACTCAAGGAATTGACGCTTGCGCTACGCATTGTACTTCACGCCACCTGCTGACGACCCGCTGACCCTGTCGGCTGCGACCTGGCTCGGCCGCGATGCCTTTATCGACGGCAGTGTCGCCATGCCGGCGGTAGAAGGATTCGATGCGCAGGAGTTGAAGCAGCTGACGGCTGATCCACGCCGCTACGGTTTCCATGCGACGGTAAAGGCGCCGTTTTCGCTGGCGGACGGCCGTAGCGAAAGCGAGCTTTTGCAAGCGCTCGATGAATTTTCAGCGGAATGCGCCTCGTTCGATATTCCTGATATCGTCGTCGGCCAGCTCGGCTCGTTCTTTGCGCTGGTTCCGGCTGAACCCTGCGACGCGCTCCAGATTTTTGCAGCAGAAACGGTTCGGCGTTTCGAACCGTTTCGCGAGCCGCTTTCTGCCGAAGACATTGCGCGGCGAAATCCCGAAGCGCTCCCGCCCAGCCAGCGCACCAACCTGCAGACATGGGGTTATCCCTATGTGTTCGACGATTTCCGTTTTCACATGACGCTTACTGGTCCCGTTCCGGAAGACCGTCAGGCGCCGATGCGTCAAGCGCTCAATCGGGCTTTTGCCGGGTTTGTCGGCAGACCGTTGCCGATCACGACACTTGCGCTCTTCGTCGAGCCACGGCGCGGCGCGCCATTTACCGTTCACTCCCTCATGCCGCTTGGCGGCGCAGCGACACGAAAGACTGCTTGATATGGCCACCGAACAGATTTTCTCCAACGCAAACATTGTTCTCGAAGACGAGATCGTCAAAGGCTCGGTCGTCGTTCGGGATGGCAAGATCGCAGAGATTTCCGAAGGCCCGAGCACTGTCGGTGAGGATTTCGAAGGCGACTATCTTATTCCCGGCCTCGTTGAACTGCACACAGACCATCTGGAAGCGCATTATTCGCCACGCCCAGGCGTCCGCTGGCTGAAGACGGCGGCCATTCAGGCGCACGACGCCCAGGTCGTCACGTCGGGCATCACCACGGTGTTCGATTGCCTGCGCATGGGATCCGATGAGGATGGGGGTTTTGAAAAGGGCGAGATGCGGGCGATGGCCGATGCGCTGGCCCAGGCTGCGCGCGAAAACAGGCTGCGCGCGGATCACCGCATCCATCTGCGCTGCGAAGTTTCGACCGACAACGTGCTTGAGCATTTCGAGGAGTTCGAAAACGATCCCCAGGTCGGCCTCGTTTCGCTGATGGATCATGCGCCCGGCCAGCGCCAGTTCCAGACGATGGAGCAGTACACGTTTTACTACAAGACGAAGCGTGGCCTGTCGGACGAGGCTTTCGCGGCCTTCGTCGCGCGGCAGCAGGCGCTCTCGGCCCGGTATGCCGCTCCCCATCGCACGGAGATTGCCCGTGCCTGTCACGAACGCGGTATCGCCATTGCCAGCCATGATGATGCGACCCTCGACCATGTCGATGAATCGGTGAATTTTGGTGTGCGCCTTGCCGAGTTCCCGACAAGCTTCGAGGCTGCGGAAGCCTCCCATGCAGCAGGGCTCAGTGTATTGATGGGTGCGCCCAATATCGTCCGTGGCAAATCCCATTCCGGCAATATCGCCGCCCGTGATCTTGCCGCGCGCGGTGTGCTCGATGTTCTTTCCTCCGATTATGTCCCTTTTAGCCTGATCCATGCGCCCTTCGTGCTTTCCGATGAACTCGAAACCGTCAGCCTGCCGCAGGCGCTGGCCATGGTGACGGCCACTCCGGCCCGCACTGTTGGACTGAATGATCGTGGTTGTATCGCAGAGGGCTTGCGTGCCGATCTCGTTCGTGTCGAGCGGCATGAAGGCGTGCCGATCGTGCGCGCGGTCTGGCGTGAAGGCCGGCGGGTGGCGTGATGTCGGGAGAACATTCCGACGGCACGCTTGTCGTTGTCGTCGGGCCGAGCGGCGCCGGCAAGGACAGCGTCATAAACTTCGCCCTCGATCGCCTTTCCGGCCTCGCCGTGCATCGCGTTCGCCGGGTTATCACCCGCGCGGGGGAAGCCGGCGGCGAGGATCATGAGGCGATTTCGCCGGGGGGATTTGAGGCCCGGCTCGCCCAAGGCGGTTTTGCGGTTTCATGGTCCGCGCATGGTCTGAGTTACGGTATTCCTGCCGATACCCTCGTCCGATTGCGGCAAGGGCAGATCCTGATAGCCAATGGCAGCCGGCACGCGCTCGATCATTTTCGCGCGAAATTTGCCCGGATAAGGATCGTCAACATCGTCGCCTCGCCGGAAGTTTTGGCCAAGCGTCTGGTGACGCGGGGCCGTGAAAGCGAGCAGGAGATTCTCGCGCGGCTGCAGCGGCGGGTGCCGGATCTGCTTGACGAGCCGGATGTGATCACCATTGACAACAGCGGCTCGATCGAGATCGCTGGCGAACGCTTGGCAGCGTTGGTCGCAGAGCTTCGGCAACCCGTTCTATAGGGAGTTGTCGAGAAAATACCATTGATCGAGATGGGCGCGAATGACCGGCTCGATTGCGGCATTAAGGAGAACCACATCCTCGATCAGCCTATCGCCGGGCGTTTCTTCTGGCGGCAGAACGATCGGCGGCAGGGCGGTAGCCTCGAAATTGGCGCCGTTGGTGCGCAGGATGTAGCCTGGGCAGATCGTTGCATTGGTCATCCGAGCAAGACGGGTGACGATCGCGATGTTGCCTTCGAGATGTGGTGGCCGCCCGAGAAAGGGTCCCCGAATCTTCCCGCCGAACCCTTCGTCGCAAAAGATCGATATCACGCCGCCACCTTTGAGGATCTTGAGCGCGGGTCGAATACCGTCCTTGCCGGGTGGCATCAGCCGATAACCGAGCTTGATGCGCAGGCGGTCGGCGATCCAGGCGCGTGCCCGGCCAGTGGGCGGGGTGTAGTTGGCGGATGGCTCGAAGCCGAGTTCGACGAGTTTCGGTCCGAGGATTTCCCAGTTTCCAAGATGCAGGCCGACCATGATGACCGGTCCCTTGCGCTTGGCTTCGACAATCCAGTCGACATTGTTCCACACCACGCGTTTCGATGGCTTGGAAAGGCGGCCGATGATGGAAAACTCCGTCATCAGCCGGCCCTGATTTTTCATATTGCGTTTCAGGATCGCCGCGCGTTCCTCGTCCGAGGCGTTGGGCAGCAGCTGCTTGAGATTGCGATCGGCCTTCCTCAGGGCACCCTTGTGCCAGCGCGGCATGACAAACGCGCCAAGCCATGCACCGATGGCCGAGCACAGGTCGATCGGAAGCAGCTTCAGGCCGAAATGGGTGGCGAACTCGGCGGCATTCTGGATATTGTCCTTTACATGATATTTGAAGGCGGCCTGCCGCCGCTCCGTGTCCCGGAAGAAATCCGAAACCGGCGGGGCTGGTGGTGCCTCATAAACCCAGGCCTGTCTCTTCTTCGCGACGACGTTCTGTTTTTCCGGTGCCATGGTCAGGCCTTTCCGCGGCGATGAAGAGTGACAGGTAAACCGCTGCGCGGCCTGAGCGTGAGGCGGCATTGTGGTTCGACCTTGAGATCATCTGCCACACGGATGCGGAAGCGCTGCGCCAGAACGGCCAGGCAGAGAATGGCCTCGTTAAGGCCGAACTGCAGGCCCGGGCAGACGCGAGGACCGGCGGCAAACGGGATATAGCTGTAGGGGATCGGGCGCTTGTCGCCCAGGAAGCGTTCCGGCTTGAAAAGGTGGGCGTCCTTGAAGAAGGCTTCCGTGCGATGGAGAAGCCACGGCACGATCAGCACCAGAGACGCCGGCTTGATATCAACATCGCCAATGCGGTCGGCTTCGGTTGCCTGGCGGGCCAGGATCGGCACGGGCGGATAGAGCCTCAGCGTCTCCTCGATGACCGCACGACACCAGTCGAGCGCCGGCAAGTCCTCCATTGTCGGCGTGCGGTCGCCACAGACCCGGGAAAGTTCATCGTGCACGGCCTTTTCAACCCAGGGCGCGCGCGACAGAAGATACCAGGCCCAGGTGAGAGTAGCCGCCGTGGTCTCATGCCCCGCCATGAAGATCGTCGCCGCTTCATTTCGAAGCGCAACAACGTCGAGCTTCAGTTCGGGATTGCGCTGCTGGCGGCGTACCAGAAGCTCCACCATCGACTGATCGTCGCCGCGGCCGGCAAGATGGTCCTCAACCACCTTATCGATGATGCCATGGATACGGGAAACGGAGCGACGAAGTTTGGGCGTGCGCAGAACCGGCAGACCGTCATCGAAACCGAGGAAATAGCCGAGATTGATCGAGTCGATCAGCGACTGGTAGCTCTCGAAACCCTGGGAAACGGCATTTGCTGCCTCTTCACCGAGATCGTTGCCAAAGACGCTACGCGAGATGATTTCTGCCGTAAGGCCGGCCATCTCGTAGAGAACGTTGACCCCAGCGCCGTCCGGCAGCGCGCTCCAGCGCTCCACCATCTCATTCGCCGTCTTTTCCATGATCTTGCCGAAGACCGGCAGGCGGTTCTTGTGCACGATGTCGTTGACGAGCGGCCGGCGCTGTTTCCAGGTTTCGCCATCGGAAATGAACAGGCCATCACCTAGAAGAAACTCAAGCGCGCGGCGCATCTGCGGTGTCTTGCGCTCGAAATTCTCGTGACGCTTTGCGACGACATAGCGGATCGCATCCGGCGAATTGACGAGAACGAGCTGCCGGCCCAGCAGCTTGATGGAGGTAACCTGATCGGCATAGTCGGTCTTGCGCCAGATCGACAGAAAATCGTGCCGGGCCTGCAGGATCAGGCGCAGAGGGTTGGGTTTTCCCCTGTAGAAGTTTGCATGGGCCGGTTCGAGCGTATCGTTCTGCCGCTTTTCGATGATGTCTGTCGATGGACGCAAATTGCGGAACATGAACGATCGGCCCTGGTTCAACGCACCGCGCGGTTACCGCGGGCTGGACAACCCGGATAGCAGCAAATTCGGTCGCGGTACAATGCCTTGCGAAAGCAAAAGCCCCGCAAACCAGAGGCATACGGGGCTCGGGAAAAGCGTTTTGGAGAAGGTCAGGCCAGCTGGGCGCAGGCCGTGGCGATCCGCTCCAGTGCCACCTTCAGTTCCTCTTCAGATGTCGCGTAGGAAATACGGAAATAGGGGGAAAGGCCGAAGGCCGAGCCGGGCACGACGGCGACATCGGCTTCATCGAGCAGATAGGCGCAGAAGTCGCTGTCGGTGTCGATCTTGCGACCGGACGGTGCGGTCTTGCCGAGCACACCAGCACAGCCTGAGTAGGTATAGAAGGCACCTTCCGGTGTGCGGCAATCCAGACCCTCGATCGCGTTGAGGGCGGAAACCACGAGATCACGGCGCCGCTGGAAGCTCGCGGTGCGCTCTTTCAGGAACTCCTGTGGGCCATTCAGCGCCTCGACCGAAGCGGCCTGGCTGACCGAGCAGGGGCAGGACGTCGCCTGGCTCTGCACGACGGCCATGGCCTTGATCAGATCACGCGGACCTCCGGCATAGCCGATGCGCCAGCCGGTCATCGCATAGGCCTTGGACACGCCGTTGACGGTCAAGGTGCGGTTCTTCAGCTTCGGTTCTATGGCCGCCGGTGTCACGAACTTGAAGTCGTCATAGACGATGTGTTCGTACATGTCGTCGACGAGCAGCCAGACATGCGGATGGCGCAGCAGCACGTCAAGCAGCGGCCGGTAGTCGGCTTCGCTGTAGGCCGCGCCTGAGGGGTTGGACGGCGAATTGAGCATCACCCAGCGTGTCTTCGGCGTGATCGCCGCTTCCAGCTGTTCGGCCTTGAGGCGGAAACCGGCTTCGGCATCGCAGGCGATCAGCACCGGCTTGCCTTCGGCAATCTCGACGATATCGGAATAGGAGGTCCAATAGGGTGTCGGGATGATCACTTCGTCGCCGGGGTTCAGCGTCGCCATCATGGCGTTGAAGAGGATCTGCTTGGCGCCGGTCGCAACGGTGATCTCGTCAAGCGCGTAGGGCACGCCGTTCTCGCGCTCGAACTTGCCCTGGATCGCCTTCTTCAGCTCGGGAGAACCGTCAAGCGCGGTGTATTTGGTTGCGCCCGCATAGATCGCTTTGGAAGCCGCGTCCTTGATATGGTCGGGCGTATCGAAGTCGGGTTCGCCGGCACCGAGGATGATCACCAGCCGTCCCTCGCGCTTCAGAGCTTGCGCGCGAGCGCCGATCTTCAGGATCTGCGAAACCCCGATCGTCGAGATCCGCGAGGCGGGCGAAAAGCCCGCCTCCTCGATTGTTGCAGTGATGGTCATGGATGTCGCTCCGATTATTCGATGTCGAAGGACACGCCCTGTGCCAGCGGCAGGGCCTTGGAATAGTTGATGGTGTTGGTGGCGCGGCGCATATAGGCCCTCCACGCGTCCGAACCGGATTCGCGGCCGCCGCCGGTTTCCTTCTCTCCACCGAAGGCGCCGCCGATTTCAGCACCTGATGTGCCGATGTTGACATTGGCGATGCCGCAATCCGAACCGTCCGGCGACAGGAAGCGTTCGGCTTCCTGCAGGTCGAGCGTGAAGACCGACGAGGAGAGGCCGGCGCCAACAGCATTGTGATCGGCAAGGGCTGCGTCGAAGTCGCTGTACTTCATGACGTAGAGGATCGGTGCGAAGGTTTCCTCGGTGACCGGGCCGTCCTGCTTCGGCATTTCGACCAGAGCAGGCTTCACATAATAACCGTTGGCATAGCCGAGATCGACGCGCTCGCCGCCGGTGATCGCGCCGCCATGCGCCTTTGCTTCCTCAAGCGCCTTTTGCATGTTGTCGAAGGCGGCCTTGTCGACCAGCGGGCCAACCAGTGCCGACGATTCCAGCGGGTTGCCGACGGAAACGCTCTGATAGGCCTTCTTCAGGCGCGGAACGAGCTGGTCGTAGACGCTGTCGTGAACAAACAGACGACGCAGCGTCGTGCAGCGCTGGCCAGCAGTGCCCATGGCGCCGAAGGCGATGGCGCGGAGCGCCATGTCGAGATCGGCAGACGGGCAGACGATGCCGCCATTGTTGCCGCCGAGCTCGAGGATGGCGCGGGCAAAACGTTTGGCAAGGCGCGGACCGACATCGCGGCCCATGCGGGTGGAGCCGGTGGCCGAAACCAGCGGGACCTTCAGATGATCGACGAGAACTTCGCCGATGGTGCGATCCCCGATCAGAACCTGGCTCAGGCCTTCCGGCGCGTCGCCGAAGCGGGCGATGGCGCGGTCAAGGATAGCCTGCGATGCAAGGGCGGTGAGCGGGGTCTTTTCTGAGGGCTTCCAGACAACAGCGTTGCCGCAGACGATGGCCAGCGCCGTGTTCCACGCCCAGACGGCGACCGGGAAGTTGAAGGCGGAGATGACGCCGATGACGCCGAGCGGATGCCAGGTTTCCATCATGCGGTGACCGGGGCGCTCGGTTGCGATCGTCAAGCCGTAGAGCTGGCGGGAAAGGCCGACGGCGAAATCGCAGATGTCGATCATTTCCTGAACTTCGCCGAGGCCTTCCGACGGAATCTTGCCGGCTTCGAGCGAAACGAGGCGGCCAAGCTCGGTCTTGTGGGCGCGAAGCTCCTCACCAAGCAGGCGGATCAGTTCGCCACGCTTGGGGGCGGGTACGAGACGCCAGGCGCGGAAAGCGGCATCGGCTTTTTCAATCTTCGCGGCGGCTTCTGAAGCCGAAACGGTCTTCAGGCTGGCGATCTGCTCGCCGGTGACCGGCGAGAAGGAGACCATATCGCCGCCCGTATAAAGCGCCTTGTCGACGCCCAGCTTGTCGAGGAGGCTAGCGGCTTCAGCGGCGACGTTCACCGGCTTGGTTGCAATGTTCATGGTGAGCAAACTCCCGTTCTTGATTTGGATATAGAGACTGTCAGAAGCGGACCGTGCCGAGCTTTCCCGGCGAGGTGATCGACTTCAGGCCCTTGGCGAGGTCCCTGATGTGCTGATGCGTGTATTGGTCGTAGTAGGCCTGGTTCTTGCGGCCGATGGCATGTTCTGCACTGAAACTGCCGTCGAATTTTTCAACAGCGATCGAAAACACGAAATCGCGCAGGCGCTTCTCGAAATCCGGATCGGATGCTGTCGTGCTGTTTTTCGGCACGACCAGATTGAAGTGCACGCCGCCATCGCCAATATGGCCGAAATCGCAGATGGTGATTTCGGGAAAGGTGTGCGGCATTTCAGCCTTCATATGGTCGCAGAAGGCCATGATATCACCCCTGCGGAAGGAAAGATCGAAGGCGATCAGCTTTCCGAGATGTTTGACGCCTTCCGACAATGCGTGGCGCAGCGACCACATCTCCGAGGCCGGCCCGACGAAGGCGTCGGCAAGCGGAGCGTCGTCGCTCTCCCAGATTTCGCCAAGCACGGTTTCCAGAACCGCATCAAGCGACTGCTCGCCTTCACGTGGTTCCCAGGTCCGGGAAATCTCGGCGAGGATCACATAGTCCGGAATGTTTCCGCCCTGAAAAGGATTCCTCAGCGATGGCACGTGGGAAAGAGCGGCGGCGACCGCATCTTTCGACATGCCTTCGAAGGCCGAGAGATAGGCGCCGAGCCGCTCTTCCATGGCGCGCAGCAACGGCATCACATGGGCGCCGCTTGCGGGCACGAGATAGGCTGTCGCCGTCTGGCGTGGCAGACGTTCCAGGTTGATCACGCATTCGGTGACGATACCGAAGGCGCCGGATGTGCCGATGAAGATCTGTTTCCAGTCGATGCCGGTGTTGTTCTTGCGCAGGTCCGAATTGAGATCGAGCATGGTGCCAGCTTCATCGGCGAGAACGACGGTCATGCCCAGCGTGTTCTTGCGGACATCACCATATTTCAGGAAGCGCGAGCCGCCGGTGTTGGTGGCGATCATGCCACCGAGACGCGGGTCGGCACCCAGATCGATGGGGAAGAACAGGCCGTGCGGTTCAAGCCGACGGTTGATCTCCAACAGGGTGAAACCGGCGTCGAGGCGAAGCGAGCGGTTGTCAAGATCGAGATCGAAGCGTTTGGTCATGCGATCGAGGCTCAGCACGATCTGCGTGCCCGTTGCATCCGGTGTCGAGCCGGAAACGAGACCGGTGTTGCCGGATTGCGGAACAAGCGGCAGGTCGTTTTTCACGCAGTAAGCGACGACAGCCGAAACTTCTTCAGTCGTTTGCGGACGCAGGACGAGCGCCGCACGGCCCTCGTCGTAACGCGCACCCTTCTCATAGGTCGCCATATCGCTGAGATCGCAGACAAGACCCTTGTCCGAGACCAGCGCCTTCAGGGCGGCCATATGGTTTTCATTGAGCATTGACGTCCCTTATTCGGCAGCTTCAAGCTTCGACAGTGCCCGGATACAATCATCAATCGAGCCCTGCTCAATACCGGCATAGTGATCGAATTCGTTCAGAACCGTTGCTCCGAGATCGATTTCGAAACGCTGCTGGTTGGGGCTCGCAACAAATTCCTGGGCAGCATCGTCACCAAGGTTCGACTGGAAGATACCTGCGGCGCTGACCGGCAGAAAGTCTTCATAAACGATCGGGTCGAACTGTACGAGGCCGGTCGCGATCAGGCCTTCGATATCCGTGGAGGCAACGACGCCGGCGCGGCGACCTTTTTCCGTCAGCGAATAGGCAAAGTAGCCGAGGCCCTTGATGCGGATTTCGGCCCAGGTGTCAGGAAAATCGACGAAAGCCTGTTCTAGTGCCTTCTCGTATTCAGCAGCATTGGAGCCATCGGCTGCAGGACGCACGATCTTGCGGGATGCAGTGAGAAGTTCGTCATAGAGAGCGCGGCCCTTCGGCGTCAGCGCAATGCCGCGCTGCTCGATTTCCCCGAAACGGGCGGTATGGGAGCCGGCCTGCCAGCTGCCGTCTTCGGCCTGGAAGGAAACCGGCTCTTCCAAGGCCTTGAAGGACGTTTGGCGCAGCAGGATCGCGCATCTGCGCGTCGGCGGGCCTTCTACGACGGCCTTTGGCGCAATGCCGTAATCCGGCATGCGGGCCTGGATGGCGTCGATATCGAGGGTGCGCGGCGTCAGGTGGTTGATGTGCGGTCCCTTGAAGGACACGACGTCGGCGATCAGCCGGTGCGCATCGTGCAGGCGGTGGTACATGGCAGGGCTGACATTGGCCTTGTCATGCCAGCGGAACGTTTCCAGCACTTCGGATACGAAGCGATCGGCATCGACCTTGTTGAGGCCGCCGTCATGCTCGGCCTTTTCGGTCAGCGCAACGGCAAGTGGCGTGAAGATCTGGCGGCGGGACAGGATGTCCTCGGCTTCCGCACGCAACTCCATGTCATCGATGAGATCGAGGCGCAGCAGCGAGGTAAACACGCGGAACGGGTTGCGCTTCAGGGCCTCATCACCCACGGGACGGAAGGCTGTGGAGTGAACCGGGACGCCGGCGGTCGATAGATCGTAGTAGCCGACCGGGTACATGCCCATGACGGCAAAGGCGCGGCGCATCATCGAAAGTTCGGCGGGCGTGCCGAGGCGAATGGCGCCGTGGCGTTCTTCGGAGATGCGCTCCAGCGTGTCGGTGTCTTCAAGACGAGCCTTGAAAGCCGGGTCGGCAGCAAGCGTCTCGGCGTTCACGGTTGCCACAAGCTCCATCAGCGTACCGTAGGCCGGAACCTCGGTGCGGTACATGGCAGACATCGCGGCCGAGAAGGCCGAGCGGATGTCATCGGTGGAAACGAAACTATTTTCTTTCACGGCGGCACGCCTCGCATTAAGGAATACGGATGGGGTGATCATTCTCATTCAGTATCATATAGGAGCCGAATGAGCTTTGATTGCGTTCCTTGTGACTATGATCATGCGAGGTCGGAATGAAGTTGAGCAGACGGCTGGTGCCGGACATCACCACGCTCCAGGCTTTCGAATGCGCCGCACGCCATGGCAGCTTCACCCAGGCCGCGGCTGAACTGAATCTGACGCAAAGTGCTGTCAGTCGCCAGATCAAGGACCTGGAGAGCCAGATCGGCGTGCTGCTGTTCGAGCGCATCCGCCAGCGGGTGATCCTGTCCGAAGCCGGGCAGAAGTTCTTGCCCGAAGTTCGACGGTTGCTGCATCAATCCGAAGAGATGATGGTGCGCGCTATGGCATCGGCGCGCTCCGATTCGTCGCTCTCCATCGCCTCGCTGCCAACCTTCGGCAGCCGGTGGCTGACGCCCCGGCTTCCCGATTTCATCGCACGCTATCCCGGCACGGTCATCAACATTGCCTCGCGCTCGAAACCCTTCGATTTCGAGGAAGAGAATTTCGATCTTGCCATTCATTACGGTCAGCCGATCTGGGCGCATGCGACCTGCAGCTATCTCTGCAGCGAGATCATCGTGCCGGTTGCCAGCCCGCAGCTGATTGCGGCCCATCCCATGAGGGAAGCTGCAGAGCTCGAAGACAAGCCGCTGCTACACTTGGCGACGCGACCGAAGATGTGGGCGCAATGGTTCGAGCTCAACGGCAGCGAGATGAAGTCGGCCTATCGCGGCAATCGCTTCGACCAGTTTTCCATGGTCATAGAAGCGGCTGTTGCCGGTCTCGGCTTCGGGCTGGTGCCGCGCTACCTGATCGAGCAGGAACTGGCCACCGACCGGCTGCGAGTGATTTTCGATAGCCCAATGCAGACCGAAAATTCCTATTACCTCGTCGTTCCGGAAGGCAAGCTGGAGAACCCTATCACCGAGGCGTTTCGCACCTGGATCACGACCCAGGTCGAATAACCGAAACGACTGCCGGATGAAATTGCCAGCTGATGACGAAGAAAGGAACCTTTACATCGACGCAGCGTTAGGCAGCTGATGATCATTCCTATCTCTACGGCAAGGACCGCCCCGAGATCCAATCTCGCCTCCGTGGCTTCTCCCCGCATGTTCCTGACTGCGGGGCGGGATTTATTATGCCGCTGGCATGCCTTCACATCCTTGCAACGCATTGGCTCAACGGCTAAAAAATGCCACTTTCATAGATCACGCGGCCCTGAACCGACTGCCGCTTTCACGATGTCCTACGCCCATGCGGGCAATGCCGGTGGTTGTGGTTCTGCGCAAGCGCAGATCATGATCGCTTACGGCGCGATACGAGCGAGTATCTAGGGCCGTGGCGGCGCAAGGCCATTCCTCAGGGGCGCGCCTCATCCTGCCGGAACAGGATGAGGATGACACCCGTCAACACCGCTTGGACCCAGAACCCGCTCCCATGCCCAATAATAATTCCAATACTCCGCGCGACGCTGAATCCAGGCAAATCGATTATAACGATTCGATCCGCTCGACCTATTTCACCATCGACGAGCTGCGCGCCTGTGGCTCGAACCTGGCACTCAATGGTGCCTCGAACCTGCCTGCCTTCTTCTCCTTCGATTTCCGCGCGCGTCATCGCGAAAATGAGAACGAGATTTTCCGCGTCTACAAGGTGACGGCACGCGATGTCGAAGCCGGCGCTTCCATCACGCCGGCTGCCGAATGGCTGCTCGACAATCACTACATCGTCGAGGAGGCGATCCAGGAAGTCCGGCGCGATTTCCCGCGTAAGTTCTATCGTCAGCTCCTGACCATCGATGTCGCTGGCGTCACCATACCGCGTACCTTGGCGCTGGCTTGGCTTTATGTCGCCCACACCCACGGCACGGTTTCCCGCGAGAGCCTGACCGCGATGGTCGAGGGCTTCCAGGAGCATGGCACCCTCAAGATCGGCGAACTCTGGGCTTTGCCGTCGCTGCTCCGTTTCGTGCTGATCGAGAACCTGCGGCGCATCGCGATCCGCGTCGATCGCTCGCGCGGCATGCGCCGCAAGGCAAACGATATCGCCGACCAGGTGATCCGCCTCAACGACACCGACAAGGTCAAGGTGCTCCTTACGGAGATCGAGCCGCTTTCCGCCGACAATACTTTCGTGGCGCAGCTGCTCTATCGCCTGCGCGATGGATCGCAGACGTCCGGGCTGGTGATCAACTGGCTCGAAGAGCAGCTCGAAAAGCGCGACAGCGATGTGGAGAGCGCGCTTCTCGCCGAGCAGAACCGGCTTTCGTCCGGCAATGCGACGATGAGCAACATCATCCGCAGCCTGCGTGAGATCGACGACAACGACTGGGCCGTCTGGTTCGAGAGTGTCAGCAAGCTCGACGAAGCCCTGCGCCAGGGATCGGATTATACCGCGCTCGATTTCGGATCGCGCAACAAGTACCGCAACACGATCGAGCGTCTGGCGCGCCGCTCCGGCAAAACCGAACTCGAAGTGACCGAACTTGCGCTTGCCATGGTGCGGGACGAGTCCGGCACGCCGGTGAAGGATGATTTCTCGCGGCCGGCCAATGTCGGAGATTTCCTCGTCGGCAAGAGGCGACGTCTTCTTGAGGCGAAGATCGAGTATCGTCCATCCGTCGTGCAGCGGATTGTTCGTGCCAGCCGCAAGCTGGACTGGATGGCGATTGCGGGGCCGAATATTCTTCTGACGATCCTGGCGATGGTGCTGGTCTATCTCTTCGTCAGCCCGATGGATATTCCGAGTGGCGCGAAGCTGATCATGCTGCTGCTGTTTGCCCTTCCGGCCTCGGAAGGCGCGATGGGCCTGTTCAACACGCTCGTCACGTTCTTCGTCACGCCGTCGCGCCTGGTTGGCTACGAGTTCCTGGATGGTATCCCGGAAGATGCGCGCACCCTCGTCGTGGTGCCTTGTCTGATCTCCAAGCGCGATCATGTCGATGAACTGGTGCGCAATCTCGAAGTCCACTATCTCGCCAATCCGCGCGGTGAGGTCTACTACGCCCTCGTCAGTGACTGGGCCGACAGCAAGGTCGAGGAAACCGCTGCCGATCTGGAAGTGCTGGACTATGCCAAGGGCGAGATTGCAACGCTTGCGGCGCGCTATGCCCATGACGGCCGGACGCGCTTCTATCTGCTGCATCGTCGCCGTCTCTTGAATGAATCCGAAGGCGCCTGGATGGGTTGGGAGCGCAAGCGCGGCAAGCTTCATGAGCTGAACCTGCTGCTGCGCGGTGACAAGGATACGTCGTTCCTCGCGGGCGCCAATACGGTGCCGGAGAATGTGCAATACGTCATGACGCTCGATTCCGATACGCGTTTGATGCGCGATGCGGTGACGAAGCTCGTCGGCAAGCTCTATCACCCGATCAATCGTCCGGTGGTTGATCCGGTTACCCAGAAGGTAACGGCCGGCTACAGTATTCTTCAGCCGCGTGTAACGCCGTCGCTGACGACCGGTAGCGAGGCGTCGGCGTTCCAGCGCATCTTCTCGGCCAATCGCGGTATCGATCCGTATGTCTTCACGGTTTCCGACGTCTACCAGGATATTGCAGGCGAAGGCACCTTCACCGGCAAGGGGCTTTATCACGTCGACGCTTTCGAAGCTGCGCTGAAGGGCAAGGTCGCGGAAAACGCTGTCCTCAGCCATGACCTTCTCGAAGGCTCGCTGTCGCGCTGCGCCTTGGTTACCGATGTCGAGCTGGTCGAAGATTTCCCGATCCGCTACGAAGTCGAAACCTCGCGCCAGCATCGCTGGGCCCGTGGCGACTGGCAGCTGCTTCCCTACATCTTCAATCTTGCGAACGGCCTTTCCCCTCTTGGCCGGTGGAAGATGTATGACAATCTGCGCCGCTCGCTGATTCCGATCGCCTGGCTCGTCGCCTCGGTCATGGGCTGGTACTACATGGAGCCGACCCAGGCGCTGATCTGGCAGTTCGTGCTGATCTTCAGCCTGTTCGTCGCGCCCACGCTCTCGCTTTTCTCCAGCATCATGCCACGCCGCAGCGACATTGTCGCACGAGCGCATCTGCATGCTGTTCTGTCCGAAGTGCAGGCCGCCAACGCCCAGGTCGCATTGCGGATCGTCTTTATCGCCCATTCTGCAGCGATGATGGCCGATGCCATCGTGCGCTCGCTCTATCGAACCTTCGTCAGCGGCAAGCTGATGTTGGAATGGCGCACCGCAGCCCAGGTCCAGAGTTCTGCCGGCGGCAGCATCTGGGATTATTACCGGTCCATGTGGATTGCGCCCGTGCTGGCCGTGATATCGCTGGCCCTGGCCGCGATCTCGGATACAGGCTTGCCTTTCATAGGTATCCCCTTTGCGGCGCTCTGGATGCTTTCTCCGGCCATCGCGTGGTTCGTCAGCCAATCGGCCGAAACCGAAGACCAGCTGGTCGTGCCAGAAGATGTCATCGACGAGTTTCGCAAGATTGCGCGCCGCACCTGGCGCTATTTCGAGCAGTTTGTGACGGCCGAGCAGAACTTTTTGCCGCCCGACAATTTTCAGGAAACACCGCATCCGATCCTGGCAGAACGCACATCGCCGACCAATATCGGCGTCTACCTGTTGTCGGTGATGTCCGCCCGTGATTTCGGCTGGATTGGTTTCGAGGAAACTATACGACGGCTCGAAGAAACGGTTTCCACCGTCGATCATATGCCCAAATTCCGCGGCCATCTGTTCAACTGGTACAAGACCGATACGCTGGAAACCATGGAGCCGAAGTATATTTCGGCCGTCGACAGCGGCAATCTTGCCGGTCACCTGATCGCGGTTTCCTCTATGTGCCGCGAATGGGCCGAAGCTCCGTCCGCCCATGTCCAGGGCAATCTCGACGGCATTGGCGATGTCGCCGCGATCCTGGTGGAAACGCTTGCCGAATTGCCGGACGATCGCAAGACAGTGCGTCCGCTGCGCAAACTGCTGGAAGAACGTCTGAGCGGTTTTGAGAATGCGCTCCAAACGGTGAAACGCGAGCACGAATTTGCCTCGATTCGCGTCATCAATCTCGCTGTGCTGGCGCGCGACATTCACAAGCTGACGGTCAATCTCGATCATGAGGTGAAGAGCGCTAAGAGCGGTGAAGTCTCCAACTGGGCCGCCCTTCTGGTCAACACCTGCGAAGCGCACATCGCCGATGGCGTTTTCGACGTGACCGCGATCGAAAGCCTCCGGCAGCGGTTGATCGTGCTTCGTGATCGTACCCGCGATCTCGCCTTTACGATGGATTTCAGCTTCCTCTTCCGCAAGGAAAGGCGCCTGCTGTCGATCGGCTACCGGGTCAACACAGGCGAACTGGACGAAGCCTGCTATGACCTGCTCGCCTCGGAAGCCCGCCTGACCAGCCTGTTTGCCATCGCCAAGGGTGATCTGCCCACCGAACACTGGTACAAGCTCGGCCGTCCGATCGTGCCGATCGGCGCGCGCGGAGCGCTCGTCTCCTGGTCCGGCTCGATGTTCGAGTATCTGATGCCGCCGCTGGTCATGCAGGAGCGTCAGGGCGGTATCCTGAACCAGACCAACAATCTGATCGTCAAGGAACAGATGAACCACGGCCGCCGCCTGGGCACGCCGTGGGGCATTTCCGAAGCCGCCTTCAATGCGCGCGACCATGAACTGACCTATCAGTACACCAATTTCGGCGTGCCGACGCTGGGTCTCAAGCGTGGCCTCGGTCAAAATGCCGTCATCGCGCCTTACGCGTCGATTCTTGCAAGCATGTATGATCCGAAGGCGGCGCTTTCGAACCTCGAACGGCTGAGAGCGGTCGGCGCACTCGGCGTTTATGGCTTCCATGATGCAGTCGACTATACCCCGACGCGCGTGCCGGAAGGCCAGACCTGTGCAGTGGTGCGCAACTACTACGCCCACCATCACGGCATGTCGATTGCGGCCGTGGCCAACGTCGTTTTCGAAGGACGCCTGCGCGAATGGTTCCATGCCGATCCGGTGATCGAGGCAGCCGAGCTGCTGCTGCAGGAAAAGGCGCCGCGCGACATTCCGGTCATCAACGCCAAGCGCGAACCGGAATCGCTGGGCAAAGGCCCTGAAGACCTGCTTCGTCCGGAGGTCCGCACCATCAACAATCCGCTGCTCAAGGATCGCGAAACCGTCTTCCTGTCGAACGGTCACTATTCCGTCATGCTGACAGCGACCGGCGCCGGTTATTCTCGCTGGAACGGCCAGACGGTGGCGCGCTGGAAGCCAGACCCGACGGAAGATCGCTGGGGAACCTTCCTTTTCCTGCGCGATACGACGACGGGCGACTGGTGGTCCGCGACCGCAGAACCTCGACGGGCGGCCGGCGAAAAGACCATGACCCGTTTCGGGGACGACAAGGCGGAATTCGTCAAGGTCGTCGGCGATCTGACGAGTGAGGTCGAGTGCATCGTCGCCACCGAGCATGATGCCGAAGGCCGTCGCCTTACCCTTCTGAATGCCGGCTCGGAAGATCGGTTCATCGAAGTCACCTCCTATGCCGAACCGGTCCTGACGACCGATGATACCGACAGTGCTCATCCGCTGTTTTCCAAGATGTTCATCCACACCGAGATCGATGCCAAGGGCGACGTCATTCGCGTCGTGCGCAACAAGCGCAGCCCTGGCGAGCCGGATATGGAAGTGGCCCATCTCATCGCTGATAATTCCGGCGGTGACCGGCACACCGAAGCCGAGACCGATCGTCGCCGCTTTGTCGGCGTTGGCCGCACGCTTGCGGAAGCGCAGGCGTTCGACGAGGGCGCATCGCTTTCGGGCACCGACGGCTACACGCTCGATCCGGTCATGTCGCTGCGCCGCGTCATCCGTGTTCCCGCCAACAAGAAGGTGAGCATCATCGTCTGGACGATTGCCGCACCCAACCGCGAGCAGATCGACCGCGCAATCGACCGTTATCGCCATCCCGACAGCTTCAACCATGAGCAGATCCATGCCTGGACGCGCAGCCAGGTACAGATGCGCCACGTCGGCATCACCTCGCAGGAGGCTGCGAGCTTCCAGATGCTCGGTCGCTATCTTGCCTATCCGGATATGCAGCTTCGCGCCGACGGTGCGACGGTGCAGGCCGGTCTCGGTCCACAGTCCGCGCTCTGGCCGCTGTCGATCTCGGGCGACTTCCCGATCTTCACGGTACGTATCAATGATGATGTCGATCTGAACATCGCCCGAGAAGCGCTGAAGGCGCAGGAATATATGCGCGCCCGCGGCGTTACCGCCGATCTGGTGATCGTCAATGAGCGTGCTGCGTCCTATGCGCAGGATATGCAGCATGCGCTGGACGCCATGTGCGAAAACCTCCGTCTGCGCGGGCTCTCGGACGGGCCGCGCCAGCATATCTTCGCCGTTCGTCGCGACATCATGGAGCCGCAGACGTGGTCGGCGCTGCTTTCTGCATCGCGTGCGGTGTTCCACGCTCGCAATGGCACGATCTCGGATCAGATCAGCCGTGCCGAGGCGTTGTTCTCGTCACCGTCCAAGGAAAAATCCAAGATTGAGTTGCCTATTCTTGCGGTTATGCTACCGGAGGTTGCCAAGGCCGAAATCTCCGGCGAAGGCCTCGATTTCTGGAATGGTTACGGCGGCTTCTCAAAGGATGGCCGCGAATATGTCACGCGCCTGCGCGGCGGCGAAGCGACCCCGCAACCGTGGATCAACGTGATCTCCAACGAGATCTTCGGCTTCCATGTCGCGGCCGAAGGCGCCGCTTTCACCTGGAGCCGCAATTCACGCGACTATCAGCTGACGAACTGGACCAACGATCCCGTGACTAACCGTCCCGGCGAAGCAATCTTTGTGCGTGACATGGAAAGCGGCGCTGTTCTGACGCCTTATGGCAGCCTGTCTCGCCGTACATCGACGGTCTTTGAGACCCGTCACGGACTTGGCTACTCGGTTTTTGCAAGCACACAGGACGAGCTGAGCCTCGAGGTGACGCAGACCGTACATCGGACCCTGCCGGTCAAGGTCATTCGTCTGACGTTGCGCAACGATGCGACGACGGAGCGCAGCCTCAAGGTCTACGGCTATCTTGAATGGGTGCTGGGCAACAATCGTTCCAAGACCGCGCCCTTCATCCTGTCGAAACGGGATGAGGCAACCGGAGCGCTTCTGGCGACAAACCCCTACAGCATTGATTATTCCGGTCGTATGGCGTTCTTTGCGGCCAGCGAAGTCGTGCATGACTTCACGACAAGCCGGCGCGAATTTCTGGGTAAGGGCGGCGGCATTCACGCACCGTCAGCGGTGCTTGCCGGTTCTGGTCTCTCCGGTGCAATCGAGGCAGATGGCGATCCATGTGCCGCTCTTGCGATCGATCTGGTACTGAAGCCGGGTGAAAGCCGCGATATAACCTTCCTTGTCGGCGACGGCGACAATGAGGAGTTGGCCAGGGGCATCCTCGCGGATGGGATGAAGGCTTCGGTCGGCGCCATGCTCGAAGAGACCAAGGCCTATTGGGATGAATTCATAGGGGTCCTTACGGTCGATACACCCGACAAGGCCTTCAACACGATGGTCAATGCCTGGCTTCCCTACCAGAGCCTCGGTTGCCGCATCCTCGCCCGTTCGGCCTTTTATCAGGCAAGCGGCGCCTTCGGTTTCCGCGACCAGTTGCAGGATACACTTGCCTTCCTGATCCACCGACCGGAACTGGCCCGTGCCCAAATCCTCAACGCGGCCGCCCGACAGTTTCCGGAAGGGGATGTCCTGCACTGGTGGCTGCCGGGCAATGGATCGGGCGTGCGCACGCTGATCTCGGATGACGTCGTCTGGCTTGGCCACGCCGTGCAGTATTACTGCAAGGTCACCGGCACGAAGGACATTCTCGACGAACAGATTGCCTTCATCGAAGGACCGGCTTTGGCGGAAGGTCAGCATGACAGCTTCTTCCAGCCTATGGTGTCCGAACGTCGGGCAAGTCTCTATGAGCATTGCGCCGCCGCACTCGATCTTGCCATCAAACGAACAGGCGAGAACGGTTTGCCGCTGATTCTCGGCGGTGATTGGAACGATGGCATGAACCGCGTCGGGATCGAGGGGCGCGGCACCAGCGTCTGGCTCGGCTGGTTCCTCGCGGCGACGCTACGCTCGTTTGTCGGTATTGCCCGCGAGCGTTCCGATACCGCGCGCGCCGACATTTGGGAAAAGCATCTCGAAACTCTTAAAGCTGCCCTTGAAACGGCCGGTTGGGACGGCGCATATTACCGTCGCGGTTATTATGACGATGGAACGCCGCTCGGTTCAGCGGAAGCGAACGAGTGCCGGATCGATTCGATCGCCCAATCCTGGAGTGTGCTTTCCGGCGAGGGCGACCGGGATCGTTCGCGTCAGGCAATGGACGCGGTTCTTTCCGAACTTGCCGATTCCGATCACCAGATCATCCGCCTGTTCACGCCGCCCCTTTCGGGCACGTCGCAGGATCCCGGCTATATCAAGGGCTATCCTCCGGGGGTGCGTGAAAATGGTGGGCAATATACCCATGCGGCGACCTGGACGGTACTGGCGCTTGCCGCGCAGGGCCGTGCCGACGACGCCTGGCGTGCCTTCCAGATGCTGAACCCGGTCAATCATGCCAGGGATCGGGATGCTGCCGATACCTATCGGGTCGAGCCCTATGTGGTCGCGGCTGATATCTATGGTGATGGCGCGCTCTCGGGGCGCGGCGGATGGACCTGGTATACGGGCTCAGCCGCCTGGCTCTATCGCGCTGCGGTAGAGGGCATCCTCGGCATCCGCAAGCGGGGTGGCGAACTCGTTGTGCAACCTGCACTGCCGGAAAGCTGGAGCGGATTTACTGCCAAGCTTCGCGTCGATGGCAAGGTGCGCGAAATTTCCGTGACCCGGGATGTGGAAGGTGCTGTCATCGTCAGCATCGATAATAAAACTGTCACAGAAACCGCGCATGAAAGCCTATTGCTTTAGCCGCCGGTGACAGCCTTTGACCGGCTTTGCTGCTGCAAAGCCGGTTTTCATATCTGTCAGACAACATCCGAGAAGTTCGCAAGAGGGCAGGGGCGCCACAATGCGAGCGACGATGAATGCTTCAAAGAATGTCTTTTTCCACCGGTCGAGACGGGACTAGTACGGCATCCGCCGCTGGTAGCGCTCGCCGCTGGTTATATAGCGCTGTCCTTCTGCTGGGTGGTGTTTTCCTGGTGGAACATCGATTTTTCCTGTGGCCTGCCGGCAGTTTTGACCGGCTTCGACAAGACTTTCTCGTCGACGCCACGCTTTCTGCATGTCCTGGCACTGGGCTATCTCTTTGCCGTGGTGCCACAGCTCAGCGAGCTGACGCGGCTTCGCATCGATCACCCGCTCGCGGTCATCGGGCGTCATTCGCTGCCGGTTTTCATCTTCGGGACCATCCTTGCCATGGTCGGGCAGGTTTTTGTCTTCGTGACCGACAAAAATGCGATCTTTGGAACCGCTTTCGTCGCTGCCGGCATCGGCCTGAATTTCGCCTATGGGCGTTATCTTGACTGGCTTGGTTCGGTGTCTTCAGGCTCTGCGCCGCGCGCCTGAGAAGCTCCGCCCACACTAACGAAAAGACCCCGCCGGGGCGAGGTCTCCAATCTTTGCGAAGTCTATTTCGATCAGGCGGCCGTGTGGCTCATACGGACGTCTTCGTCCGTCAGGATACCGCTTGCGCGGAGCAGGGCGGCAAAGCGACCGTTGCTCTGGCTCAGTTCGCTAAAGCCGCCCATTTCGACAATCCGGCCCTGATCCATGAAGATCACCAGATCGGCCTCGCGCACGGTCGACAGGCGGTGGGCGATGATGAAGGTCGTACGATCCTTCCGCAGGTTGTCGATCGCGGTCTTCACACGGTTTTCCGTTTCGACGTCGAGCGCTGACGTTGCCTCGTCAAGGACAAGGATCGGCGCGTTCTTGAGGATGGCGCGAGCAATGGCGATGCGCTGGCGTTCGCCGCCCGAGAGACGATTGCCGCGTTCGCCGACATGGGTATCGTAGCCGCCCTGGCGGCCTTCGATGAAGTCGGCAGCGGCAGCGGCTTCCGCGGCACGGATGACGTCGTCATGGGACGCGTCTTCGCGACCAAGCTTGATGTTGTCGCAGATCGAGCGGTTGAGCAGACCGGCGTCCTGGAACACGGTGGCGATCGAGCGGCGCAGCGACTTACGGGTCACCGTCGAGATATCGACACCATCGACCAGGATCTTGCCGGCGGCGGGTTCGTGTACCCGCTGCAACAGGTTGACCAGGGTCGTCTTGCCCGCGCCGGTCGGGCCGACGATAGCAATGGTCTGGCCGGCCTTGGCCGTGAACGAGACGTTATGCAAGCCCTCGTTCGAGTTCGCGAAATTGAAGGAGATGTTACGGAACTCAACCTCGCCCTTCACATGGTTCAGTTCGCCGGCATCGGCTGCTTCTTCACGTTCGCGCACCGAATCTTCCAGGACGAAGAAGTCTTCCAGCTTGGCGCGGGCTTCGAAGATCTGCGTCACAAAGGCCTTCATCTGGTCGAGGCGACCGATCAGCAGGCCGGCAAAGCCGATGAAGGCAATGACGTCGCCGATGCCGAGCTCGCCCCGTTGGACAAGGACCGTGCCGATGACGAGGATTGTCATCATCGAGATGGTGGAGGCCATGCGGTTCAGCGCGCTGGCGAGCGCCCACCAGTCGAGAACCGGCAGCTGGGCGGAAATCAGCTTGTTCGTGAACTCCTTGAGCGCGCGGGTCTCCGCTTCGATGCGGTTGTAGCTGTGCACGACCGAAACGTTGCTGATCGAGTCGGAAACATGGGAGAATACGGTGTGGTAATGGTCTTCTACTGCGGCCTGGCCTTCCTTGGTCTTGCTCATCACGACCTTGCCGATGATGACGTAGAGGATACCGAGAACGAGAAGGACTGCAGAGAGGCGCAGATCCATGGCCATGGCCGTCGGGACCAGCAATATAAGTGCGACGGCCGTCGCCAAGTGCTGGCGCATGAATTCGAGCCACAGGCCGAACAGCGTCTCACAGGCACGCAGCAACGTATGAAGAGCGTTGGACGTGCCACGCTGGCTATGCCACGATAGCGGCATCGCGATGATCCGGCCAAAGGCCTCTGTGATCAGCGTCGAGCGACGGGTATGGGCAAGCCTGTCGGCCTCACGGGCGACAAGAACAAAAGCGATGGTGTTGAAAACGCCGAGACCGGCCCAGAGGAGCAGCATCGAGGAAACGCCCTGCTTGGACGAGATAGCATCGATGATACGGCCAAACAGGACAGGTTCGGCAATGGTGATCGCTGCCAGCACGATATTGGCCAGCACGATCGCTGAAACGCGAAATTTATGAACGCTGAGATACTGAAGCGCTCTTGCATAGACCTGAAACAATGACACGGTCTCAATTCCTTGTTGCCAACTGTCGGGTGCAGCGCTCATCTGTCCTTGCGCTGCCGGGAGATCGACCATTCCCGTCCCTGCCCAAGCGGTTGCGCATGGACGTTTTGGAACACGGTGGCGAAATCTCCCTATTCATTCCATCAGCAGGGTCGGTTAAACAGTTCCGGTGTGCAGACAAAACAAACTTCGGTTCTAGCCCGGCAAAGGCCGCAGCAGGATTTCCATAGTTTGCTATTGTTTCTCTCTTGCAGTGACCTGCAGGACCCGTTTATGCCGTACCTTGACTTAACGTTGGAGATTATCGCGGCTGCAACATGAATGAGTGCTGAACGATCTATTCATGCTGCGCTGCGGGAGACGTGCCGGGCGTGAAATCCATGGACCCAAAGGAATTTCGGATGAATGTGGCATTGCTGGTAAACTTTCTCGGCCTCATCGACGAGATGAAAACCAGAGGCGAAATCGTCAAGGAGTTCGAGCGTGTTCTCGACCTCTACGGTTTTGACTACTACGGCATCGTGCGGCAGCCCAAGCCGAATGAAGACCCGCTCAGCCTGCTGCTCGCAGGCCGCTGGCCCGAAGGCTGGCCGCAGATCTACATCAAGAAGAAATACGTCATCATCGACCCGACGATCCGCTATCTGGGTCATGCCCAGAGGGGTTTCCGCTGGCGTGACACCGTTGTTGCCTTCCGCTCGGATCCGCACCGCAAGCGCATGGAGCGCATGATGATCGAAGCCCGGGGGCATGGTCTTCATGATGGCTATATTTTCCCTGTCCACGGACGCCGCGGCCTTCTCGGCAACATGACGATCGGCGGACGCGTGGTCGATCTGGCTCCCGTCGAGATGAACCTGTTCGATGCGATCGCCAAGAAAATGTTCTGGCGGCTTCTCGAATTGACGGATCCCGCAGTGTCGGAGGAGCTGATATCGAGCGTCGAAGTTCAGATGACGCGGCGCGAGATGGAAGCGCTCAACTATCTGGCCGACGGCATGACCTCTAATGAGATCAGCAAGGTGCTCAACATCTCCAACCATACTGTCGACTGGTACATGAATGGCATTCAGGAAAAGCTGAAGGCGAAGAACCGGCATCACGTCGTTGCATTGTCCTTCCGACTGGGCCTGATCAGCTGATGTAAATTGTCGTGCGACAGGGATTTTTGCCTATCGGAAACAGATGTCATGCCCCTGTCACGAGAATCGTATCGTCGTTGGAAACGGAAATTGAACTTCCTCAAATGAAACGCTAATACTGTATTTCGCGGTGCAGCATTTTTATGTTTCAAGTCTTGAGGAGTCCGACTTGCCCATTTCCAAAATCCTTGTCGCCAACCGGTCCGAAATTGCTATTCGCGTGTTTCGCGCGGCAAACGAACTGGGGATCAAAACGGTTGCGATCTGGGCGGAGGAGGACAAGCTCGCGCTGCATCGTTTCAAGGCGGACGAGAGCTACCAGATCGGCCGCGGACCGCATCTGGCTCGCGATCTCGGACCCATCGAGAGCTATCTTTCGATCGAAGAAGTGATCCGCGTCGCCAAGCTTTCGGGCGCTGATGCCATTCATCCAGGCTACGGCCTTCTGTCGGAAAGCCCCGAATTCGTCGATGCCTGTCATGAAGCGGGCATCATTTTCATCGGCCCAAAGGGCGACACGATGCGGCGCCTCGGCAACAAGGTCGCGGCCCGCAATCTTGCCATCGAGATCGGTGTGCCGGTCGTGCCCGCAACCGAGCCGCTGCCGGACGACGAAGCTGAAATTCGCCGCCTTGCCGACCAGATCGGCTATCCGGTCATGCTCAAGGCCTCCTGGGGTGGTGGCGGACGCGGCATGCGCGCCATACGCGACCCGAAGGATCTGATCCGTGAAGTGACCGAGGCCAAGCGCGAGGCGATGGCCGCGTTCGGCAAGGACGAGGTCTATCTCGAAAAGCTGGTCGAGCGCGCCCGTCACGTCGAAAGCCAGGTGCTCGGCGATACCCATGGCAACGTTGTGCACCTGTTCGAGCGCGATTGCTCGGTCCAGCGCCGCAACCAGAAGGTCGTGGAGCGTGCACCGGCCCCCTATCTGACGGAGGAACAGCGTCAGGAACTGGCCGGATATTCAACCCGCATTGCCAAGGCGACCAACTATATCGGCGCCGGTACGGTCGAATATCTGATGGATATGGACTCAGGAAAGTTCTACTTCATTGAGGTCAATCCACGTATCCAGGTCGAGCACACGGTCACCGAAGTGGTGACCGGCATCGATATCGTCAAGGCGCAGATCCACATCCTCGAAGGAGCTGCGATCGGCACGCCGGAATCCGGTGTTCCGAAACAGGAAGACATCCGTCTTAACGGGCATGCCCTGCAGTGCCGCATCACAACGGAAGATCCCGAGCAGAATTTCATTCCCGACTACGGCCGCATCACCGGTTATCGTTCGGCTTCGGGCTTCGGCATTCGGCTCGACGGCGGAACGGCCTATCCGGGCGCGGTCATCACCCGCTTCTACGATCCGCTGCTCGTGAAGGTCACTGCCTGGTCGCCGAATCCACAGGAAACGATTGCCCGCATGGACCGCGCGCTGCGCGAATTCCGTATCCGTGGTGTTGCGACCAACCTGACGTTCCTGGAAGCGATCATTTCGCATCCGAAGTTCCGCGATAACAGCTACACCACCCGCTTCATCGATACGACGCCGGAGCTGTTCCAGCAGGTCAAGCGCCAGGACCGCGCCACCAAGCTGCTCACCTATCTCGCCGACGTCACGGTCAACGGCCATCCGGAAGCCAAGGGCCGGCCGAAGCCGAGCGCGGACGCGGCAAAGCCGATCGTGCCGTATATCGATGCGCCGGTACCGCCCGGCACGAAGCAGAAGCTCGACGAACTCGGCCCGAAGAAATTCGGCGAATGGGTGCGCGCAGAAAAGCGTGTACTGATGACCGACACGACGATGCGTGATGGCCACCAGTCGCTGCTCGCAACGCGCGTGCGCACCTATGACATCGCCCGCATCGCCAGCACCTACGCCAAGGCGCTCCCGAACCTGTTCTCGCTCGAATGCTGGGGCGGCGCGACCTTCGACGTCTCCATGCGCTTCCTGACGGAAGACCCGTGGGAACGTCTGGCCAAGGTGCGCGAAGATGCGCCGAACCTTCTTCTGCAGATGCTGCTGCGCGGCGCCAACGGCGTCGGCTACAAGAACTATCCCGACAATATCGTGAAGTATTTCGTCCGCCAGGCGGCCAAGGGCGGCATCGATGTCTTCCGCGTCTTCGACTGCCTGAACTGGGTCGATAACATGCGGGTATCGATGGATGCCGTCGTTGAAGAGAACAAGATCTGTGAAGCAGCGATCTGCTACACTGGCGACATCCTGAATTCCGCCCGCCCGAAATACGACCTGAAATATTACGCCTCGCTCGCTGCCGATCTTGAAAAGGCCGGCGCGCATATGATCGCGCTGAAGGACATGGCCGGTCTTCTGAAGCCGGCCGCTGCGAAGATGCTGTTCAAGGCGCTACGCGAGGCTACCGATCTGCCGATCCATTTCCACACGCACGATACCTCGGGCATTGCGGCTGCGACCGTGCTCGCCGCCGTCGATGCCGGCGTCGATGTGGTCGATGCGGCGATGGACGCCTTCTCCGGCAATACCTCGCAGCCGTGCCTTGGTTCGATCGTCGAGGCGCTCAAGGGCTCCGAGCGTGATCCCGGTCTGGATCCGGAATGGATTCGTCGCATTTCCTTCTATTGGGAAGCCGTGCGTAACCAGTATGCCGCCTTCGAGAGCGACCTCAAGGGACCGGCGTCGGAAGTCTACCTGCATGAAATGCCGGGCGGCCAGTTCACCAACCTCAAGGAACAGGCGCGCTCGCTCGGTCTAGAGACCCGCTGGCACCAGGTGGCGCAGGCCTATGCCGATGCCAACCAGATGTTTGGCGATATCGTCAAGGTGACGCCGTCCTCCAAGGTTGTAGGCGACATGGCGCTGATGATGGTTTCCCAGGATCTGACGGTTGCTGATGTCGTCAATCCGGCCAAGGATGTTTCCTTCCCGGAATCGGTCGTCTCGATGCTGAAGGGTGATCTCGGTCAGCCTCCGGGCGGATGGCCGGAAGCGCTGCAGAAGAAGGCGCTGAAGGGTGAGGAGCCCTATACGGCCGTGCCCGGATCGCTTCTTCCGCCGGCCGATCTCGATGCGGAACGCAAGGCGGTTGAGACGAAGCTGGAGCGTGAGGTGTCGGATTTCGAGTTTGCTTCCTACCTTATGTATCCGAAGGTGTTCACTGACTATGCATTGGCAGCCGAAACCTATGGTCCGGTCTCTGTTTTGCCGACGCCTGCCTATTTCTACGGGCTTTCGGCTGGCGAAGAGCTCTCGCCGGGCCTGGAGAAGGGTGTCTCGCTCGTCATCCTGCACCAGGCTACGAGCGAGCCGGACGAGCAGGCGATGGTCAAAGTGTTCTTCGAGCTCAACGGCCAGCCGCGTCTGATCAAGGTGCCGGATCGCAACCGGGCTGCATCGAGTGCCGCGCGACGCAAGGCCGATATCACCAATGTCGCCCATCTCGGCGCGCCGATGCCGGGCGTCATCTCGACAGTTGCCGTCTCGGCGGGCCAGTCGGTCAAGGCCGGCGATGTTCTGCTTTCCATCGAAGCGATGAAGATGGAAACGGCGCTGCATGCGGAAAAGGACGGCACGATCGCCGAAGTCCTCGTCCGGACCGGCGACCAGATTGATGCCAAGGATCTGCTGATCGTCTATGGCGCCTGATTGAGCTTTCCGGAGACGGGCTTCCTGTTTCTGGCACCATGAAATAAAGAAAGGCTGCAGGGTCAAACCGCCTCGGAGCCTTTTTGCTTCCCCTCACTTTGTGCGCTGGCCTATGGTTCCCGCCAAAGGCGACCCGATCGCCATATTCAACAAAGGGAACAGGAATGCGCAGCAGCAAGGTGGTGCATGTGATTGGCGTTCACGCCGAAGGTGAAGTGGGTGACGTCATCGTCGGTGGCGTGTTGCCTCCGCCCGGAGAAACCCTCTGGGCCCAGTCCCGCTACATCGCCCAGGATGAAACGCTACGCAACTTCGTGCTCAACGAGCCCCGTGGCGGTGTCTTTCGCCATGTGAACCTGCTGGTGCCGCCGAAGGATCCACGCGCCCAGATGGGCTTCATCATCATGGAACCGGCCGATACGCCGCCCATGTCCGGCTCCAATTCGATCTGCGTTTCCACAGTCCTGCTCGATAGCGGCATCATTCCGATGCAGGAGCCGATCACCGAGATGATCCTGGAAGCGCCCGGTGGCATCATCGATGTCAGGGCCGAGTGCGCTAATGGCAAGGCAGAGCGTATCCATGTCCGAAACGTCGCATCCTTCCCCGCAAAGCTCGATGCAGTGATCGAGGTCGAGGGTATAGGAACGCTGACGGTCGATACCGCCTATGGCGGTGACAGTTTTGTCATCGTCGACGCGAATCGGCTGGGATTTTCGCTCGCGCCGGATGAGGCGCGGGATCTTGCTGTCACAGGCATGCGCATCACGGCGGCTGCGAACGAGCAGCTTGGCTTCGTCCATCCTGCCAATCCCGACTGGGACCATATCTCGTTCTGCCAGATCGCGGCACCTGTTGTCAGGGAAAATGGCGTGCTAACCGGCCGCAATGCCGTCGCCATCCGCCCCGGCAAGATCGACCGTTCGCCAACGGGCACCGGCTGCTCGGCGCGGCTCGCCGTCATGCACGCCCGCGGCCAGATCGGTCTCGGCGAAACCTTTGTCGGCCGCTCGATCATTGGTTCGGAGTTTCATTGCCATATCGAATCGACAACGGACGTCGCTGGCGTTCGGGCCATCCGCCCGGTGATTTCGGGGCGGGCATGGGTTACGCACACGTCGCAGCTGATGCTCGACCCGACCGATCCGTGGCAGCAGGGCTACCGACTCTCGGATACGTGGCCGAACATCGGCTGAAGCGTCGTGATACCGCGTCAGATGTCGTAGCTGTGGCCAGCGCTCAACGAGGAAATAAACTTCTTGGTTCGCTCCCGCTCCGGTGTCTGGAAGATTGCCTTCGGCGCGCCGCTTTCGACGATCAGGCCACCATCCAGGAACAGCACCTGATCGGCGACGCGCGAGGCGAGCCGCAGGTCATGGGTGGCCATGATCATCGTCGTGCCTTCGCGGGCAAGCCGGCTCAGAACTTCCACGACCTCTTCGGCGAGCTCCGGGTCAAGCGCTGAGGTCGGCTCGTCGCAGAGCAGCACGCGCGGGGATGGAGCAAGAGCACGGGCGATTGCCACGCGCTGCTGCTGACCGCCGGAGAGCGTTGCTGGCCATGCATCCGCCTTGTGCTCCATGCCGACCTTCTGCAAAAGCTCCAGCGCACGGGCGCGGGCCTTGTCCTTCGGCCATTTCAGCACGGTCACCAGACCTTCCATGACGTTTTCAATCGCCGTCTGGTGCGGGAAAAGCTGGAAATTCTGGAACACCATGCCGGTCTGGCGGCGCAGGCGCTGGATCGCGTCCCAGCCGGTCTTCTTGCCGGGTGAAAACTGGATGGTTTCCTCACCCAGGCGGATTGTGCCGGATGTCGGCGTTTCCAGCAGGTTGATACAACGGAGCATGGTGCTTTTGCCACCGCCGGAGGGGCCAACAAGCGCCGTCACCGTGCCTTCGGCGATGGCAACGCTGATATCCTTCAGGACGACATTGTCGCCAAAGCGTTTTTCAATATGGGAAAGCTCGATCATGTGCGTGCCTCCAGGAAGCCGCCATAGCGGGCGAAGCGCTTTTCAAGCCGCACCTGCAAAGTCGAAAGGACCGAGCTCAAAGCCAGATAGATCAGCGCGGCCTCGATATAGAGGATCAGCGGCTCGTAGGTGGTGGCGACGATACGCTGGGCGGTCTGGAAAAGCTCGGGCACCGTGATTGCGGCGGCAAGAGAGGTGTCCTTCACCAGAGAGATGAAAGTGTTGGAGAGCGGCGGCACGGCAACGCGGGCCGCCTGCGGCAGGATCGTTCGCCGCATCGCCTGGCTCCAGCTCATACCGATCGAATAGGCTGCCTCCCACTGCCCGCGCGGGACAGAGGAGATGACGGCACGAATGATCTCGGAGGTGTAGGCGCCGATATTCAGGGTGAAACCGATCAACGCTGCCGGAAAGGCATCGAGCAGGATGCCGAGACTGGGAAGTCCGTAGAAGATCACGAAGAGCTGAACCAGCAGCGGCGTGCCACGGATCACCCAGACATAGAAGCGGGCAACAGCCACCAACGGCTTTGGCCCGAACAGCCGGACGACCGCGGTGATGAGGCCAAGCGCAAGCCCGAGCGCGAAGGACAGGAGGGTCAGCGGTATGGTGAAGATGAGGCCCGCCCAGAGGAGGGGCTGGAGCGAATCCAGCATGAGTTGAAGCCAGGCGGGCAAGGACAGGTCCTTTCAAACGAAACGATCCGCTCGGAGGCCGAGCGGATCAGACTATAGCGAAGGGCAAGGAGCGGTGAAACCGGAAGGATTGACCGCAGATAGCGATTACTTCGAGACGTCTGCGCCGAAATACTTCTGCGAAATCGCGTCGTAGGTGCCGTCGGCCTTGATGTCGGCAAGCGCCTTGTTGATCGCCTCCAGAAGCTCCGGCTCGCCCTTGCGGATGATGATACCGGAATGATCGGCGTCGGCCTGCTCGGCGGCGATCTTCACCGGTGCATCCGGCTTGTGCTTCTTGAAGTCGAGGAAGGAGAGGCTGTCGTTGATGGTTGCATCGGCGCGACCGGTTAGAACGAGCTGGATGGACTGGTCGAAGCCATCGGTGCCGACGAGTTCGGCGCCCGAAGCCTGGGCGAGCTTGCCGAAGTTGCTGGTCAGCGACTGTGCCGCCTTCTTGCCCTTCAGGTCTTCAAAAGCCTTGATGCTGTCGTCGTCAGCCTTGATGATCAGCACGGCCTTGGAGGCGATGTAGGGTTCGGAGAAGTCATACTTCTGCTGGCGCTCTTCGGTGATACCCACCTGGTTGATGACCGTGTCGTAACGGTTGGCGTCGAGGCCGGCGATAAGGCCGTCCCACTTGCCTTCCAGGAACTCGGCCTTGACGCCCAGCTTCTTGGCAACGGCTTCGCCGATTTCGACATCAAAGCCGACGAGCGCGCCGGAGGTGTCATGGAAAGTGAACGGCGCGTAGGTGCCTTCGGTGCCGATCTTCAGCACGCCGGCCGACTTGACGTCATCAAGGTTGGAACCGGCATGGGCAGCGCCGGCAACTACCAGCTGGGCGAAAGCTGCGGCAGCGAGGAGGGTGTGGGTCCATTTCATGGCAATTTTTCCATTCTTCTTGTCATCCGGCCCGTCTGCCGGGATGTCGGGACAATCGCATTTTGTGACGAGGTTGAATGCGCACAAAACTTCAAGATCATCGGGAAACGGCAAAGTTTTTCTCATTTTTCACGAGCCTGAGCGGAATTTTGACCTCGCGGTCAAAAAATCAAGCGCCACGCCAGCAATTTCTGCGAAAATCCGTTGAATTCCGTAAAAATGCTGCTATGCGTGGTTTTGCGTTTTTATGCCGACTTGTGCACGATTGAGTGAATATGCAAACTGACCTTCTTCTTCGCCAGCGGCAAGCGATCATTCAGGATCGGCTGAAATCGTCCGGTCGTGTCCTTGCCGTCGATCTCGCGAAGGAATTCGGCGTCTCGGAAGATACCATCCGCCGCGACCTCCGGGAAATGGCAGCTGCGGGACTTTGCGAGCGCGTTTACGGCGGCGCCTTGCCACTTGCACCCGGCGGAACCTCCCTTGCAAAGCGCGTTGCCGAATTGACCGATCGCAAGCAGGCGCTGGCCGTTGCCGCGACGTCATTCATCCGCAGTGGCATGACCGTATTCTTCGATGCGAGCTCCACCAATCTGGCTATTGCGCAGGCTCTACCTGCCGATATCAGGCTGGTCGCGGTGACCAACACGCCACTGATTGCAGCAGCACTTCTGGACAAGATTGGCGTCGAAATCATCGTGATCGGTGGTCGGATCGACCGGCAGGTCGGCGGTGCCGTCGGGTCGGCGGCGCAGCGCGAAATCTTGGCTTTGCGGCCCGACCTTTGCATTCTCGGTGCCTGCGGCATCGATGTCGGTGCCGGCATCACCGCCTTCGATTATGAAGATGCTGCCTTCAAACGCCTCGCGGCGCAGCAGAGCGCCGCCGTTCTGGTGGCGGTAACAGCGGACAAGATCGGGACATCCGCGCCGCACGCGGTCGTTCCCGCAGATCAATGCACCACGCTGATCGTCGAAGACGGAGCCTCGGCTGCATCCCTTTCTGCGTTTCGCAAGATCGGCATCGATGTCGTGCTCACAAGGGATAGAAACTGATGCGGATCGGTCATGTGGCACTTTGGACACAGGACATCGAGCGTCTGTCTTCTTTCTGGGCCGAGACCTTCGGCGCCAAGATCGGCGAACGCTATGAGAGCGCAAGGCGTCAGGGATTCGTTTCGCGGTTCCTCTCGCTCGCGGACGGGCCAACGATTGAGATCATGCAAGGTCCATGGATCGACGCTGCTGGCGGCATGCCGGAACGGGCGGGCTATGCCCATATCGCGCTTTCGCTCGGCAGCCGTGGGGCTGTCGATGCCTTGGCTGCGGTGGCCGCCCGCCGCGACATTCTGGTTTCGCCGCCCCGCATGACGGGCGACGGCTTTTATGAGGCGGTCCTCACGGATCCTGACGGCAACATCATCGAAATCATGATCTAACCCGGCCGCGGCCGGAGGAGAATAGAATGGATCAACACACGAATCCAACGCCCGCCGTGCGGTCGGGCTATATGCCGAAGATCAGGCTGGCAGTCTCGCTGCTTTTCCTGATGAACGGCTTCGTCACCGGCAGCTGGGCGCCGAAAATTCCGGAATTCAAGAATACGCTTGGCATCGGCGAAAGCGTTCTCGGCCTGTTGATCCTGACATTTGGTGTGGGGTCGCTGGTGCTGATGCCCATTGCTGGCGGCTTTATCGCCAAGCTTGGCTCGCAGAAAGTGGTGAGGGTCACGGCGATCATTCTCTCGCCGCTGCTCCTGCTTCTGACGCTGGTTCCCAATGTCTGGGTGGCGATCGGCGCCATGTTCCTGCTTGGCGGCTTCGTCGGCGCCATGGACGTAGCGATGAATGCGAATGCAGTCGAAGTCGAAAAGACCATGCGCCGCGCGATCATGTCATCCTGTCATGCCTATTGGAGCCTTGGTGGCCTGATCGGTTCGGCCATCGGCGGCGTGTTCATTGCGCATTTCGGGGTCCTGCCGCATGCGATCTTCGTCACCATCGTTTGCTTCTCGGTGCTTGCAATTGCCTGGCCGATGATCCTGCATGACCAGCCGCATCCGGATACGGCCAAGGAGAGACTGCGGCTGCCGTTGACGCCACTACCCTGGCTGATCGGTCTCGTCGCATTGTTCTCGATGGTGCCGGAAGGCACGGTGCTGGATTGGGGCGCGCTTTATCTGCGCAACGAGCTCGGCGCTTCCGTTGCGCTCTCGGGCTTCGGTTTCGCCGCCTTCTCCGCGACCATGGCGATCATGCGTTTTGCCGGCGACCATGTTCGCGATCGCTTCGGCGGCGTGAAGACGCTGCGCGTCTGCACGCTGACAGCGCTCGTCGGTCTCGTCCTTGCCGGCTTGGCACCCAACGCACCGCTGGCGATCCTCGGTTTCGCGCTTGCCGGTATCGGTATCTCGAACATGGTGCCCATCGCCTTTTCGGCCGCCGGCAACATGCCGGGGCTGGCGCCGGGCATCGGGCTGTCGGTCGCGACCTTCATGGGCTATTCCGGCATGCTGTTTGCACCGTCGCTGATTGGTTTCATCGCTGAGCATACGGGCTTCGCTGTCATCTTCACGTGCGTTCCGATCCTGTTCATCGTGGTGCTGCTGCTGTCGCATCACGCAGTTCATGCCGACCGGAACGGCGGTCATTGACCTCTACGCCGGGGTGCGATGGCGGCCCGGCGACCTTTCAGCACGCTTTGTCTGTCATCAATTCGCCGTCAAGGAATGATCTTGCCGTTGACATCTGTGCTTTCGTCATCCACCTGAAAGCAAGTTGCCGATCATTTCCAAGAGGCGTTCATGTCTTCGTCCTTCGATTTCAACCCGCAGCCGCGCCGGGCTTCCATTGCCGTCGATGTCGGCGGCGTGATTGTGGGTGGCGGTGCGCCGGTGGTCGTCCAGTCGATGACCAATACTGATACCGCCGATATCGACGGAACGGTGGCGCAGGTCGCCGCCCTGCATCGCGCCGGCTCAGAGATGGTGCGTATCACCGTAGATCGCGACGAGAGTGCGGCAGCAGTACCGAAAATTCGCGAGCGGCTTGAGCGGCTTGGTCTCGATGTGCCGCTGATCGGCGATTTCCATTATATCGGCCACAAGCTGCTGGCCGATCATCCGGCTTGTGCCGAGGCGCTGGCTAAGTATCGCATCAATCCGGGCAATGTCGGCTTCAAGGCAAAGAAGGACAAGCAGTTCGCTGAGATCATCGAGCAGGCGATCCGGTTCGACAAGCCGGTGCGCATCGGCGTCAACTGGGGCTCTCTCGATCAGGAACTGCTGACCCGGCTGATGGACGATAATCAGGCCAAGGGTTTTCCGCTGACGGCACAGCAGGTCATGCGCGAGACGATCGTGCAATCGGCCCTGATTTCCGCCGAGCTTGCCGAAGAGATTGGCCTGCCGCGCAACCGTATCATTCTGTCCGCCAAGGTCAGCGCCGTGCAGGACCTGATTGCCGTCTACGCGATGCTGTCGGCCCGCTCGAACCATGCTCTGCACCTTGGCCTGACTGAAGCCGGCATGGGCTCGAAGGGCATCGTCGCGTCTTCCGCCCCGCTCGGTATCCTCATGCAACAGGGGATCGGCGACACAATCCGCATTTCGCTGACGCCGGAGCCCGGTGGCGATCGCACCCGCGAGGTGCAAGTGGCGCAGGAGCTGCTGCAGGTCATGGGTTTCCGCCAGTTCATTCCTGTCGTCGCCGCCTGTCCCGGCTGCGGCCGCACGACATCCACGGTCTTCCAGGAACTGGCCCAGAAGATCCAGGACGATATCCGCAAGAACATGCCGGTCTGGCGCGAGAAATATCCGGGCGTCGAGGCACTTAAGGTTGCCGTCATGGGTTGCATCGTCAACGGTCCGGGCGAAAGCAAGCATGCCGATATCGGCATTTCGCTTCCCGGCACCGGCGAGCTGCCGGCCGCGCCCGTCTATATCGACGGCAAGAAGGCGATGACCATTCGCGGCACGAACATCGCCGGCGATTTCGAGCGGTTGGTGTCCGATTACATCGAGAAGCGCTTCGGTCAGGGGCAGGCCGCCGCCGAGTAACGGCAATTGTTGCCCGTCAGTGGGTTCGTCGTGCGACGAAGCGTGCCGCCTCGATCAGGACCTTTGCCTTTTCGCCGTAAGGCGCGACCAGCGCGCCGGCTTCCGCGACCAGCCGGGAGAGCGTCTCTTCGGCCCAGTCCATGCCGTACAGCGCCACCAGGGTTCCCTTGCCGCGATCCTTGTCCTTGCCGGTCGTCTTGCCCATGGTCTCGGTATCGGCGGTCAGGTCGAGAAGATCGTCAGCGAGCTGGAAGGCAAGGCCGGTCTTCTCGCCGTAACGGCGCAGGAGCTGGCGCTCTTCCGGGTTGCTGCCGGCGATGATCGCACCGGCTTCGCAGGCAAAGCGGATCAGTGCGCCGGTCTTCATCGCCTGCAATGTCACGATGCCTGCCTCGTCCGGTGAGGAGACTTCGGCGGCAAGATCGAGTGCCTGCCCACCGGCCATGCCGCCGATGCCGGAGGCGCGGGCTAGCGCAAGGATGAGCGCCGTCTTGGCTGTATCCGGTAGGTGGGTTTCCGGCGCTGCGATGATATCGAAGGCGAGTGTCAGCAGGCTGTCGCCGGCAAGGATGGCATTGGCCTCGCCATAGGCGATATGCACGGTCGGCTGGCCGCGGCGCAGGTCGTCGTCATCCATGGCCGGCAGGTCATCATGGATCAGCGAGTAACAATGCACGCATTCGAGTGCCGCTCCGACCCGCAGCGCTGCTTCCCGGTTGCCACCGGCGAAAGCCGCGCTTTCCATGACCAGAAAAGGGCGCAGCCGCTTGCCGCCATTGAGCACGCCGTGGCGCATGGCGTCGAGCAGGGCGGTTGGCCGCTCAATCTCGTCGCCGCGCACGGTTGGCGACAGGATATCGCGCAGGCAGCCCTCGATGGCCGCCGCGTCGCGTTTCAGGAGGGTCTCGAAGGAATGGGCGGTCTCGTTCATGGGCGGCTCTTTGGCATGGCTTTGCGTCATCGGCAACGGGATTCTGGGGCGGCTGGGGGCGGACGGTGGCTGCAGCTCAGACAAATCTGTGGCGGAAGGGGCTGGTATGGCTCTGTGGGAGAGAAAGTCGTTCAATTTCGACCTCCATTGTTTTATGAGAGGCCGTGGTAATATTGGGCGGGCGTTTGAAGGCGTGGACATCGTACCGGAGACTCGAGGCGAGGAGGACGTGTCCGATGGACGCGGCTGGGCCGTGACGCGGTTCCTGCGCCGGCGCTGGCGGCAGCTTCTCGTTACCCTCGCTGTTCTCGTCGTTCTGCCCTATGCACTGATCGTGCTCTATGCGCCGGGCTTCGTTCATCCGATCTCGACCCTGATGCTGCGCGACCTCGTATTTCTGCGCGGCTATGATCGACAATGGGTGTCGTTCGACAAGATTTCACCAAATCTTGTCCGCTCGGTCATGATGTCGGAAGACGGACAGTTCTGCATACATGGCGGCGTCGACTGGGTGCAGATGCGCGGTGTGATTGATGATGCCCTCGATGGTGAATCCACGCGCGGCGCCAGCACCATCCCCATGCAGACGGCGAAAAATCTTTTTCTCTGGAACGGTCGCTCCTTCGTGCGCAAGGCGCTGGAATTGCCGCTGGCGATGGTCGCAGATTTCATCTGGAGCAAGCAGCGGACAATGGAGCTTTATCTCAACATCGCCGAATGGGCGCCGGGCGTATACGGAGCAGAAGCCGCGGCCCAGCATCATTTCAGCGTTTCCGCAGCCAAGCTCACGCGGCGGCAGGCCGCCCTGCTTGCGGTGTCGCTTCCCAATCCCCGTGAGCGCAATGCGGGAAAGCCGGGTCGCGGCCTCAGGCGTCTGGCCGGTGTCATCGAAGGGCGCGCCAGCCGATCGGGCGATTATATCAAATGCCTTTATGAGTAGGATCAGGCCTTTTCATTGGCCTGGAGTCCGAACACTCCCTATAGGTACGGTGTCTGCAAACAGGAGGCGTACCCCGTGAACAAGCTCGTTCTCTATGTTGGTAACAAGAACTATTCTTCCTGGTCGCTGCGCCCGTGGCTCGCGCTCCAAGCCTGCGGCATACCCTTTGAGGACGTGGTAATCCCCTTCGATTTTGCCGCCGGCAATCCGAAGCTCAAGGCGGTCTCACCAACCGGTCGCGTGCCGGCGCTGCATCATGGCGATATCAGGGTCTGGGAATCGCTCGCCATTATCGAATATGCCGCCGAACTTTATCCCGAAGCCGGTCTCTGGCCGAAGGATCCGGAGGAACGGTCGCGGGCGCGCAGCTATTCCATGGAAATGCTCTCCGGTTTTCGTGCGTTGCGCAACGCCTGCCCGATGAATATTCGCCGCAAGAAGGCGGGAGTTCCATTGCAGGAAGGCGTGGCTGCGGATATCGATCGCATCGAGACCATCTGGCGCGAGGCCGTGGCGCGTTCTGGTGGCCCGTTCCTCTTCGGCGACTTCTCTGCAGCAGACGCCATGTTCGCACCGGTTGTCGTTCGCTTCGAGGTCTATGACCTCACGCGTAATCCGACGTCTCTCGAATATATGGATGCAGTCAAGACCCATCCCGCTTTCCGCACGTGGCAGGAGGCGGCTCTTGCCGAACCGTGGATCGTGCCAGAGGATGAGGTTTGATTTGGAAGGCAACCTTTCACCGGCCTTTAAAAAATGCCGGAAGGGACTGGTCAAACGCCTGTCGGGCATGTATAAGCCCGGCAAATTCCGAGATTGACGCTTGTTTTTCCCGGCCAAGGCTTGGCCGCAGAACAGCGTTTTGCCCGATAAGTGGAGTATAAAATGGCTGTACCGAAAAGAAAAACGAGCCCGTCGAAGCGCGGCATGCGCCGCTCCGCCGATGCGCTGAAGACCCCGACCTACATCGAAGACAAGAACTCCGGCGAACTTCGCCGTCCGCATCACATCGACCTGAAGACTGGCATGTATCGCGGTCGCCAGGTTCTGACACCGAAGACCAGCGCTTAAGTCGCAGTCGATCCGGTTTGATGTTCAAGGGGCTGGCTTTTGCCGGCCCTTTTTGCGTTTCCGTTCCCTTGTTGACGGATCGCTTTCGACCGTTTCCTGCTTGGCTGGCCTTTCCCCGATACTGCGCTAACTTCCGCGTCGTACTTGATATTGACGACACCGCTGATATGAGAAATGACTGATATATCGGCGAAATACGCCGGACAAAGGGGAGCCTCGTTGATGATTGCCGCCATACCGCTGCTGATAATGCCCTTCATTCTTTACAATATCGGAGTCATGGGCGTGTTCGGCACGGCGGGCGTGGCAATGCTGGAGCAGCCGGTCACTTCGCTTGTTATGCCGTCCGGTGCAGCCTGGATGATGAGCGTCGGCGACCTCATGATCGTCGTTGCGCTTGCGATCCTGTTTGTCGAAATCCTGAAGGCCACACGCGCCAGCACGCGGGCGTTGCTCGACCATCTGCTGTCGATGGTGCTGTTCGTCGTCTTCCTGGTGGAATTCCTGCTGGTCGGCAATGCCGCAACGGATGTCTTCTTCATCCTGATGACGATCAGCTTCATCGACGTCATCGCCGGCTTCTCGGTTTCGATGCGCACGGCGGCCCGAGACGTTTCAATCGGTCTCTGAGGAGAAGAGAAGTTGCCGCAACCTTCCGTGATTGCGGCAACGGGGATCAGCCGAGATTTTCGAGCTTGGTCTGCAGCGCCCGCAGCTGCTCTTTCAGCTCATCGATATCCTTGGCTTCAGCCTTGCGAGGCTCTTTGGCCTGGGGTGTGGCCGCCATGAAGGGCGAAAACATCTGCATGGCCTTGTGGAACATATCGGTGTTGCGGCGCACCTGTTCCTCTACCAGCTGAAGAGGCGCCTGCAGGTTCTTGCCAAGCGGTGTGTCGCCGAAGGCTTTGTTGATCTGCTCGCGCATCTGGGACTGCTGTTCAGTGAAAGCCTGCATGGAATGTTCGAGGTAGCTTGGTACCACCATCTGCATCTGGTCGCCGTAGAACGAGATGAGTTGGCGCAGGAACGAGATCGGCAGAAGTGTATTGCCGGTCTTGGATTCCTGCTCGAAGATGATTTGTGTCAACACGGAATGGGTGATGTCATCTCCTGACTTCGCATCCTGGACGGTGAATTCCTCTCCCTTTTTCACCATCACTGCGAGATCATCGAGTGTTACGTATGTGCTGGTTCCGGTATTGTAGAGCCGGCGGTTGGCGTATTTTTTTATAACGATCTGGCCGTCGTGTTTTGCCATTTGGGTCTCCTCTTACCCATGCTCCCGTCTTTATTGTGTTTTTCGAGAGTATCCGCAAAAGCCTCGCTCTGACAATCTCTTTGTGCATTGCGGTGACGCAGCTGCAAAAATTGGGTGGGCCTGTCGTGTCGATCGCGTTTGACTTGGCGGGCGTCCTTTGCCAGTCTCCGCTAAAGTGAGAAACTGAGGAAACATGCCATGAGCAATTCCATCGTCATCGCCAGCGCTGGCCGCACCGCCGTTGGCTCCTTCAACGGTTCCTTTGCCAACACACCTGCCCATGAACTCGGCGCTGCCGTCATTAAAGGCGTTCTGGAGCGCGCGGGTGTCGAAGCTGCCGAAGTAGATGAGGTGATCCTCGGCCAGGTGCTCGATGCCGGCGAAGGCCAGAATCCGGCCCGCCAGGCTGCGATGAAGGCTGGCATCCCGCAGGAAGCGACCGCCTGGGGCATGAACCAGCTCTGTGGCTCGGGCTTGCGCGCGGTTGCTCTCGGCATGCAGCAGATCGCCACGGGTGATGCGAAGATCATCGTGGCCGGCGGCCAGGAATCCATGTCCATGGCCCCCCACTGCGCACATCTGCGTGGTGGCGTGAAGATGGGCGACTTCAAGATGATCGACACGATGATCAAGGATGGCCTGACGGACGCCTTCTACGGCTATCACATGGGCATAACCGCAGAAAACGTCGCTCGCAAGTGGCAGCTTTCGCGCGACGAGCAGGATCAGTTTGCGCTCGGCTCGCAGAACAAGGCAGAAGCCGCCCAGAAGGCCGGTCGTTTCGCCGATGAAATCATTCCCTTCGTGATCTCCACCCGCAAGGGCGACGTCACGGTCGATCAGGACGAATATATCCGCCACGGCGCGACGATCGAATCCATGGCCAAGCTGCGTCCGGCCTTCGACAAGGAAGGCACAGTGACGGCTGCCAACGCTTCCGGCCTCAATGACGGCGCGGCCGCCGCGCTGCTGATGAGTGAAGCCGAGGCAGTCCGCCGCGGTATTACGCCTCTCGCTCGTATCGTTTCCTGGGCTACAGCGGGCGTTGATCCGCAGATCATGGGCACCGGCCCGATCCCGGCCTCCCGCAAGGCTTTGGAAAAGGCGGGCTGGTCGGTCAGCGATGTCGAGCTTGTTGAGGCCAATGAAGCCTTTGCGGCCCAGGCTTGCGCGGTCAACAAGGATCTCGGTTGGGATCCGTCGATCGTCAACGTCAATGGCGGCGCGATCGCCATCGGGCATCCGATCGGCGCTTCCGGTGCCCGCGTTCTCAACACGCTGTTGTTCGAAATGAAGCGTCGCGGCGTGTCCAAGGGGCTTGCCACCCTCTGCATCGGTGGCGGCATGGGCGTTGCCATGTGCGTTGAGCGTTTCTGAAAGCAAAAAGTCTGAACTTCGAAAGGAGTTGCCGTCTCCAACAGCCGATCGAAATGAACCCCTGACGCTAACATGCTCAGGGGAGCGTTGCTTAGAACAACCGAAACTGGGGAAGATACCATGAGCAGGGTAGCATTGGTCACCGGCGGAACACGCGGTATTGGCGCGGCAATTTCGATCGCTTTGAAAGGGGCCGGCTACAGGGTAGCAGCTACCTACGCAGGCAATGAAGAGAAGGCGCGGGCCTTCTCCGATGACACGGGCATCGCGACTTATAAATGGGATGTCTCGGACTATGCCGCCTGTGCGGGCGGCATTGCCAAGGTCGAGGAGGATATCGGCTCGGTCGAGATCCTCGTCAACAATGCCGGCATCACCCGGGATGCCATGTTCCACAAGATGACGCCGAGCCAGTGGAAGGAGGTCATCGACACCAATCTCACTGGCCTCTTCAACATGACCCACCCGATCTGGTCAGGCATGCGCGATCGCGGGTTCGGCCGCATCATCAATATCTCCTCGATCAACGGCCAGAAGGGCCAGATGGGTCAAGCCAATTATTCGGCGGCCAAGGCCGGTGATCTCGGTTTTACCAAGGCGTTGGCGCAGGAGGGTGCCGCCAAGAACATAACGGTGAATGCCATCTGCCCCGGTTATATCGGCACGGAGATGGTGCTCGCCGTGCCGGAGAAGGTTCTGAACGAACGCATCATTCCGCAAATCCCGGTCGGTCGCCTCGGTGAGCCGGATGAAATCGCGCGTTGCGTCCTCTTCCTTGCATCAGACGATGCGGGCTTCATCACCGGATCGACGATCTCGGCGAATGGTGGGCAATTCTTCGTCTGAGTGGGGCTGCGATACACGGAAAGGGGCCGTTCGACGGCTCCTTTTTAGCATCGGCTTGTTGAAATCGAATCCGTGGATCGCACTTCTCCGGAAAAACGAATCTTTCTGGGCCGAGCGCGGCCTAGTTTCGATTCGCCTGGGGGGCTACTACATTTTGTAGGGAACAAAGGCGAAACCTGCCTTTGTCGCGATTCGTCTCTGATTCGTTCGATATTTGGCCCGCTTGTATGAGCGGCTTCGCCCGGTAAAAGGTGAAGCGTGCCAAAGGGGTAAATATTCCATCGAATTCAGCCATTTGGATTCTGAATCCGCAGGGCCTGCCGAAAGGCAGCCTGAAGAAAGCGAAACGCTTTCGGGTGCGACGACGTCATCTGCTGCCAATCAACATGTTGTAGGCCGCTGATCGCTCCAAAATCGCGATCTGCAGCAGAACTTCGGCGCATTTCGCCCTTATGAACCGCCGGCTCTTGCCTTTCGGCTTTCGCATGGGCATGTGTGCATGGCCGCGGCGCCCTTGTGGGGGCGCGAGACGGCAGCCGGACAATGCCAGGATCGACGACGTGCCTGACCAACCCATGATCTTGAGCGGCCGCGGTGTCATCGCGGTCCTCGGCCCGACCAATACGGGCAAGACGCATTACGCTATCGAGCGGATGGTTGCGCATGAATCCGGCGTCATCGGCCTGCCCCTGCGCCTGCTCGCACGCGAGGTCTATACCCGTGTTGTCGAGCGCGTCGGGGCGCACAACGTTGCTCTCGTCACCGGCGAGGAAAAGATCACGCCGCATATGGCGCGCTACTCCGTCTGCACCGTCGAGGCGATGCCGCGCGAGACCAAGGCCACGTTCGTCGCGATCGACGAGGTCCAGCTTGCCGGAGATCTGGAGCGCGGTCACATCTTCACCGATCGCCTGATGCATCTGCGCGGCCGCAGCGAGACGCTGCTGCTTGGAGCCGCCACAATGCGGCCCATCCTCGAACACCTGCTGCCCGGTATCACCGTTGTGGAGCGGCCACGCCTGTCGCAGCTGCTTTATTCAGGCTCCAAAAAGATCACCCGCCTGCCGCAACGCACTGCGATCGTCGCCTTCTCGGCAGAGGAGGTCTATGCGATCGCCGAGTTGATCCGCCGCCAGCGCGGCGGTGCGGCCGTGGTTCTGGGTGCACTCAGCCCCCGTACCCGCAATGCCCAGGTCGCTCTCTATCAGGAAGGCGATGTCGAATATCTGGTGGCGACCGATGCGATTGGCATGGGCCTCAACCTCGATGTCGATCATGTCGCCTTTGCCCAGGACCGCAAGTTCGACGGCTACCAGTTCCGCAATCTCAATCCCGGTGAACTTGCCCAGATTGCTGGCCGCGCCGGTCGCCACCTGCGTGACGGTACCTTCGGCGTTACCTCGCGGGTCGAGCCGTTCGACAAGGAGCTGGTGCATCGCATCGAATCGCATCAGTTCGACCCGGTGAAAGTGCTGCAGTGGCGTTCCAAGGCCATGGATTTCACGTCGATCCAGACATTGAAGAAAAGTCTGGATGCCGCCCCGCGGGTCCATGGGCTGGTGCGCGCCTTGCCGGCTATCGACCAGCAGGCGCTGGAATATCTGACGCAATATCCCGAGGTGATGCGGCTTGCGACGACGCCCAAAAACGTCGAAACCCTTTGGGAGGCCTGTGCGTTGCCGGATTATCGGCGCATTGCACCGGCGCAGCATGCGGATCTGATATCAAGCATCTATGCCGATCTCGTTCGCCGTGGCACAGTGAACGAAGATTTCATGGCAGAACAGGTTCGCCGCGCCGATCATACGGACGGTGAAATTGACACATTGTCAGCGCGAATTGCGCAAATCAGGACTTGGACGTATGTATCGAACCGTCCTGGATGGCTTGCCGATCCGACACACTGGCAAGAAAAGACGCGGGAAATCGAAGATCGATTGTCCGATGCGTTACATGAAAGGTTGACGAAACGCTTTGTTGATCGCAGGACATCTGTGCTCATGAAGCGCCTGAGAGAGAATGCGATGCTGGAAGCTGAAATCAGTGTGAATGGTGATGTCTTCGTAGAAGGACATCATGTTGGACAATTGGCCGGGTTCCGGTTCTCGCTCGCATCCGCGACCGACGGAATGGACGCGCGTGCCGTGCAGGGTGCTGCACAGAAGGCGCTGGCGCTCGAATTCGAGGCGCGTGCTGCCCGGCTGCATGCAGCCGGCAATTCGGATCTGGCGCTCGGCTCCGATGGCACTGTCCGCTGGCTCGGCGACCCCGTCGCGCGGCTTTCGGCCAGCGACCATATCATGCGCCCCCGCGTCATTCTGCTCGCCGACGAGCAGTTGCAGGGTGCTGCCCGTGATCACGTGCTGGCGCGCGTCGAGCGCTTCGTCAATCATCATATCTCCACGGTCCTGAAGCCGCTCGACGATCTGTCGCGTGCCGAAGATCTCGAAGGTCTTGCCAAGGGCCTCGCCTTCCAGCTCGTCGAAAATCTCGGGGTGCTCTTCCGGCGCGACGTCGCTGATGACGTCAAGTCGCTGGATCAGGAAGCGCGCGCTTCCATCCGCCGTCATGGCATTCGTTTCGGCGCTTATCACATCTTCATGCCGGCATTGCTGAAGCCGGCTCCGGCCGAGTTGATCACGCTACTCTGGGCGCTGAAGAACGACGGGCTCGACAAGCCGGGTTACGGCGATCTCATCCCGGTGCTGGCCGCCGGCCGCACCTCGGTCGTCACCGATCCGTCCTTCGAGCGGACCTTCTACAAGCTGGCCGGTTTCCGCTTCCTCGGAAAGCGCGCCGTGCGCATCGATATCCTCGAGCGCCTTGCCGATCTCATCCGCCCGCTCCTGCAGTGGAAGCCGGGTACGGGCACGCGCCCGGACGGCGCCTATGACGGCCGCCGTTTCACCGCAACGACCGCGATGCTGTCGATCCTCGGTGCAACGCCTGATGATATGGAAGAGATCCTGAAGGGTCTTGGCTACCGGGCCGATGCGGTGAAGGCAGAAGAGGCAGCTGCGTTCCTCGGCGCCCAGGCCGGAGCCTCCGTTTCGCACCCGGTCGAACAGGCAGCACCAACCGAACAGGCCGATCACGACGATGCCGATGCCGATGCCGCCTCCGAGGAGCAGCCTTCGATCGAAGCTGTTTCGGAAGCCGCCCCGGCTGAAGCTGTTACGGCAGTTGAGGTCGTGACGGAAGAAGTGGCTCCTGCAACGGAGTCCGTCGAGGGCAATGAAGCGGCTGTGCCCGCGGAAGCCGGCGAACCGGTCGAAGCCAAGCCAGTGCTTCTCTGGCGTCCGGGCGGTGGCCGCGACAATCAGCGTGCCGGTGGCCGTCCCCAGGGCGAGCGCCGTGGTGGTGGCCAGCGTGGTCAGCAGGCGGGCGAGGCTCGTGAGGACAACCGCGGTGAGAACCGCAAGCCCGCTGGTGGCCGTCCCGATCGTAATCGCGGCCGTGACGGCAAGCCCCATGGCGGCCAGAGAGATGGGCAGCGCGACGGCCAACGCGACGGAAAACCGCAGAGTGGCCAGCGTCCCGACCGCGGCGAACGTCAGGACCGGCCGGACCGCAATGATCGTGGCAACCGTCCGCAGGCTGCCAAGTTCGAGGCCCGTCCTCCGCGCAAGGAAAAGCCGATCGATCCGGATTCACCCTTTGCCAAGCTCGCTGCTCTCAAGGAGCAGATGAAGAAATAAGGCCATGGCGGAAAAACAGCCCCCGCCGGCAACACGCCAGCGTCTCGACAAATGGCTGTTTTTTACGCGCCTTCATAAATCTCGCTCGATCGCCCAGAAAGCGATCGAGTCCGGCGATGTTCGTGTCAACGGCCAGCGGATCACGCAACCTTCCTTTTCCCTGAAGCCCGGCGATATCGTGGTTGTGTCGTTTGATCGACGCGATGTGACGGTGCGCGTGCTTTTGGCCGGAGAACGTCGCGGACCTTATGAAGAAGCCAAACTGCTCTACGACGATCTGACGCCTCCGCCAGTGCCTGGTGAAAAACCGTCAGCCTATGCCCAGGCAACGCGTGAGCGTGGAGCCGGCCGGCCGACCAAGAAGGAACGGCGTGAAGTCGATAGATTGAAACCCGGCATCGATTGGGTCGACGATTAGAAAACCATGCCGCTGCAGCGCGATATTGAGCATGGAATATTCTTGCAAAGGGTTCGCAAAGCCTTTACCTCACACATCGACCAAGCAGCCATGTCGCGACGCTTCGCACGGGCTGATCATCAGGCGCGGATGCGGACCGGCGCATTTTTTCGGCCGCCGCCTGCCGCCAATGTGAGACATCCTGGAGTACCTCATGACGTATGTCGTGACCGACAACTGCATTCGCTGTAAATATACCGATTGTGTGGAAGTGTGCCCGGTAGACTGCTTCTACGAAGGTGAGAACTTCCTCGTCATTCATCCCGACGAATGCATCGACTGCGGCGTCTGTGAGCCGGAATGTCCGGCAGGTGCCATCAAGCCCGATACTGAGCCGGGCCTTGATATGTGGCTGAAAGTGAACTCGGATTTCGCGACCCAGTGGCCCAACATCACCATCAAGCGCGATGCGATGCCGGAAGCCAATGAGATGGATGGCGAAGAAGGAAAGTACGAAAAGTACTTCTCTCCCAACCCTGGACAGGGCGACTGACGCCTGATCCGCCACCGATTTCGATCTGTCAAAAACGGATTCGAAAAAATGGCGAAATTGCGGGAAGTGCGGCTTAACTATGTCCCTCAAGGGCAAGTTGGGCCTGATGATGCTTGTGAAGCAAATTATTGATTTCGGCAGTTTTTTGTGATAGGGTGGAAAAACTGATCCACATCGCGGCGCAAACGTGCGCCCGAAAACCATCACGAAAGCAAACGAAGTCTTAGGCGCGGCTCACCCCAAATACGCAACGTCTGTTGCTTGTCTGTGATCGCACCGAAGAAGCTCGCTTGAGTTCATGAAGCGGACCAGAATGGAGTCACCCGACGGTGTCCCCGTCCATTCCGGGCCTGCCTGACCCGGCCCCGGCTTGTCGCCGGGAGTGTAACAGGGAGTTTTTGAAACGAATGACGACCCAGCAGAAAAAATCTTCAACCCGCCACGGCTTTAAGACCGGTGAATCGATCGTTTATCCGGCGCACGGCGTCGGCCAGATCGTTGCTATCGAGGAGCAGGTGGTCGCGGGCATGTCGCTCGAACTGTTTGTGATCGATTTCGAAAAGGACAAGATGCGTCTCAAGGTGCCGGTTGCCAAAGCCGTCAGCATTGGCATGCGCAAGCTTTGCGAGACCGATTTCGTCGAGCGTGCATTGAAGGTCGTTCAGGGCCGGGCTCGCGTGAAGCGCACCATGTGGTCGCGCCGTGCGCAGGAATATGATGCAAAGATCAATTCCGGCGACCTGATCGCCATCGCCGAAGTGGTTCGCGACCTGTATCGCGCTGAAAACCAGCCGGAGCAGTCCTATTCCGAACGTCAGCTTTATGAAGCTGCACTTGATCGCATGGCGCGCGAAATCGCCGCCGTCAACAAGATGTCGGAAACCGAGGCCGTTCGCCTTGTAGAGACCAATCTGGCCAAGGGTCCGAAGCGCGGCAAGGCCGTTGAAGAAGACGAATCCCAGGACGAAGCCGCGTAATTTCGCGACAACGGTTTTCTGCGAAAAGCCCTGTCAGCAATGACGGGGCTTTTTTGTTGCTCCCTTAAACATCTCGGTCACCGCTGCCCAAGAAGCGAACTCGTAACTCTGACACCCCGGAAACGTCTTCCGAAAGACGGCCAGCAATGAGTTTTACATTTGCCATCGGCGATATCCACGGCTGCCCTGAGCCTCTCTAAAAACTCCTGGCAATGATCGAGGCGAGCCAAACATCCGGTACCGTCGTCTTTCTCGGCGATTACATCGACCGTGGCCCTGACAGTAAGGGTGTCATTGAACTTTTGAGAGCCGGTCCCAAAAACGCAGAATGGCGATGGATCACCCTTAAGGGTAATCACGAGGACATGATGGCCGGAGCCTACACGGGACGCTCTGAGCGTAGCTGATGGATCGACAATGGTGGTCTCGAAACCGAGCTCTCCTATGACGGCAGGGTACCGGCGGAGAATGTGGCCTGGGCGGACGGTCTGCCGCTGATGCATGTCGATGCGCACCGGATTTTCGTCCATGCGGGTGTCACTCCCGAATTTCCGATCGACAAGCAGAGCCCGCATGACCTGCTATGGCTTCGCACCCACTCCGCGACGGAATACTGGGGCAAGCACCTCTGCCACGGCCATACGGCTTCCAGATCCAATCCTCGCACCACCGGCAACCGCACAAACATCGACAGCGCCTGTGTCTTCGGTGGTGCCTTGTCGTGTGCCGTATTCCACGATGATGTCGCCGGCGGGCCGCTTGAGTTCATGCAGACAAGATAGTTCATTGATCTCGAGTCGGTCTGGGAATGGCCGATCCTATGAACTGCACGAGACTCTTTTTCCCGTCGTGCTATGCTGTTCTCCAGGCGCCTTGTGCGGTCTGCCGGCGCGGAGGCGCTATCTTAACCGGCAGCGGGAGGAGAATATGGCAGCCACAGTTTCTTTGCATCCATTGCTCGATCAAGGCCTGCCGAAGGGCCGAGCGGGTTTCTCCGGCAGTATCCTCGTATGCGCCTGTGCGGACAAACCTGTGAAGGTAAAAGTCGAAGGCGATGTTGCGCACAATCATGCCTGCGGTTGCACCAAATGCTGGAAACCGTCGGGCGCGACGTTTTCAGTCGTTGCCGTGGTTCCGCATGACAAGATCACCGTTCTCGAAAACGGTGACAAGCTTGAGATCGTCGATAAATCCGCGTTGATACAGCGACACGCATGCACAGGCTGCGGCGTGCATATGTATGGTCCGGTGGAGCGCGAGCATCCGTTTCAGGGGCTCGACTTCATCCACCCAGAACGCTTCGAGGATGACGGCTGGGCGCCTCCCGGTTTCGCTGCCTTCGTCTCGTCCATTATCGAATCGGGCACCAATCCCGACGACATGCCGGCCATTCGGGCGCGACTGAGTGAGCTGGGCCTGACCCCGTCGGACTGCCTGAACAGCGCCCTGATGGACTATATCGCTACCTGGACAGCGAAGAAAAGCGGCGTCCTGAAATCCTGATCGGCAAAATGAAAAGGGCGCAGCGATGGATGTCGCTGCGCCCTTTCTGATGGTCCGTATGCTTGCTCTTATGCAGCGCCAGCAGAGCGGGACTTTTCGAAACGCTTGCGGTCGTTGCTGTCGAGATACATCTTGCGCAGGCGGATGTTTTTCGGCGTCACTTCAACCAGTTCGTCGTCCTGGATCCAGGACAGCGCCCGGTCGAGCGTCATGCGGATCGGCGGCGTCAGCTTGACGGCTTCGTCCTTACCGGAGGCGCGCATGTTGGTGAGCTTCTTGCCCTTCAGCACATTCACTTCGAGGTCGTTGTCGCGGGTGTGGATGCCGATGATCATGCCCGCATAGACCTTTTCGCCGACGTCGATGATCATCGGGCCGCGGTCTTCCAGGTTGAACATGGCGTAGGCGACGGACTCGCCGGCGTCGTTGGAGAGCAGAACGCCCTGAACGCGGCCACCGATATCGCCCTTGTACGGCTGATATTCGTGGAACAGGCGGTTCATGATCGCCGTGCCGCGCGTATCGGTCAGAAGTTCCGACTGGTAGCCGATGAGGCCGCGGGTCGGAGCGAAGAACTTCAGGCGGACGCGGTTGCCGCCGGACGGACGAAGCTCGGCCATTTCGGCCTTGCGCTCGGACATTTTCTGGACGACGACGCCGGAATATTCTTCATCCACGTCGATGACGACTTCCTCGATCGGCTCCAGCATCTGGCCGGTCGCCTCATCCTTGTGCATAACGACGCGCGGACGCGACACGGCAAGCTCGAAGCCTTCGCGGCGCATGGTTTCGATCAGAACGGCCAGCTGCAATTCACCACGGCCGGAAACGTAGAACGAATCCTTGCCTTCGGCTTCTTCAATCTTCAGCGCGACGTTGCCTTCGGCTTCCTTGAACAGACGGTCGCGGATGACACGGGATGTAACCTTGTCGCCTTCGGTGCCGGCAAGCGGGCTGTCGTTGACGATGAAGGACATGGTGACGGTCGGCGGGTCAATCGGCTGCGCGTGCAGTGCCTCGGTGACCGAAGGATCGCAGAACGTGTCAGCGACCGTGCCCTTGGACAGGCCGGCGATCGCGACGATGTCGCCCGCATGGGCTTCTTCAATCGGCGTACGCTCGATACCGCGGAAGGCGAGGATTTTCGAAATACGGCCGTTTTCGATCAGCTTGCCGTCCTGGCCGAGAACCTTGACGGCCTGGTTCGGCTTGATCGAACCGGAATGAATGCGGCCGGTGATGATGCGGCCGAGGAAGGGGTTGGCTTCCAGGATCGTGCCGATCATGCGGAACGCACCGTCTTCTTCGCCGACGCTCGGCTCCGGAACGTGCTTGAGGACGAGGTCGAGAAGCGGCGCAAGGCCTTCTTCCTTCGGGCCTTCCGGATTGAGGTTCATCCAGCCATTGCGGCCCGAACCGTAGAGGATCGGGAAGTCGAGCTGTTCATCGGTCGCATCAAGGTTTGCGAAGAGGTCGAAAACCTCGTTGATGACTTCCTCGTGCCGGCCGTCCGGACGGTCGATCTTGTTGATCGCGACGATCGGGCGAAGGCCGACCTTCAGCGCCTTGGAGACGACGAACTTGGTCTGCGGCATCGGGCCTTCAGACGAGTCGACCAGAACGATCGCGCCGTCCACCATCGACAGGATGCGCTCGACTTCACCACCGAAGTCGGCGTGGCCGGGGGTGTCGACGATGTTGATGCGGACGCCCTTCCACTCGATCGAGGTGGCCTTCGCCAGGATGGTGATGCCGCGCTCTTTTTCAAGATCGTTGCTGTCCATCATGCGCTCGGTCGTGCGCTGGTTGTCGCGGAAAGAACCCGACTGCTTCAGAAGTTCGTCGACAAGCGTGGTTTTCCCATGGTCAACGTGTGCGATGATCGCGATGTTGCGCATTTTCATGTGTGAATACTCGGAGGTTTCGGGGCGTATCTGAGGCACGCCGCATCTTCAATGGCCGGGCTCATACAGGTTTTTTCGCTTTTGCGAAAGGGGGCAAGACAAAGACTTGCCGTGCAAGGCGTGCATAGGTCGTATCGAGCGGTCATATTGCCATCGTCATTGAGGGGCGGGGATGGGTATCGGCGCCCCTCAATGACAGAAATGGATGTCGGTGATTTGACAGGCTTTCCGAGCGGTTCAAGCGTCCGAGCCGGAAAGTTCCTCCGTCGCAGCAAGCCCCTTCTTGCGCAGCATCGCCTCCGGGCTTGGCAGCTTACCCCGGAAGGCGCGATACGCATCTTCCGGATCGATGGCGCCACCGACGGAATAGATGTTGTCCTTGAGCTTCCTCGCCGTTTCGCCGTTGAAGGCGTCACCCGTCTCCTCAAAGGCGGAGAAGGCATCGGCATCGAGCACCTCGGACCACATGTAGGAGTAATATCCGGCCGAATAGCCGCCGGAGAAGATGTGCTGAAAGTGCGGTGTCGCATGGCGCATGACGATCGATTTCGGCATGCCGATTTCGCCAAGGATCTCCGCCTGCACAGTCATTGGGTCCTCGACAGCTTCGCGGGTGTGGAAGGTCATGTCGACCAGCGCGGAAGAGGTGAACTCGACAGTGTTGAAGCCGGCATTGAAGGTGCGGGCGGCGAGAACCTTATCGAGCAGGGTTTGTGGCATCGGTGCACCGGTTTCGACATGCACGGCATATTGCTTGAGGATATCAGGCACCGTTAGCCAGTGTTCATAGAGCTGCGAGGGCAACTCCACGAAGTCGCGCGAGACGCTGGTGCCGGAGACGGATGGATAGGTCACGTTTGACAGCATGCCATGCAGGGCATGGCCAAATTCATGGAACAGCGTGCGGGCATCGTCGAGCGACAGCAGCGCCGGCTTTCCTTCGGCAGGTTTTGCGAAGTTGCAGACGTTGTAGATGATCGGCAGTTCGCCGTGCCTACCGTTTTTCAGGGGCAATTTGTGCTGCGACTGGAAGGCGCTCATCCAGGCGCCGGAGCGCTTCGAAGAACGGGCGAAATAATCGCCGAGGAAGAGAGCAATGAGCTTGTCGTCGCGATCGCGGATTTCAAAGACGCGTACGTCGGGATGATAGGCGGGAACGCCCTTCTTCTCGACGGCGCGAATGCCGAAGAGGCGGCTGGCGACATCGAAGCAGGCGTCGATGATCTTTTCGAGCTGCAGATAGGGCTTCAACTCGGCTTCGGAGAAATCGAATTTCTCGGCCCGGATCTTTTCGGCATAGTGACGCCAGTCCCAGGGCATGACCTCATGGTTCTTGCCTTCGCGAGCTATCAGTTCGGCGATATCGGCCTCTTCTTCCCCGGCTCGCTTCAAGGCCTTCGCCCAGACGGCCTTCAGAAGATCGTTCACGGCATCGGCCGTCTTTGCCATGGTGTTGTCGAGCTTCAGTTCAGCGTAATTACCGTATCCAAGCAGCTTGGCCATGTCGCTGCGCAGTGCCAGTGTTTCGCGCACGATCTCCCTGTTGTCGGTGTCACCGCCATTTTCGCCGCGCGCCGCCCAGGCCTTGAACGCCTGCTCGCGCAGCTCGCGATTTTCCGAGAAAGTGAGGAACGGTTCGATGATCGAGCGCGACAGGGTGACGGCATATTTGCCTTCCTCGCCGCGCTCGCGGGCAGCGGACGCCATGGCATCCGTTAGGAAAGGCGGCAGGCCGGTAAGCTCGGCTTCGTCGGAGAGGATCAGCGACCAGCTCTTCTCATCCGCCAATACATTCTGGCCGAAACTTGCGCCGAGAGCGGCAAGCTTCTCGTTGATGGCCGCAAGCCGCTCCTGCTCATCCGTCGGCAGCTTGGCACCCGATTTCACGAAACCCTTCCAATGGCGTTCCAGCACGCGCGTTGCCTCGGTATTGAGACCGAGCGTCTCGCGATTTTCCCAGAGGGTGTCGATGCGCTGGAAAAGCGTGGCATTCATGCCGATCTTCGAATAATGGCGCGACATCTTCGGAGCGATCTCGCGCTCGAGCGCCTGGATGGCATCATTGGTATGCGCGCCGGCCCGGTTCCAGAACAGGGCAGAGACACGCGAGAGGCTATCGCCGGCGATCTCCAGCGCAATGACGGTGTTTTCGAAGGTCGGAGCATCGGGATTGCTGGCGATAGCATCAATTTCCGCCTCATGCTCCTTCAACGCTGCCTCGAAGGCGGGCGCAAAATCATCATCGGAGACAGCCTCGAAACGCGGAAGGCCGTTCAGCCCGTTCCAGTCAGTCAGGGCCGGGTTCAGCGTCGTCTCGGAGGTCATGGGAAATCCTTTCACATTGAAATGGCCCGCGTCATGGCAAGCCTGCGATCCTGTCGCCGAAAGTGGAGGTCGTGTCTTCAGATGGGTCGCTGACGACAAGCGGTCAAGGCTTGCGCATACCGAGTAGGCCGGGCGCGGCATGCCAGATTGCCTGTACGGCAAAGCCCATGAACAGCACGCCTGAGAGCCGTACGATCGCCAGTTCATGACGGCGATAGAAACGGCGGACGAAGGACGCGCCGATGATACCGATCAGAATGATGTCGGCGACAAGAAAGCCGAGGAAGGAAACAGCGAGCAAAGCCGGCAACGCATCGAAATCGAGCGCGTTGGCGGAGCCCGCGAGCAATGCCGTGAAGGTAGCAAGCGCCACCGGATAGCCCTTGGGATTGGTGAGCCCGAAGACCAGCCCGCGACGAAGAGGGCGTTCCACCGTCAACAGCAGCTGATTTTCACCGCGCGGTTTTGCCTTCAACGCCGTCCAGGCGATCCAGCCGAGATAGAGGCCACAGAGCAGGCCGAGGATGTCGAAAACCGTGCTTCCGATGGTCTTGGCGCCAACAATGGCGATCAGCGCAAGCGTCGACCAGAGAAGATCGCCGGCGAGGTGTCCGCCCATGAACAACGCGCCTGCCTTCCGCCCCTGACCTGCGCCGATACCGAGAAGTGCCAGGAAGGCGGGACCGGGAATGAGCACGTAGAAAAGGGCCGCGAGAAACGTACCGAAGAGCAGAGTTTGAGACATTGGCGTTCCCCAGGACCACAATGATACCGGCGCCATGTTCAACCGGCGCAGTTTGCGTCATTCGATCCTTGCAGAATGATTCCGTCAAGTCTGCCGCAGCGCCATCTTGCCGGATTTGCGCTGCGGCTCAGCAGATGCTTATTTCGTTTCCATGGCCTTCATGGCGTTGTCCATATGGGTGGAGCATTCGTCCATATTGCCGGCCTTCATCGCCATCTTGGCGCTGTCAATTTCCTGCGTGGCCATCATCATCTGATCCTTTTTCATCGGATCTGTCATCCCCTTGGCCATCTCCTCCGTCTTCATCATCGATGCCTCGTCGCAGGTCGCCATGCCGGCGGCAAAAACAGGTGCGGAAAAACCGATAGCGAGCGTGAGGGCCAGTGTGGTGGTTCTGATCATTTTGTCTCTCCCAGGTTAGGACCTTTGCGGTCCGGGGGATGCTGACGCTGATACGGATACACATTCAATTCACGGCTGCGCGATGCACCGTGTTGTCATCCGACGTGTCTTCTTGTGATATATTCGTGATGCCTGAAATTCGCTATTGGGATCGTGGGTTGTTGCTTTGAGTGGCCGATGATAAGCAAAGCTTACGACCAACCCCGCTGGCCATTTTATGTCCGTAAAACTTGAGTCCGATACGATCGGCATGCTGCTGACAGATGTTTCCCGTCTCCTGCGCGGCGCCTTCGATCGGCGCATCAACGCCTCCGGGGTCGAACTCACGCCCGGAGAGGCGCGCACGCTGATCCAGGTGGCGCTCGCCGGTGGCATCAAGCAGGCCGATATCGCCATCAAGCTCGGCATCGAGCCGATGACGCTTTCCACCTATCTCGACCGCCTTGAAGCGCTGGAACTGGTCCAGCGTGTGCCTGATCCCGGCGACCGGCGAGCGAAAAACGTTGTTATCACCGACACCGCGGATCTCGCCCTGACGGCAATCCGAACGGAAGTCCGCGAACTGATGGAGCAGGTTACGGTTGGACTTGAACCGGCGGCCCGCGAAATGCTGCGTTCAAGCCTCCAGATGCTTCGCGACAATCTGCAGCAGATCGATCGCGGTACCCTCGATAAAAATCCAGCCGGAAAGAATCCGGCGCCATGAGCCTCAGAATGAGCGAGCGTCGCACCAGCATTCTCGGTGCGCTTCTGGCAACGCTCGGACCGATTTCCATGTCGATCTATACGCCGGCGATGCCCGAGCTGGTCGAGGCTTTCTCCTCGACGGAATCGATGATCAAGCTGACGCTGTCGGTTTATTTCGGTGGCTTTTCGGTTGCGCAGCTGGTGTCTGGCCCAATGTCCGATGCCTTCGGTCGCAAGACTGCGACGCTTGCCTTCGTCGGCATCAACCTGCTGGGAAGTCTCATCTGTATCCTGGCGCCGAGCGTCGAGTGGCTTCTTGCCGGACGGTTGATCCAAGGGATCGGCGCTTCGGTCGGCATCACGGTTGCCCGTGCCATCGTGCGCGACCAGTTCACCGGGACAGAGGCCTCGCGGATCATGAACCTGATCGGCATCATGCTGGCGATCGGCCCGGCCATGGCGCCGACGATCGGAGGTCTGGCGCTTGCCGCCTTTGGCTGGCATTCGATTTTTCTCGTGCTGATCGGCTTCGGCCTGCTGACGGCGTCAGCCGTGTTGATCTTCATGCGCGAGACGACGGTGGCCGATCGAGCGCTCGCCCGTCCACGCCGATTGCTTGCCGCCTATTGGAGCCTCTTGAAGGATGGCCGCTTCATTGCAGCAGCGCTCGTTCTCGGCGGCTCGGTCGGTGCCCTTTATGCGCAGGCGACAATGCTGCCCTTCATCCTCATTGAACGGGTGGGGCTGACACCGACAGCCTTCGGCATCGGCATGCTGATGCAGTCCGGCTCCTATTTCTTCGGTTCCGTCTGCCTGCGATTGACGGCGGAGAAACTGGGTGGAGAGGGTTCGGTCAGGGCCGGGCTTGCCATGCTGGCGACGGGAGGCCTGCTGATTGCGCTCTCCGTCCAGATCGTGACGCCGAGCTATCTTTCGGTGATGCTACCGGTGGCGTTCCTGAGTTTCGGCATTGCCTTCCTGACGCCACATATGACGACGGCAGCGCTGCAATCGTTCCCACATATTGCGGGTTCCGCTTCTGCGATGATGGGCTTCATCCAGATGGCCGGCGGTTTCCTCGGCGGCCTTGCGGCAGCGTGGATGGGCACGCCTTTTGCCGCCTTCGGCATCATCATCCCGACCATGGCGTTGATACCGGTGCTGAGCTACCTGCGTTTCGTGCAGCTCACCCGCCGGGCCGTCGTCGGCTGATACGAAAAGCCCGCCCTCGTTTCCGAAGGCGGGCTCTTAAATTCAACCTGAATGGGCTTACTTGTCGCGGTTGCGGGCAGCCAGCGTGCGCAGGCGCAGCGCGTTAAGCTTGATGAAGCCGGCGGCATCCTTCTGATCGTAGGCGCCCTGGTCGTCCTCGAAGGTGACCAGCTTGTCGGAATAGAGCGACTTGGGGCTCTCGCGGCCGATGGTCATGACGTTGCCCTTGTAGAGCTTCAGCGTCACTTCGCCTTCGACATCCTTCTGGCTGAGATCGATCGCCGCCTGCAGCATCTGGCGCTCCGGCGAGAACCAGAAGCCATAATAGATGAGCTCGGCGTAGCGCGGCATCAGCTCATCCTTGAGGTGGGCTGCACCCCGGTCGAGTGTGATCGATTCGATGCCGCGGTGTGCGGCTAGCAGAATCGTGCCGCCGGGGGTTTCGTAGACGCCGCGCGACTTCATGCCGACGAAGCGGTTTTCCACGAGGTCGAGGCGGCCGATGCCGTTGTCGCGGCCGTAGTCGTTGAGCTGGGCTAGCAGCGTTGCCGGCGACAGGCGCACGCCATTGATCGAGACGGCATCGCCCTGCTCGAAGCCGATCTTGATGACCGTTGGTTTGTCAGGCGCTGCTTCCGGTGAGATGGTGCGCATGTGCACGTATTCCGGTGCCTCGACAGCCGGATCTTCCAATACCTTGCCCTCGGAAGAGGAGTGCAGCAGGTTTGCATCGACGGAGAAGGGGGCTTCGCCTTTCTTGTCCTTGGCAACCGGGATCTGGTGTTCTTCGGCAAAGGCGAGCAGGTCGGTGCGGCTTTTGAACGACCAGTCGCGCCAGGGAGCGATGATCTTGATGTCCGGGTTCAACGCGTAGGCGGAAAGCTCGAAGCGAACCTGGTCGTTGCCCTTGCCGGTCGCACCGTGGGCGATGGCGTCAGCACCGGTTTCGCGAGCAATGTCGATCAGGTGCTTGGAGATCAGCGGGCGGGCAATCGAGGTGCCGAGCAGGTAGACGCCTTCATAGACGGCATTGGCGCGGAACATCGGGAAGACGAAGTCCTTTACGAACTCTTCGCGCACATCCTTGATGTAGATTTCCTTGATGCCCATCATCTCGGCCTTCTTGCGCGCCGGTTCGAGCTCCTCGCCCTGGCCGAGATCGGCGGTGAAGGTCACGACTTCGGCGCCGAGTTCCGTCTGCAGCCATTTCAGGATGATCGAAGTGTCGAGCCCGCCGGAATAGGCGAGGACGACCTTTTTCACTTGCTTGTGCGATGCCATGGTTGATGTCCGTCTGGTCGTTGAGAGGGCGCGGGTTCGCGCCGGAAAAAAGTCTGCGGCACTTTTAGCGAGATTATGGGGCCGTGCAAGGCTTGTGCGCGGCTATTCGCGCGCCACACGGCAAGACTGGTAATTCCAGCGCATTTCCGCCATATAGACCGCAAGAACCAGCATGGAACGATGGCAATGACGGATGTGGTCGAATTCGCGAAGATGAACGGGCTTGGCAACAAGATCCTGGTCGTCGATATGCGCGGCCGACGTGATCGCGTGACGCCGGAAGCGGCGATTGCGCTCAATGCCGATCCGTTGACACGCTTCGACCAGATCATGGCGATCCATGACGCGAAGGCAGAGGGTACCGACGCCTTCATCGATATCCTGAATTCGGACGGTACAAAAGCGCAAGCCTGCGGCAACGGTACTCGCTGCGTGGTGCAGGCGCTCGCTTCGGAGACCGGCCGCAAGGTTTTCACCTTCCAGACCGTTGCCGGCATCCTGAATGCCGTCGAGCATGAAGACGGCACCATCTCCGTCGATATGGGAACGCCGGTTTTCGAGTGGAACCGCATCCCGCTCTCTGAAGAATTTTACGATACCAGCCGAATCGAGCTGCAGATCGGGCCGATCGACGATCCGATCCTGCATTCGCCCTCGGTCATGTCGATGGGCAATCCGCACGCGATCTTCTGGGTCGATCGTGACGTCATGTCGTTCGATCTCGAACGCTTCGGCCCGCTGCTCGAGAACCATCCGATGTTTCCCGAGCGCGCCAATATCACGCTGGCGCAAGTCACATCTGCGACCTCGCTTAATACTCGCACATGGGAGCGCGGCGCAGGCCTCACGCTCGCATGTGGTTCCGCCGCTTGCGCTGCCGCCGTCAGTGCGGCGCGTACCGGGCGTACGGGACGCGATGTCACGATCCGCGTTGCCAGCGCCACGCCGCCCGGCATTCTTTCGATCGAGTGGCGCGAGCGTGATGATCATGTGATCATGACCGGCCCGGCAGAATGGGAATGGTCCGGAACGGTCGATCCGCAAACCGGCGTCTTCAGCCGCGAGGAGCCGGCCGAGGCGCGGGCGCTGTGAGCGGCGTTGACGTCATAACCTTCGGCTGTCGTCTCAACACCTACGAATCCGAAGTCATGCGCAGCGAGGCCGAGAAGGCGGGGCTGAACAACGCCATTCTCGTCAACACCTGCGCCGTCACCGGCGAGGCCGTGCGCCAGGCCCGCCAGGCGATCCGTCGCGCGCGCCGCGAAAATCCCCATGCCCGCATCATCGTCACCGGCTGCGCGGCCCAGACGGAAAAGCAGACCTTTGCCGAAATGCCGGAGGTCGATGCCGTTCTCGGCAACGAGGAGAAGCTGAAGCGCGCCTCCTACCGCGCGCTGCCGGATTTCGGCGTTTCGGCGGAAGAAAAGCTTCGCGTCAACGACATCATGAGCGTGCGCGAGACCGCGCCGCAGATGGTGAAGCTGATCGAAGGCCACGTCCGGGCTTTCGTTCAGGTGCAGAACGGTTGCGATCATCGCTGCACCTTCTGCGTCATCCCCTATGGTCGCGGCAATTCCCGCTCGGTGCCGATGGGCGCCGTGGTCGATCAGGCGCGCAAGCTGACCGAAGGCGGCTACAGCGAGATCGTTCTGACGGGCGTGGATGCGACGAGCTACGGCGCAGACCTGCCGGGCCAGTCGACGCTCGGGCTACTTGCCAAAACGCTGCTGAAGCAGGTGCCGGATATCCGTCGTCTGCGGCTCTCCTCCATCGACAGCATCGAGGCCGACCGGCATCTGATGGACCTGATCGCCGACGAGCCGCGCTTCATGCCGCACCTGCATCTGTCGCTGCAGCACGGCGACGACATGATCCTGAAGCGGATGAAGCGTCGTCACCTGCGCGCCGATGCGCTGCGTTTCGTCGAGGATGTGCGCCGTCTCCGTCCGGATGTCAGTTTCGGAGCGGACATGATTGCCGGGTTTCCGACGGAGACCGAGGAGATGTTCGCCAATGCCGCAAGCCTCGCGGAAGAGGCCGGCATCGCCCATCTGCACGTCTTCCCCTACAGCCCCCGCCCGGGAACGCCGGCCACCCGCATGCCGCAGCTCGATCGTGTGGTGATCAAGGAACGGGCGGCAAGGCTGCGCGCCACTGGACTTCGGCTAATGCAGGGCCATCTTGACAGCATGGTTGGAACGCAGCAATGGCTGCTCGTAGAGAACAACGGGCTGGCCCATACGGAAAACTTCACCCTTGTCGCGGTGCCGACCCTTCGTCCGCGCGAGATGGTGTGGGCGCGGATCACCGGCCACAACGGCAGACATCTCGAAATGCAATTGACGGCCGCCGACGCGGCCTGACGATACGGACGGACAATGGCGCTGAGCTTCATCAAACGGGTTTTCACCTTCGGCAAGGACAAGCCCGCCGAGGGCGAACCGCCTGTCGTCTCCGAGGAAATTTCTCCGGCAGGCGCGCTCACGCCGGACGAACGCCGCGCCGTCGAGGCCGAGCTTGAGCCGCATTCTCGCGAAGAAAACCTGCCGCTCGCCATCGATCCGGTGCTTTCCGAAGAGATGGAGAATGCCGGCGGTCCGGCGGATGATCTTGCGGCGAGCGCGGAAACTGCAAGCGAGGACGCCGACGCTGTTTTGCCGATGCCTGCCGCGGAGCAGATCGGCGATCTCGGCGTCACGCCGTTGTCGCTCTTGGAAGCGGAAGCTGCAGTGGATACGGAGGAAGCGCCTCTAGCGATCTCCTCCCTTGAGTGGGAGATGCCCGACAGGGCAGAGGGGGGCGAGGAGCCGTCCTCATTCTCTAAGGCCGCGGATGAGACTCCTGAAACAGAAACGCTCGAGGACGAGGCGGCTTTAACCCCCTCTGTCCCTTCGGGACATCTCCCCCTCAACGGGGGAGATCAGACGGAGCAAGTTGCACCTCCAACACTTCCCAAGGGTTTTGCCACCGGCCCTGCTATTATCGAACCCGTCGCCGAAACGCCCAAACAGAAGCTCACCTGGTTTCAGCGCCTGCGCCAGGGACTGGCGCGCACGTCCTCGCAGCTCACCGGCCAGATCACCGCGCTCTTCACCAAGCGCAAGCTGGACGACGATACGCTGCAGGAGCTCGAAGACCTGCTGATCCAGGCTGACCTCGGCGTCGAAACGGCGCTTCGTATCACCGATACGCTGGCCTCCGAGCGCTACGGCAAGGATGTCACCGGCGAAGACGTCTCGCGCATCATGGCGGCCGAGATCACCAAGGTCCTGTCGCCGGTCGCCAAGCCGTTGCAACTCGATCTGTCCCACAAGCCGCATGTCATCCTCGTCGTCGGCGTCAACGGCACTGGCAAGACGACGACCATCGGCAAGCTCGCAGCCAAACTTTCCGGCGCCGGTCTCAAGGTCATGCTCGCCGCCGGCGACACGTTTCGCGCGGCAGCCATCGAGCAGCTGAAAATCTGGGCCGAGCGCACCAACTCCGACATCGTTTCCTCGAAACTCGGCGCTGATGCCGCTGGTCTCGCCTATGAAGCTTTCGAGCAGGCGCGGCTGAAGAAGAGCGACGTGCTGATCATCGATACGGCCGGGCGCCTTCAGAACCGCACGGAACTGATGGCGGAACTTGAAAAGATCGTCCGCGTGCTCGGCAAGCTCGATCCGGATGCGCCCCATACCGTGCTGCAGACGCTCGACGCGACGACAGGCCAGAACGCCCTCAATCAGGTCGAGATTTTCCGCAATGTCGCTGGCGTCAACGGCCTGATCATGACCAAGCTTGACGGTACCGCGCGGGGCGGCATTCTCGTTGCGATCTCGGCCAAGCATAAGCTGCCGGTCTATTTCATCGGTGTCGGCGAGGGTGTCGATGATCTCGAGCCGTTCGAGGCCAGGGATTTTGCCGAGGCGATCGCCGGCATCCCCCATTGACCCGGATATAGTTTTGCCGTTTTGCTGATGTTATTGCCGGAGAAACCGATCGCGCCGTGATTGCGATCATACCGGGGCTCAAGGCTTGTCTGCCAAGGAAACTGCAATGTCGTCTATCGAGGCTGCAAAGCCGCGCAAGGAAATCAGCCCGCTTCTCAAGATGGTTCTGGAGCTTGGCCCGCTGGTGGTGTTCTTCTTCGCCAATGCGCGGGGCGAATGGCTGGGCGCGCATTTTCCGGCGCTGACTGAGCTCGGTGGTCCGATTTTCATCGCGACCGGACTGTTCATGGCCGCAACTGCTCTCGCGCTCACCGTGTCGTGGATATTCACCCGTACGCTGCCGATCATGCCGCTGATTTCCGGTATCGTCGTCTTCATTTTTGGCGCTCTGACGCTCTATCTGCAGAACGACACCTTCATCAAGATGAAGCCGACCATCGTCAATTCGCTGTTCGGTGTCATCCTGCTTGGCGGTCTGCTCTTCGGCAAATCGCTGCTCGGCTATGTTTTCCATTCTGCCTTTCGGCTGGATGAGGCCGGTTGGCGAAAGCTCACCATCCGTTGGGGCATCTTCTTCGTGTTCCTCGCCATCATGAATGAAGTCGTCTGGCGCAATTTCTCGACGGATTTCTGGGTGGCCTTCAAGGTCTGGGGCACGATGCCGATCACCGTGCTCTTCACGCTGTCGCAAATGCCGCTGATCATGAAGCACTCGCTCGACCAGGAAGCTGACGCTTGAGCGCCGTTTTGCCGAATCATGACAGGACGATGCGGCACACGACGCTCTGGCTGCTCGTCTGTCTCGCTGTCCTGATTGTTCAGGCATTGGCGCAATACTGGATGGGCCGCACGCCGATCTGCACCTGCGGCTACGTCAAACTGTTCGAACCGGTGGTCAACAGCCCCGGTAATTCGCAGCATCTGGCCGATTGGTACACGCCGTCCCACATCATCCACGGCTTCATCTTCTACGGCATTGCGCACCTGCTGTTTCGCGGAAAGCCGCTGGCGGCGCGGCTGCTATTTGCGGTGCTGATCGAAAGCGGTTGGGAGCTTCTTGAGAATTCGCCCATCATCATCGACCGCTACCGAACGGCGACCATCTCGCTGGATTATTACGGCGACAGCATCCTGAATTCGGTAATGGATACAATCTTCATGGCCGCTGGATTCTTCTTTGCCTGGCGTATGCCGGTGTTGGTCACGGTGGCCGTCGCTATCGTCTTCGAGCTTTTCACCGGCTGGCTGATCCGCGACAATCTCACACTCAACGTGCTGATGCTGGTTTATCCGCTGGAATCCGTGAAGGCGTGGCAGAGCGGGATCTAGCTCTTGCCTGCCAGCGCGGCTTCAATCGCCGGAAAGAGCCCTTCCTTCAGGCTGCGGTCATCGAATGGGCCGACGCGCTTGTACAGGATCGTTCCGTCTGCGCCGACGAGATAGGATTCCGGAATTCCGTAGACACCCCAGTCGATCGCCGCCTTGCCGCGCGGATCAACGCCGATGGCGGAGAACGGATTGCCGAGTTCGCCGAGGAAGCTCAGCGCGTTTCCCGTCTTGTCCTTGTAGTTGATGCCGACGACTTGCAGGCGTGGGTCTTTAGCGAGATCGAGGATTATCGGGTTTTCCTCGCGACAGGGAATGCACCAGGACGCCCAGATGTTGACGAGCGTCAGCTTGCCCTTGATCGCGGCGTCGGTGAGCGCCGGCATGGGGGCTCCGCTGAGGTTCGCGCCTTCGAGCGGTGGCATGTCGAGGCTCGGGGCTTTCGTGCCGATGAGAGCGGAAGGGATTTCGCTGATGTCGCGGCCGGAATCGAGCTGGCTCCAGAACACGGCGGCAAGGGCTCCAAAGATAGCAAGCGGCAGCAGCGCCAGCACATAGCGCGCCTTGCTCGGCCGTTCCGCGACTTCGCTGTTCGTTGTCCGGGTTTCGTCGGTCATGATGTGGGCTTGCCTTCGGACCGGCGGCGGATGCCGGCGTCTTCGAGCGTCTTTAATTCTCTCCGGCGTGCGCGACCGTCAAGGAATACCCAGCCGATCAGAGCCAGAATGAGAATTGTGGCAGCGCCGTAGCTTGCGGCGACATAGGCGAGATGTCCCGACATGCTCAAGCCTCCCGGCCAATATTACGCGCCGCCTGCCGGCGCAGTGCTGTGACCCGGCGGCGCAAGATTTCGTTGCGCATGGCAGCTATATGCAAGGTGAAGAACAAAAGGGTGAAGGCGATCGCCATCACCAGCAGCGGTCGCAGAAATTCGGGATCGATGGTCGGTCCACCCAGGCGCATGACGCTTGCCGGCTGGTGCAGTGTGTTCCACCACTCGACCGAAAACTTGATGATCGGGATGTTGACGAAGCCGATCAGGATGAGGATGGCGCAGACCTTGGCAGCCTTGCCGGGCTCGTCCATCGCCCGGTTGAGCGCGATGAGGCCGAGATACATCAGGAACAGTACGAAGACGGAGGTGAGCCGCGCATCCCAGACCCACCAGGTGCCCCACATCGGCTTGCCCCAGAGCGAGCCGGTAATCAGCGCCATCAGCGTAAAGGCCGCGCCGATCGGCGCGGCGGCCTTGGCGGAGACATCGGCCAACGGATGGCGCCAAACAAGCGTGCCGAGGGCCGAGATGGCCATGACCGTGTAACACATCATCGACAGCCAGGCGGCGGGCACATGGATATACATGATCCGCACGGTTTCGCCTTGTTGGTAATCACCTTCGGTGGTGAAGGCGAGATAGAGGCCGACGACAAAGAAAAGCGCGGTTACGCCGATCAGCCAGGGCAGGATACGCCCTGATAGCGCCAAGAACCGCGTCGGGTTGGCGAGGTCGCTGAATTTTCGGATAGCAAGGCTGTTGTCGGTCATGATGGTTCTTTAACGCGGATTGCTTCCTGCTTCAATTGATCGGGGTCAACCACATTTCTGTCAGTCTGACGAGGAACGCAGCGCCGCCGCCGCCGCGACGGGGCCAATCACCGCGAAGAACAGGGTGATGGCGATCAAGATCAGGAGCGGTGGCAGGAACGGGGCTGGGTCCTGTACCGCCGCATAGGCCGCGCTGACACCGAAGATCAGTACGGGGATGGCAAGTGGTAACACCAGGATCGAAACGAGTAGCCCACCGCGCGGCAGGGCGACGGCAATACCCGCTCCTGCTGCTCCGATGAAGGTGATGGCCGGCGTGCCGACCAGAAGCGTCAGCATGGTTGCGGCGATAGCAGTGCCGTCCATATTCATGAACAGGCCGAGCAGCGGGGCGGCAATGACCAGCGGCAGGCCGGAGGCTGTCCAGTGGGCGAGACATTTGACCAGCACTGTCAGCACCAGCGGCGTTTCCTGCATCAGGATCAGATCGAGTGACCCATCCTCACGCTCCGCTTGGAACAGCCGATCAAGGCCGAGAAGGCAGGAGAGCAGGGCGCCGATCCAGAGGATGGCGGGGCCGATGCGCGAAAGCAGGTTGAGGTCTGGCCCGACGGCGAAAGGCACGACGGCAATGACCGTCAGGAAGAACAGGACGCCGATCAGGGCGCCGCCACCGGATCGTGTTGAGAGTTTCAGGTCGCGGAGGAAGAGGGCGATCAAATGCTGTTCCTAGCTCGGAGCCACAGCTCTGTGCCTCAACCGCAAAAAGCATCAGGTTCGTGAAAAATCAAGCGGCGATAGCGGGAGCAAGGGTCAATCTGCAGATTACAGCGGCCTGTTACAAATGAAAGGCGATCTTAGTCGCAACTTTAGGAAGATATAATTACAATCGGATTGATCTTCCTGGTTTCTTACGAATGGAGAGGTGGACCTTGCCAGATCCTATACAAAGAACTCCTTCCGAACAGGTCGGCAAGCTCATTCTCGATGAATTTTTGATGCCGGATCGATTTGAACATCCAATAAGGCGCAGGGCAGCCGATGATCTTGCTCATTTGCATTCGAATTTGGCTAAAGAAGACAAGGCTGCCCTTTATCATGCAATGGATAAGCATATTGAACTTGGGTCAATGTTTGCACAAAGTGTAATAACCCAAAGTATAAAATCTGAAAATCATGAGCCAATAAAATCTCTGGAAATTAGAAAATTTGTAATTGGTCAGATACCAAACATAGAAAATAGCTATTATCAGGCTCAGATAATTTCTGAGGTTACTAAAGAAAAACTCACTCCACACCAGGCGTCCTTCGTTGTGAAGAATGTTTTGGACTATTTCGAAGATCAGATAAGAAACCTCCCGCAAAGCGAACGATATTCTCACGACGGAGATTTGGATTTAAGGTTTCACGCTCTTGAACACACAGCGGAATTCCATACAGACGCGGATAGGCGCAGGCTGGCAGAAATGGCGAGAGCCGATGCTAACCTTGATAACTGTCTTCAGAACCTGAACGAGCGGACTGCTTCAGCGGAAGGGCGACAAACCGCGTCAGAAAGGCATACTCAAAGCGTAGATGATCGGCACTATGACGAGAGGCCGCGAGGTGCAGAACGGGGTCGCTAGGGACAATAGTGGAGGGGGGAAATGGTTGAAGACCATCCTGAAAAAAAGACTACCGATAATGCTTCTGACGATTCCAGGGCCTTTGCTGGGCTCAAAGATCTGCCAACAGAATCCTTCATCGATCTGGCGACGCCACATGATGGTGACGACAGAAAATCTGTACGTGATCTTAACCTTCTTAGTCGCCTCAACAAAAATACGCATGCCATTATCAATGACCAAACTCATGCTTTGGGTCGGTATTACTCCACAATTGCTGCCGCAGGCAGATTGAAGAACGACCTGCATGCAAAGACCTTTCCTCAAGAGCTCATCTTCGATGACGTAAATTGGGATATCGGTTCAAATCCCACCGCAATCGATTGGATACGAACGGCCACGCCCGGGCTTGAATTGCTAACCCCAGAGGCTCAGACTCGGATCGTCCGGAATGTATTGGAAGGGCATGGGGCCGAACAGGGGGCTGCCGTCCTTGAGATGTGCGGTCACCTCGATAACCTTCATGACAGAGAAAGCATCAAAGCAATGGCATCATTGGCGATCGACCTGTTTGTGAACGCCGAAGAATGGGAGCAGGCAAGAAGCGACGACGGATGCAAGGCTGTCGCGCTGGCGTACAGGCATATAATGGATGAAGACATGAAAACCGCCAGGGGACAGCTCCACGAGCATATGGACGCCAAACCCCGAACTGCGCCGACAGCTGGTGAACGCCATCGTCGCACATAATCCAGGCATCCTGAGGCTCGATGAACCGCGAGCGCTGGTGGTCAAAGAGTTGCCTGAGTTAGATATCGACGCTACGCTCAAGGCCCTTGTCAAACCAGAACAAATGGAACGGACTGGAACCCGACCTGCCAAAAGTGATGCCGGTCGCCTCTTGCCTCAGTTTGAATCCTTGGCGAGAGCGGCGGGCTTATCAGGTTTTGACAAGGTCGCTAAGGCGAAACAGATTTCTCAGGCTATCGAAACAGAAGTCGACACTGCGCGGGCAGACCTGCGGTGGTCGACTCGCGAGAGGTCAGATCGCTCCCGATAGCCACACGATTTCGGTAAATCTAGAGGATGTCCGGTTCGGATTGAACCAGGGTATTCGCTAGATTCTTTTGTTTTCGTTTATCTTTTCGGGGAAAACGGTTTCCGCTTTTCCCTGACAAATTCTAGTCAGACAATCCAATAAAACCGGTCATTGCCAACTCAGAGGCGTTCTGAAGCGCAAGAGGCTGGTGCGTTGCAGCAAGTACGATGCCGCCACTCCTTTGGTGAGCGGAAATCAACTTTGCCAACAAAGTGTCCGCAGCGGAGTCGAGGGCTGCCGTCGGCTCGTCGAGAATCCACACCGGACGGTGGGCTACGAGCAGCTTGGCGAAAGCAATGCGACGCTGTTGGCCCGCCGACAGATAGCCAAAGGGCAAGTGGCCGATGCCCGGCAAGTCGACGGCCTCTTCTGCCTGGAAAACGCCCATACCAGTGCCATCTGCCGAATCACCCATGAACTTTTTCCAGAAGGTGAGATTTTCCTCCACCGTCAGTTCACGCTTCATGCCGTTGTGGTGTCCGAGATAATGGCAGAGCTCGCGGGGATGGCCGAATTCCTGGGTTCCTCCCGTTGCCGAAACGGTGCCTTCTTCCTGCAACAGCAGGCCCGCGACGACGCGCAAAAGGGTAGATTTTCCCGAGCCATTCGGACCCGTGATAATCAAGGCTTCGCCGGCTTCGAGAACAAAGGAAATATCCTTGAAAATCAGGTCCTCACCGCGTTTTGCGCCGAGTCCCGCGACGACGAGGCTGAGGGGCATTCATCTTCCTTTTACGACGTTCGTCGCAATGCAAAAAAATTGTCCCAATTTGGGGAATGTTGGTCTGGCACGTTTCTCAGAAATTATCTATAACCGCCCCAACACGCCAGCGGTCGGCGTGAATTTCATCCTAGCGCCGAACATGGAATGATTTCCACGTACGGACAGCGGAAATGGCCGTACCCGCATCCCATTTCGCGCTTTCATAGCGCTCGGGCGTTCGTACGTCAGTTGTTGGCGATCAGACGGAACGGGGTATCATCCAGTGTCCAAATCCCTTGACAGTTTTAATTGTCGTTCGACGCTTTCGGTGAACGGCGTAGGCTATGTCTACTATAGTCTGCCGAAAGCAGAAGCGAACGGCCTGGCCGGCGTTTCCAATCTTCCCTATTCGATGAAGGTGCTGCTGGAAAACCTGCTGCGCTTCGAAGACGGTCGTTCGGTCACCAAGGAAAATATCCTTGCCGTCGCCGAGTGGCTGAACAACAAGGGTCTCGTCGAAAACGAGATCGCCTATCGCCCGGCCCGCGTGCTGATGCAGGACTTCACCGGCGTTCCCGCCGTTGTCGATCTTGCGGCCATGCGTGACGGTATCAAGGCGCTCGGCGGCGATCCGGAAAAGATCAACCCGCTGGTTCCCGTCGATCTCGTTATCGACCACTCGGTTATCGTCGACGAATTCGGCACGCCCAATGCTTTTGCCCGCAACGTCGAGCTCGAATACGAGCGCAATGGCGAGCGCTACCGCTTCCTCAAGTGGGGCCAGCAGGCCTTCAAGAACTTTCGCGTGGTCCCGCCCGGCACCGGCATCTGTCACCAGGTCAATCTCGAATATCTGGGACAGACGGTCTGGACCAGGGAAGCAGACGGCGAGATCATCGCTTATCCGGATACCTGCGTCGGCACCGACAGCCACACGACCATGATCAATGGCCTGGGCGTTCTCGGCTGGGGCGTCGGCGGCATCGAGGCGGAAGCGGCGATGCTCGGCCAGCCGGTTTCCATGCTCCTGCCTGAAGTCATCGGCTTCAAGCTCACCGGAAAGCTCAAGGAAGGCGTGACCGCGACCGACCTCGTGCTGATGGTCGTGCAGATGCTGCGCAAGAAGGGCGTCGTCTCGAAATTCGTCGAATTCTTCGGCGCCGGCCTCGACAACATGACGCTTGCCGACCGCGCCACCATCGGCAACATGGGCCCGGAATACGGCGCGACCTGTGGCTTCTTCCCGGTCGATTCGGAAACCATCAACTACCTCACCATGTCCGGTCGCGAAGAACAGCGCATCGCCCTCGTGGAAGCCTATTCCAAGGCGCAGGGCATGTGGCGTGACGGTGATGGCGCCGAGCTGGTCTTCACGGACACGCTTGAACTCGATCTCGGTGATGTCGTGCCCGCCATGGCTGGCCCGAAGCGTCCGGAAGGCCGCATCCCGCTGGAAAACATCGCTTCCGGTTTTGCGACTTCGCTTGAAACGGACTACAAGAAGCCCGGTCAGCTCGCCAACCGTTATCCGGTCGAAGGCACCGATTTCGATCTCGGCCATGGTGACGTGGCGATCGCCGCGATCACCTCGTGCACCAACACGTCGAACCCCTCGGTCCTCATCGCTGCCGGCCTGCTCGCCCGCAACGCGGTCGCCAAGGGCCTGAAGACCAAGCCGTGGGTCAAGACCTCGCTTGCACCGGGATCGCAGGTGGTTGCCGAATATCTCGCCAAGTCCGGCCTCCAGGTCGATCTCGACAAGCTCGGTTTCAACCTCGTCGGCTTCGGCTGCACGACCTGCATCGGCAACTCCGGCCCGCTGCCGGCGCCGGTGTCGAAGACGATCAACGACAAGGGCTTGATCGCTTCTGGGGTTCTCTCGGGCAACCGCAACTTCGAAGGCCGTATCTCGCCTGACGTCCAGGCGAACTATCTCGCTTCCCCGCCGCTGGTCGTCGCCTACGCGCTTGCCGGCACGGTGCAGAAGGACCTGACCAAGGACCCGATCGGTGATGACCAGCATGGCAATCCGGTCTACCTGAAGGACATCTGGCCGACCTCGAGGGAAATCCAGGAATTCATCTACAAGTACGTCACCCGCGAACTCTATGCGTCGAAGTACGCCGATGTGTTCAAGGGCGACGAGAACTGGCAGGCGGTTCAGGTTCCCGAAGGTCAGACCTACGCCTGGGACGACGATTCGACCTATGTCCAGAACCCGCCTTACTTCGTCGGCATGGGCAAGACCGGTTCGGGCATCTCCGACATCAAGGGCGCGCGCGTGCTTGGCCTGTTTGGCGACAAGATCACCACCGACCACATCTCGCCGGCCGGCTCGATCAAGGCTGCGTCTCCGGCTGGCGCGTATCTGACCGGCCACGGCGTCGCCGTTGCCGACTTCAACCAGTACGGCACGCGCCGTGGCAACCATGAAGTGATGATGCGCGGCACGTTCGCCAATATCCGCATCCGCAACCACATGCTCGGCCCGAACGGCAAGGAAGGTGGCTTCACCATCCACTATCCGTCGAAGGAAGAGATGTCGATCTACGACGCGGCCATGCAGTACAAGGAAGAGGGTGTTCCGCTCGTCATCTTCGCCGGGGTCGAATACGGCAACGGTTCGTCGCGTGACTGGGCCGCAAAGGGCACCAACCTACTCGGCGTCAAGGCTGTGGTCGCCCAGTCCTTCGAGCGCATCCATCGCTCCAACCTCGTCGGCATGGGCATCGTACCTTTCGTCTTCGAGGAAGGCACGACCTGGGAGACGCTTGGCCTCAAGGGCGACGAGATCGTCACCATCGACAATCTCTCCAACGTCCAGCCGCGCGAAAAGCGCATCGCCCAAATCACTTACGGCGATGGTTCGGTGAAGGAAGTTCCGTTGATCTGCCGTATCGATACACTCGATGAGGTGACCTACATGAACAATGGCGGCATCCTGCAAACCGTTCTGCGCGATCTTGCAGCGTAAAGCATCTTGCTGGAATATCGAGCCGGGGTCTTGTGCCCCGGCTTTTTCATGCGCAATTTTCCGGTGCCGCGAGTTTCACTCCAACGTGACTTCCTGTTGAAAGCACGGCGGCGTATGTAGAAGCGCCTTTACTCTTACGACTGCCCTGGGAATAGAAACCTGATGTCCTTCTCATGCCATCTTCGCCGTATGCTTCTGGGCTGCGCCTTCGGGCTCGCGGCACTGCCGGTTGCAGCAGGCGACGTGGTTTCGCCGAAAGGCGTGGTGGAGCTGTTTACCAGCCAGGGCTGTTCATCCTGTCCGCCGGCGGACGCAGCGCTCAAGAATTTGATCGACGAAGACAAAGTGGTGGCGCTGGCCTATCATGTCGATTACTGGAATTACCTCGGCTGGGCCGATACGCTTGCGTCCAAGGAAAACACTGCCCGCCAGTACGCCTATGCTCGCATGCTGGGTCGGAGCGGAGTGTATACCCCTCAAGCGATCCTTAACGGGCGTGCCCATCTCAACGGTGCCGACCTTCCTGGCATTCGCAGCAAGCTTGCGACCCTCGATAGCTCCGGCAAGGGTATGACGGTGCCGATCACCGCCACCCGCCGCAGCGACGAGATTGATATTCGCGTCGGCTCGGGGCAAGGCAAGGCCAATGTCGTTGTCGTTTATTTCAATCGCCAGCAGCAGGTGAACGTCGAGAGCGGCGAGAACGGCGGCAAGACGATTTCCTACCTCCATTCCGTCAACGACGTGCAGACGATCGGCATGTGGGATGGTCAGCCGGCAAACTTCGTGCTGCCGGCGATGGTGCTCGATGAAGCACGCAACGGCGGCTGTGCCGTTCTGCTGCAGCGGATGAAGGATGGCGAGACGCCCGGTCCAATCATCGGCGCCACCACGCTGACGTCGGATAGCCTGAAGAACAATGCTGCGAACTAACGCTTCTGTTTAGAGGCCCGGTCCGGCAACGCCGAGGGGCTGGGGCTTAGGGTTCGAGGTTGCCGGACCGAGCGTGCGTCCTCATCCGGAACGATGCCGGGACGTGGAACGCTTCCGCGGCCGCGCGCCGAACGGCACGAGTAGAACGGCACTGCGGATCAGTTTCACATGGGGAGCGTATATTCACGCTTTCCCGTGTGCGTGCCGGCGCCTGATTGAAGTAGGGGGATCGGGTACCAGCGGGGATGAGTGTTTCGCGCAATTGGGGCGTGGTTTTGGCTGAATTGAGGCAAGCGTCAAAAACCACCGATGATCTTCACTGCTTGCTTTTCAATGAAGCTCAGGCACACTGTAACTGTCCTGTCACAATAAAAGGCCGGAATACTGATGAGCGATGAGCCGGATTTGCACAACGGCGCAACACGATCGACGAGCCATGCGACACCTGAAGGCGTCGTCGATCTGAACAGCTACCGCGGCGCCAGGGATCCGCTGCCGATTACCTTTCACCGCACCGAACTCGATCAGATCCTGTGGGTCTATGGCCGCATGGTGGGCGACGGGGATTGGCGCGACTACGCCCTTGATCACCTGATCGACAAGGCCGTATTTTCCGTGTTCAAGCGCTCGGGGGAGATGCCGCTTTATCGCATCGAGAAAAACCCGAAGCTTGCCGCCAAGCAAGGTGCCTATAGCGTGGTCAACGCCCACGGCATGATTCTGAAGCGCGGTCACGATCTCAAGCAGGTTTTGAAGGTGTTCGACAAGCTACTGAAGCTGGTCAAGTCGTAACCCCATTGCGTCAGCGGCGGTAGAGCGTGTCGGGATAGCTGCCCGCTTCCGGTTCCGTTTGAAACCCGTCGCCGAGTTCGATCTGCATGAAGGCTGTATCGAGCCAGCGGCCGTGCTTGTAGCCAGCGCCTTTCAGGATACCCGCATCGCGAAATCCCAGGGCCGCATGGAGAGCGACTGAAGCTGGATGCGCACCACCGATCACGGCAACCATCTGGCGGAAGCCGCGTGCCGTGCAGCGGATGATGAGCGCCTGGAGCAGCGCCTTGCCAAGGCCCCGGCCTTGTGCCTCGGGCGCAAGATAGATCGAATCCTCCACGAGAAAGCGATAGGCGGGACGTGTGCGAAAAGCGGATGCATAGGCATAGCCGATGAGCGTGCCGGCTTCATCCACAGCGGCGATATAGGGATAGCCATTTTCCGTTGTCGCCGAAAAGCGCTTGGCCATCTCCTCCTCCTGTGGCGGATCGATCTCATAGCTTGCGGTCCCGTTCAGAACCGATTCCCGATAAATCGCGGTGATGGCTGGAACATCGGAGGGAGTGGCGTCACGCAGGATGAAGGTCATGGGATCAGGTAACCGGCTTGAATGAAAAAAGGCGGCCGAAGCCGCCTTTCCATGAATATTACTCGTTTTGTTACTCGCGGTTTCCGAGGAAGCGCAGGAGGAACAGGAAGAGGTTGATGAAGTCGAGATAGAGCGTCAGCGCGCCCATGATCGCCTTGCGGCCGGCAACGTCGGCACCATCGGCTTCGAAGTACATTTCCTTGATCTTCTGGGTATCCCAGGCGGTAAGGCCTGCGAAGATCAGCACACCCATGGCCGAGATTGCGAAATCAAGGGCAGAGGAGGCGAGGAAAATGTTGACGATGGAGGCGATGATCAGGCCAAAAAGACCCATGATCAGGAACGAACCCATGGCCGACAGGTCACGCTTCGTCGTGTAGCCGAACAGCGACAGCGCGCCGAAGGAGGCTGCGGTCACGAAGAACGTCTGGACGATGCTCTGGCCGGTATAGATCATGAAGATCGACGACAGCGACAGACCCATCAGGCCGGCATAGACCCAGAAGGTCGTTTGCGCGGCCGATACGCTCATCGAGTTGATGCGAAAGCTCAGGAAGAGGACGAGCCCCAGCGGCGCCAGCATCACGACCCACTTCAGCGGGCTGAGATAGATCGCCTGACCGAAGGCGGTCAGCTGGCCGTCAGCGAAAGCAAAGGTGAAGGCCGCATAGGCCGCAATGCCGGTGATCGCCAGACCAAGGGCCATCAGGTTATAGACCTTGAGCATATAGCTGCGCAGGCCCTGATCGATAACAGCCCCCGCCTGTGCGCCGGCAGGCGACATCCGGGTTTGGTAGTTTCTAGGATCGGACATTGGTTCCTCTTAATAAGCTCCGGGTGAAAATACGGTGTTCGGTCCTGCGCATCTCGGATGAAACCTCTACAAGGACCGGGCGCCGCTGCGGGGCTCCAGCATGCCTGAAGAGAATATGATGTTGAAATGGGGTCCGCACAAGACCATTCGGCGGCCGAATCGGCCGAAAAGCGGCGTAATCATCCTTTTCAGCCTCAACGTTAACGATTTGTAACGCATTTACAATTCGCGCAGGACGGGTGCCGCTTTCTGCCCGAGCACGCGCCATGTTCCCGCAAGCCCGATGCCGACAGTGACGACGAGCGCAATTGCGATGGTCGCGATGGCGACATCCGGCAGGAAACGCGATGGCAGTGTCATGATCTGGCTGACCACGAACCAGGCCGCTACGCCGCCGGCAAAGAGGGCGAAGACGGCGGTCGAGAGGCCGAGTATCGCATATTCGTAGCAGAAGGCGCGAATGAGCGTCCGCCGGGTCGCACCGAGCGTCTTCAGGATCACGGCGTCGTGGACGCGTGCCCGGTTGCCGGCAGCCAGGGCGCCTGCGAGTACCAGCACCGAGGCGACAAGCGCCACGGCGGCGGCTGCCCGGATTGCGGTGGCGAGTTGCCCAACCAGTTCGTTGACGATGTCGAGCGCGTCCTTCACCCGCACGCTGGTGATCGTCGGATAGGTGTTGGTGACCGCCCGCAGCGTCGTTGCTTCCGCTTGCGCCGTTGCTTTCGGGTCGATGACGGTTGCAAGCCAGGCATGCGGCGCGCCGGCGAACGTGTTGGGCGAAAACACCATGACGAAGTTGATCGACAGTGATTCCCACTCGACGCGGCGGAAGTTGGCGATCTTCGCCGTGATGTTGCGGCCGAGAACATTGACGGTGACGGTATCGCCGAGCTTGAGGCCAAGCTCGCCGGCCTCCTGCGCAGAGAAGGAGACCAGCGGTTTTCCGGAATAATTCCCGCTCCACCACTCGCCTTCGGAAAGGCTTGAGTTCTCCGGCTTGTTCTTGGCATAGGTGATGCCGCGGTCACCTCGCAGCACCCACTGGCCGGCGGGTGGCACCTTCATCTTGCTGACGTCCTGGCCGTTGAAGGCGAGGATGCGGCCGCGCAGCATCGGCACTTCGATGATCTTGCCATCGGGCAGGTTCTGCTGGAGCAGGTTGCGGAACCCTTCGATCTCGCTGCCCTGGATATCGACGAAGAAGAAATTCGGCGCGCGTTCCGGTAGATTTCCGGTCAATTCCCGACGCAGATTGCCGTCGATCAATGCCAATGTCACCAAAAGCGCGAGACCCAGCCCAAGCGAAAGGACAACGGACGGGGTGAGGGCACCCGGACGATGAATATTGCCGATGGCAAGTCTCAGCGCGGGCGAGCGCACCCGTGGTGCACGCCTTGCCAGCAAGGCAACGACGATCGAAACGCCGCGCAGCACGACGAAGGAGAAGGCGATTGCACCAAGGAACGTCAGGGAAATCGTCCGGTCATAGGCGGTGAATACGGCAAGCCCGGCAAGGGCGACAAGGCAGCCGACGGTAGCAACGATATAGGGCCAGCGCGGCCATGCCTGTCGCTCGAAGCTCTGCTCGCGAAAGAGCGCCGTCGCCGGCACGTTGCGCGCATGACCAAGCGGCAGGAAGGCAAAGGCGAGCGCAGTGAGGATGCCGAAGAGGGCAGCCAGACCGAGCGCAGAGGGGTAGAGCGCAAAATCGGTGGATACCGGCAACATGCCCGCCAAAAATTGAGCGGCGACATAGGGAATGAGCATGCCGAGAGCGAGGCCGATGACGATACCGATCGCGGCAATCATCAGGATTTGCGTCAGGTAGATGGTGGTGATCAGCGAGCCGGGGGCGCCTAGGCATTTGAAGGCTGCGATGACGCCACGCTTGGAATCCAGATAGGCCCGCACAGCATTGGCGACCCCAACCCCGCCGACGATCAGGGCGGTCAGGCCGACGAGGGTCAGGAACTGCGAAAAGCGGGTGATGTTTGCGGTCAACGATGGTGCTGCGTTGCGGCTGGTGCGGATCGACCAGCCGGCCTGCGGGAATTTTTCCTGGGCCTGGCTGACGCGCGCGGGCACTGATGTCGGATCGGAAACCTTCACCTTGTAGGCATATTCCACCAGGCTGCCCGTCTGCACGAGGCCGGATGCGGCAAGCGTATCGGAGGAAACCAACAGGCGTGGGGCAAAGCCGAAACCGTCCGAAAGTGCATCAGGCTCGGTGACGATGGTGCCAGCGATGATGATGCGCGCCTTACCGAGCAGCAGTTCGTCGCCGACGGCAAGGCCGAGACGCTCCAGAAGAAGCGGTGCGGCCAGCGCCTTGTGTCGGTCGCCGCTGGTGGCCAGCATGTCTTTCAAGGGGGTTTTCGGCTCGCTCTCCAGTGCGCCATAGAGCGGATAGGCGCCATCGACGGCCTTCAGCTCGACGAGCGCCTGGTTGGAGCCATCCGGCAACCGCGCCATCGAGCGCAGCCCGACGGAGACCGAAACATCGCCAAGGCTGTCGATGAAAGCGCGTTCGCTTTCGCTTGCCATGCGGTTGTTCAACTCGAAACGCATGTCGCCGGCGAGAAGGCCCTGCCCCTGGGAGGCGATCGAACCCGTGATCGACTGAGAGAGAGAATTCACCCCCGCAATGGCCGCGGTTCCAAGCGCGATACAGGCGAGGAAAATATAAAAACCTCTGAGGCCGCCACGCATCTCGCGAAGCGCCAGTCGAAAGGCCAGCGAAAGACGCAATCCGTCGGGCATTGAGAGCGTCCTCATGCGGAGAGGGCTTCCGAGCGGACCGAATTTTCCGTCTTGTGCCCGGAGGAGACGATTTCGCCGGAGCGCACCTGCACTTGCCGCGAGCACCGATCGGCAAGCGCCGGATCGTGGGTCACGAGCACCAGCGTCATGTCCCGCTCGGCTTGCTTGGAAAAGATCAGATCGGCAATCTGTCTTCCGGTTTCTGCGTCGAGATTGCCGGTCGGCTCGTCGGCGATCAGAAGCTTCGGTGAAGGCGCCAAGGCGCGGGCGATGGCCACGCGCTGCTGCTCACCGCCCGAAAGCTGGCCTGGATAGTGCGAAAGCCGTTCGCCAAGACCAACGGAGACGAGCTCACGCCGGGCGATGTCGAAGGCATCCCGCACATCGGCGAGTTCCAACGGCACGGCGACATTTTCAAGCGCGGTCATATTGGGGATCAGGTGGAAGGACTGGAAGACGATGCCGATATTGCGCCCGCGGAAGGCGGCAACCCGATCTTCGCTCAGGCCGTGAAGCGGTGTGCCGTCAATGACGATTTCGCCCGAATCAAGCTGTTCAAGACCCGCCAGCACCATCAGCAGGGTGGACTTGCCGGAGCCGGAAGGTCCGACAATGCCCACGGACTGACCGGCTTCGATGTCGAGTGTCATGGATTTGAGCACATGAACCGAGGCTGCCGCCTGGCCGAGGGTGAGGTCCGCATTTTTCAGCGCGATCATGGTTCTTGGCAAGAAAATCCATCCTATATGTAAAATATCAAATGCCCGGAAGGCTCGATCTTCCGCCGACTTAGGGACGAAAGCATGGTCATTAAAGGGTTTGCAGCATTTTTGTTGACGCTTGCAGTTGGCTTTACCGTAACGTCCGCGACCCAAGCTGAGACCCTGCAGATGGTGGGTTTTGGCGACAGTCTCATGGCCGGCTACCAGCTGCCTGCCGAAGATGCCTTTCCCGCGCGGCTTGAGAAAGCTCTGAAGGCCAAGGGTCACGACATCGTGATCACCAACGCCGGGGTGTCCGGAGACACGACCTCCGGCGGCCTTGCCCGCATCGACTGGTCGGTACCTGATGGGACGAAAGGTGTCATCCTCGAGCTCGGCGCCAACGATGCGCTGCGTGGCATCCCGCCCGAGGAAAGCCGCAAGAACCTGGTTGCCATGATCGAGAAGCTGAGCATCCGCAAAATTCCGGTGCTATTGGTCGGCATGCTCGCGCCGCCGAATATGGGCGAAGATTATGCCAAGCGCTTCAATCCGATCTATCCGGACCTGTCTGCAACATATTTTGTTGATCTCTATCCATTCTTTCTGGACGGTGTTGTCGAGAACCCGGCATTGAAGATCGAGGATGGCATGCACCCGAATGCCGAGGGGGTTCAGGTCATGGTTGATAAATTTCTTCCCTACGCCGAGCGATTTCTCGAAGAGATCGGGGAAACGAAACCTTGAACTGGATGTGCAGAACTTCTTAAATGGTTTGGAGAAATATTGCAGGTGCGAAATTACAGTTGCGCAGAGGCCTCGGCCGTGATTCGCTGAGGTATCTGAAAGAGATTCGGGGAGCTCGACATGCCGAGACTTTTCACCGCCCTCGAGATACCGCGTAATGCCGCGATGAGTTTGTCATTGTTGCGGGGTGGTCTTCCCGGTGCCCGCTGGATCGACGTAGAGAATTACCACATAACCTTACGCTTCATCGGTGACGTCGACGGACGAACCGCCGACGAGATCGTCGATCGGCTGGACCGGATCAATCGGCCGGAGTTCCAGCTGCAGCTGACCGGCATGGGTGCCTTCGGCTCGAAGAAACCGCACTCCATCTTTGCCGGGGTCAGCAATCCGCCGGAGCTTTATGCCCTGCAGGCCGAGGTCGAACGGATCTGCCAGAGGCTTGGCCTTCCTGCCGATCCGCGCAAATTTACCCCGCATGTGACACTGGCGCGTTTGCGCAATTCGCGCGTCGAAGATGTCGTTCGTTATCTCTCAGGCCGCGGCGGCTTCCATACGAACTCGTTTACCGTTTCACGGTTTGTCCTTCTCTCGTCGCGCGATTCGATCGGCGGCGGACCTTATCTCACGGAAGAGATATTCCCGCTCCAGGAGCCGCTCTCGACCGGGCTTTCCAACGGCGATCTGCACCCTCTCTGATACCGTCTGAGACCTATTGCCTCTGACAACGGTCAGCTTCATTCTGCTTCGCACGATGATGCGACAGGAGGAATTGCCATGACACGGGAAAAGCTTGAGGCTGCGGATGTTGCCGAGCGCCTGAAGGTGATGAACGGCTGGGTGCTTGCCGACGACGGCGCTTCGATCTGGAAGGCATTCCGCTTCAAGAGTTTCGTCGAGGCCTTCGGTTTCATGACAGAGGCGGCGCTGAGCGCCGAAAAGCTCGATCATCATCCGGAATGGTTCAACGTTTACAACAAGGTGGATGTTACGCTGACCACCCATTCGGCCAATGGATTGACGGATCTCGATTTCAAGCTCGCAGAAAAAATGGATAAGGCGGCGGCCGGCCGAATGCCGGATCATTTGAAATAGAAAGCGACCTTCCCATATCTGGAGCATGGAAAACGGACCGGGCAATATGGACGACGTCAAGATCGGGGAAATTCTCTTACCGGGCGAGGAAAGCGAACAGGAAGCGCGCGCCAGCAAAGTGCGTCGGCGTTTCTGGCCGACCATGAAGCGGGCGATGCGGCAACTGCCGTTCAGCCGCGACGTGGTCGCCGCATATTATTGCGCCATGGATCCGGCGACGCCAATGCGCACGCGCGGTATCCTGCTCGGGGCTCTGGCCTATTTCGTGCTGCCTTTCGATGTCATCCCCGATGTTTTTGCGTTTGTCGGGTTTTCCGATGACATCGCCGTGCTGACGGCGGCCTTTGCCGCGATCAGTGGGCAGATCAAGGAAGAGCATTATATCAGGGCTGACGATGCCTTGACGGATGAGATAGCCGAAGGCGGCACGGCGAAGCGGTAAATGCCCCGTCTCAGAGCGCCACTTTTGCGGTTGTGATGGCGTGGGGCTACCAGCGTCAAACTCTTGCCTGATTCTTGCTCCCATAAACGCGCGCTGGGCGCGTTTCCAAAAGCTTTTCCGATCTTTTACGCAAGATCGGAGGTACGGGACAGACCGGCGGGCTCCGGTCCGGTGATCTCTCCCCGGAAACGTCTCCTAATCCTTTCACCTTGCCATGCCGGCGGTTTTGCACCGGTGTGGGCGAATAATGGCCTTGATACCTCGATTTGCGTCGCAATCTGTTCCGTATTAAAGCGAAGGGGTGACGAATTCGGCTGATGTTGACGGTTTGGTAACCTGAATTAAGTCAAAATAAATCTAATCATGCGTTGCCCGGCTTAAAAGCTGAACGGGCGTTGGCTAGCAAGAAACCGGCAGGACAAGATGTTTGTAAGAAAGCTCACCACCGCACTCGCAATCGTAATGGCATGCGCCGGCGCGGCTTCGGCCCAGTCGCCGACGCGCATCCAGCAGTTCAATGCCTGGGGTGCCTATTCCTATCAGGCGGGTGCCGGCAAGGTCTGCTACGTGCTCTCCGTTCCGAAGGAAAAGACGCCAGCATCTGTCGATCATGGCGATATCTTCTTCCTCGTGTCGCAGCGCCCCGGCCAGAATATTTCCTATGAGCCGCAGGCGATGATGGGCTATCCGCTGCAGGAAAACTCCAAGGTCACGGTGACCATCGATGACAAGAGCTTCGTGATGTTCACCAAGGGCAACTCCGCCTGGGTGGAGAACGCCGCTGAAGAGCCTGCGCTCGTTGCCGCGATGAAGAACGGCAAGGCGATGTCTGTTGCGGCCAAGTCGCGCAAGGGCACTGCCACCAACTACTCCTATTCGCTCTCCGGCATTTCGGCAGCGCTGAAGCAGATCGAATCCTGCAAGTAAGCGTTGGGCGAAACAGTTTGAGAAATCCCGCCGGTCTTTCGATCGGCGGGATTTTTGATGTCATGGCGTTGCTGCAGGGCTGCCGTGAAGAGCATAAGGGTGACGCGCGGCAAAAACCGTGCTAAAGCGCCGCCAAAGACGGCTGCGAGGATCGGTTCGATCCCGGATGCGGCCATGAATTCTGATCAGCATCACGACCGCATGACTGGCGCATGAAGCGCTCGAATGCATCGTGCTTGTCTCAAGGATGGGAAATGGCTGGAATGGCTGCAACTGAAACGCTCAACCTGGAACGCCCGATCTCTACGTCCGTGCGCCCGGCTCTGCTGTCGGAGAAGCCGACGCTGATCGGCCTTTCGCGTGAGGAGATGGGCAAGGCGCTGATTGAGGTCGGCGTTGCCGAGCGTCAGGTCAAGATGCGCGTCAGCCAACTCTGGCACTGGCTCTATGTGCGCGGCGTGTCCGATTTCGATCACATGGCCAATATCTCGAAGGACATGCGCGAAATCCTGCGCCGGCATTTCACCATTGCCCGGCCGGAAATCGTCGACGAGCAGATTTCGAGCGACGGCACCCGCAAGTGGCTCTTGCGCTTTCCGCCGCGCGGTGCCGGCCGACCGGTGGAGATCGAAACCGTCTATATCCCGGAAGAAGGCCGTGGCACGCTCTGCATTTCCAGTCAGGTTGGCTGCACGCTCACCTGTTCCTTCTGCCACACCGGCACGCAGAAGCTGGTGCGCAACCTGACGGCCGAAGAAATTCTGGCGCAGCTGCTTCTGGCCCGCGATCGCCTCGGTGACTTCCCGGATCGCGACACGCCGGCCGGAGCCATCGTGCCCGCCGAAGGCCGCAAGGTCACGAACGTCGTCATGATGGGCATGGGCGAGCCGCTCTACAACTTCGAAAGCGTCAAGAAGGCGCTCTTGATCGCGACCGACGGCGACGGCCTGTCGCTGTCCAAGCGCCGCGTTACGCTCTCGACCTCCGGTATCGTGCCGGAAATCTACCGCACCGGCGAGGAAATCGGCGTCATGCTGGCGATTTCGCTGCATGCCGTGCGAGACGACCTGCGCGACATGCTGGTGCCGATCAACAAGAAGTATCCTCTGAAGGAACTGCTCGACGCCTGCCGCGCCTATCCGAGCCTGTCGAATGCGCGCCGCATCACCTTCGAATATGTGATGCTCGACGGCGTCAACGACACGCTGGCGGATGCGAAGGAATTGGTGCGCCTGCTACGGGGCATTCCCGCCAAGATCAACCTGATCCCCTTCAACCCCTGGCCGGGCACGAACTACCAGTGTTCCTCCTGGGAGCAGATCGAGAAGTTCGCCGACTTCATCAACCAGGCCGGCTATGCTTCGCCGATCCGCACGCCACGCGGCCGCGACATCCTCGCCGCCTGCGGCCAGCTGAAGTCGGAATCCGAGCGCATGCGCAAGGTCGATCGCATGGCCTTCGAAGCCATGATGATCGCCAATCATGGCGCGGACGACTGATCACGAAGTTTGATGGGACTGCGACAATTCCGCGATTGATTTAACGGGCGGGCTTTCCTAGAACGCCTAAAAAATCATCACGGAGGACATTCATGCGTTCCATTCTGCTCGCTCTTGCGGCGACCGTCGCCCTTTCCATGCCGGCTCGCGCCGATGATGTCACGGTTGCCGTGACCGCCATCGTCGAACATCCGGCGCTTGATGCCGTTCGTGACGGGGTCAAGGATGCGCTGGCGGAAGCCGGCTACAAGGAAGGCGAAAACCTCACCTTCCTCTACGAGTCGGCGCAGGGCAACTCCGCAACGGCTGCCCAGATTGCCCGCCAGTTCGCCGGCGAAGGTCCGAACGTTATTGTTCCGATCTCCACGCCCTCGGCGCAGGCTGTTGTTTCCTCCACCCGCGATATCCCCGTCGTCTTCACCGCCGTTTCCGATCCGCTCGGCGCGCAGCTGGTCACCGACATGGAAAAACCCGGTGGCAACGTCACCGGCATTTCCGATATGTCGCCGGTTGCCGAGCATGTGGCGCTAATCAAGGAAATCGTACCGTCCGCCAAGTCGATCGGCTATCTCTACAATTCCGGTGAAGCTAACTCGGTGTCACTGCTCGCGGTCTTGAAGACCGAAGCCGAAAAGGCCGGCCTGACCGTGGTCGAATCCGCGGCTACCAAGTCGGCTGAAGTGCAGGGCGCTGCCCGCGCGCTCGTCGGCCGCGCCGATGTGATCTACGTTCCGACCGACAACACGATCATTTCCGCTCTCGAAGGTGCTATTGCCGTTGCGGAGGAATCCAAGCTTCCGCTTTTCACCGCCGATACCGATTCTGTTTCGCGTGGTTCGCTCGCAGCCCTCGGCTTCAACTATCGCGACGTCGGCAAGCAGACCGGCGAAGTCGTCGTTCGCATCCTCAAGGGTGAGAACCCCGGCGATATCGCCGTTCGCGTTGCGGCGGGTTCTGATCTCGTGATCAACAAGGCTGCCGCTGCCCAGATGGGCGTGACCTTCCCGGAAAGCGTGCTGAAGCGCGCCAACCGCGTTGTAGAATAAGTTTTCCCTGCAGGGGTTGAGTGCCGCCGCCGTCTGACGGGGGCGGTTTCGTGTTATGTGATGGACAGCGTCCCGCAACTGGCGGGGCGAGATTTACGAAAGGGCGAGAGCCTTGAGTCAGATTGCCTTATGGGGTGCGGTGGAGCTGGGGCTGGTCTATGCCTTTGTTGCGCTCGGCGTTTTCCTTGCCTTCCGCGTCTTGGATTTTCCGGACCTGACGGTCGATGGTTCGTTTCCGCTGGGTGCTGCCGTGGCGGCCGTGCTGATCATTGCGGGCGTCAATCCGTGGCTTGCCTCCGGGGTCGCGATGATGGCCGGAGCTGCGGCCGGCCTGGTGACGGCGATGCTCAATGTGCGGTTTCGCATCCTCAATCTACTCGCCTCGATCCTGACAATGATCGCACTCTTCTCCGTCAACCTGCGCGTCATGGGCAAGCCGAATGTCGCGCTGATTAACGCCGATACGATGCTGAGCCCGTTTTACGGCCATGGTCTCAGGGATTTTTACGTCCGCCCGCTCTTCATCGGCGTTCTGGTGATCTTCGCCGTCATCCTCGTCTGGCGCTTCCTTGAAAGCGATGCCGGCCTTGCGATGCGCGCCACCGGCGCCAATGCCCGCATGTCGCGAGCGCAGGGCATCAACACCGACCGGCAGATCTATCTGGGTATCGCGATCTCCAACGCACTGGTCGCGCTCGGCGGCGCGCTGTTTGCCCAGACCAACGGTTTTGCCGATGTTACCTCCGGCGTCGGCACCATCGTCGTCGGCCTTGCTGCCGTCATCATCGGCGAAACGCTGCTGGGCACACGTGGCATCCTGATTGCGCTGATCGGCTGCGTCGTAGGCTCGATCCTTTACCGCATCGCCATCCAGCTGGCGCTCTCGACTGACATTCTCGGTCTGCAGGCCTCCGACCTCAATTTCGTGACGGCCGTGCTGGTGACATTTGCGCTCATCCTTCCCCGTCTTCGCCGCGGAGGTGCCGCATGATCTCGCTCAAGGATATCAAGGTCGTCTTCGGCCGCGGAACCCCGCTGCAAAAGCAGGCCCTGAACGGCGTCAACCTGACGATCGAACAAGGTTCCTTCGTCACCGTCATCGGCTCCAACGGTGCCGGCAAGTCGACGCTGCTCGGTGTTCTCGCCGGCGACGTGCTAGCCAGCGAAGGCCAGGTACTGATCGGCACGACCGATGTTACCCGCCGCACGACGGCAAGCCGCGCCGGCCTCGTCGCCCGCGTCTTTCAAGATCCGCTGACAGGAAGCTGCGGCCCGTTGTCGATCGAGGAGAACCTTGCCCTTGCCGCCCGCCGCGGCGAGCGTCGCGGACTGGTCTCTGCTCTCGGTCCTAAGCGCCGCGAGCATTTCCGCGAACGCATCGCCGATCTCAACCTTGGGCTTGAGAACCGCATGCAGGACCGGATGGACCTGCTTTCCGGCGGCCAGCGTCAGGCGGTTTCTCTGGTCATGGCGACGCTTGCGGGCTCCGAGGTTCTGTTGCTCGACGAACATACGGCGGCGCTCGATCCCGGCATGGCCGAGTTCATCATGGGTCTGACGCAGAAGATCGTCTCCGAACGAAAGCTGACGACGCTGATGGTCACGCACTCGATGCGTCAGGCGCTGGACTACGGCCATCGCACGGTGATGCTCCATGGCGGCGAGGTCGTGCTCGATGTTGCCGGAGACAGCCGGAAGGACCTGCAGGTCGAAGACCTCATCGCAATGTTCCGCAAGATGCGCGGACAGACGCTGGACGACGACGCGCTGCTGATCGGCTAGACTGTCGATATTCAGTTCAGGAGCGCATACCGATGTCAGCGGGCCTGCGTGAACAGGATTTTGACGGCAAAGATCGAGAAGACGCCGGAAAATACGTAGTCGATGGTGCGCAGTACGCTCTTGCGCTGCTGCAACCAGCCCGACAGCCAGTCGGCCGTCAGGATGACGGCGATGTTGACCGGCATTGCCGCGACGATGAAGAAGACGCCGAGGAACAGCAGTTTTTGCGTAACCGCCGGATCATGGGCGGTGACGAATTGCGGCAGGAAGGTCATGAAGAAGATGATGACCTTGGGGTTCAGAAGGTTGACCCAAAGGCCCGTCGAGATGTTGGCCAGCGGAGTAGTTCCCCCGGCATCGTTCTCCTTCTTTACCGTCAACGTCGAGCCGTAGCGGATCGCTTGCACCGCGAGCCAGAAGAGATAGGCAGCGCCACCGGTCTTCAGGATCATGAAGGCGGTCGGCGAGGCCGTGATCAGCGCCGAGATGCCGAAGGCGACAAGCAGAGTGTGCACGAGGCAGCCGAGGCTGGTGCCGACGACGACGAACATGGCGGCACCCTTGCCCTGCGACAGCGCGCGGCTGATCGAAAGCGTCATGTCCGGACCCGGTGTTGCCGCAAGCAGCAGTGTTGCTGCGGTGAAGGCGAGAAGCGTCGGGAGCGAGGGCAGGAAATCCATGGGTCAAGTCTTTCGCGGCAGCGTCGATGATGTCGGCGTGCTACCATATCTCCATGGCGGAAGCGATATCCTTGGAGTCTCCTGCAAAGGCGCAAGCCCCGCTTTCTTAGGCCGTTGGGTTGACTTTGCAGCGGCTTTCCTGTTTATGCGCGGAAATCTGCTGACAAGTGACAACTTGAAGCCGCCGACCGGGACCCGCAAAGGTATAAAGAGATCCCGGAGGTCAACACCCGACAGCGCGTTGCGCCCTCGGGTGCTTTTGACTTTGCGTCTTGTTTTCACAGTTGCGGATACCACGTTTCCGGAACCCGGAAACAAAAAGGAAGAGCCGATGTTTGAAAGTCTCCAGGACCGCCTTGGGTCAATCCTGAATGGATTGACCGGCCGTGGCGCGCTGTCGGAAGCCGATGTATCGGCTGCCCTGCGCGAGGTTCGCCGTGCGCTTCTGGAAGCCGACGTTGCGCTTGAAGTCGTCCGCTCCTTCACCGACAAGGTTCGCGAGAAGGCAGTCGGCGCCGAAATCCTGAAGTCGATCAAGCCCGGCCAGATGGTCGTCAAGCTCGTCCATGATGAGCTTGTTGCCATGCTCGGCTCGGAAGGCGTTCCGATCGATCTCAATGCTGCCGCTCCGGTCGTCATCATGATGGTCGGTCTGCAGGGTTCGGGCAAGACGACGACGACGGGCAAGATCGCCCTTCGCATGAAGACGCGGGACAAGAAGAAGGTCCTGATGGCGTCGCTCGATACGCGTCGCCCGGCAGCGCAGGAACAGCTTCGCCAGCTCGGCGCCCAGACTGGCGTCGACACGCTGCCTGTTATCGCCGGCCAGTCGCCGACCGATATCGCGGCGCGCGCCGTTCAGGCAGCAAAGCTTGGCGGCCACGACATCGTCATCCTTGATACCGCCGGCCGCACCCATATCGACGAGCCCCTCATGATCGAGATGGCCGAGATCAAGCGCCGCTCGAACCCGCATGAAATCTTGCTGGTCGCCGATGCGCTGACCGGCCAGGACGCCGTCAACCTCGCCCGCAATTTCGACGAACGCGTCGGTATCACCGGCCTCGTCTTGACCCGCATGGACGGCGATGGCCGTGGCGGTGCAGCGCTTTCGATGCGCGCCGTCACCGGCAAGCCGATCAAGCTGATCGGCGTCGGCGAAAAGATGTCGGAGCTGGAAGAATTCCATCCCCGCCGTGTCGCTGACCGTATCCTCGGCATGGGCGACATCGTCTCGCTGGTCGAGAAGGCTGCCGAAAACATCGATGCCGAGAAGGCGGCGGCCATGGCCGCCAAGATGAAGACTGGCAAGTTCGACCTGAATGATCTCGCCGATCAGTTGGGCCAGATGCAGAAGATGGGCGGCATGGGCGGCATCATGGGGATGATGCCCGGCATGTCCGGCATGAAGGACAAGATGGCCGCTGCCGGCCTCGACGACAGGCTGTTTGGCCGCCAGCTCGCGATCATCTCCTCTATGACCAAGGCTGAGCGCGCCAATCCCGATATCCTCAAGCATTCCCGCAAGAAACGCATCGCGGCCGGCTCCGGCACCGATGCGGCCGACATCAACAAGCTCCTGAAAATGCACCGCCAGATGGCCGACATGATGAAAATGATGGGCGGCAAGAAGGGTGGCGGCATGATGAAGCAGATGATGGGCGGCCTTGCCGGCAAGATGGGTCTTGGTGCCATGGGCGGCGGAATGGGCGGTATGCCCGATCTGTCGAAGATGGACCCGAAGCAGCTGGAAGCCCTGCAGAAGCAGGCCGAAGCTGCGGGCCTCGGCAAGGGAATGCCGGGCCTCGGTGGGGGCGGATTGCCCGGCCTCGGCAAGCTGCCGGGTTTGGCTGGCGGTGGTTTCCCGGGTCTGCCCGGCCTGCCGAAAAAGAAGTAAGGGACGGGGACACGGAATGATTGATCCTGCTGTGAAACAGGAACTCTCGGGCTATCGGCAATCGATCGACAACATTGATGCCGCACTGGTCCACATGCTGGCCGAACGGTTTCGCTGCACCCAGGCAGTGGGCGTCCTGAAGGCCAAATACAGTTTGCCGCCGGCCGATCCGGCGCGCGAGGAATACCAGATCGAACGCCTCCGCCATTTGGCGAAGGCTGCCAATCTGGACCCGGATTTCGCCGAGAAGTTCTTGAACTTCATCATCAAGGAAGTCATCCGGCATCATGAAGCAATCGCCGCCGATCTCAAGGATTGACGGAAAAACTGAAAATAAGACCGCTCGCAGAGCGGTTAAGACACTATCTCAAGGAGTACATGACATGGCACTGAAAATTCGTCTCGCCCGCGGTGGTTCCAAGAAGCGCCCGTTCTACCAGATCGTCGTTGCTGACGTGCGCAGCCCGCGTGACGGCCGCTTCATCGAGAAGGTCGGTTCCTGGAACCCGATGCTCGCCAAGGACGACGCAAAGCGCGTTGAGCTGAACAACGAGCGCATCCAGCATTGGATGGCAAACGGCGCGCTGCCGACCGACCGCGTTCTGCGCTTCCTCAACGAAGCCGGCCTCGCGAAGCGCGACGCCCGCTCCAACCTGACCAAGGGTCTGCCGGGCAAGAAGGCGCAGGAACGCGCTGCCGAAGCCAAGCAGAAGGCTGAAGACGCAGCAGCTGCCGCTGCTGAATAAGCAGTCACGACTGCAGGATTTCGAGACGGGCGGCGTTTTCATGCCGCCCGTTTTCGTTTATTGGCATCGCAGGTTCTCGAAGGCTGAAGGCGCATGAGCAAACTTAAAAATCCTGTCCTGATGGGGACGATCGGCGGAGCCCAGGGCTTGCGCGGCGAAGTGCGCGTCAAATCCTTCGCGGCGGAAGCCACGGCCGTCGGTGACTACGGCAATCTCTACAGCGAAGACGGCCGTGTCTTCGAAGTGCTGGAAGTGCGCGAGGCCAAGAATGTCGTGATCGTCCGTTTCCGTGGCATCAATGACCGCAATGCCGCCGAGGCGTTGAACGGCCTTGAGCTTTTCGTCGAGCGCGACAACCTGCCGGATGACGATCTCGACGAGGACGAATTCTTCTATGCCGATCTCGAAGGCCTCGAGGCACGGGATGCCGAAGGCAAAAGCTACGGCACAGTCACCGGCGTCTTCGATTTCGGCGCGGGTGATCTGCTGGAACTGAAAGGCCCGGGCCGCCGTCCGGTTCTGATCCCCTTCTCCGAATGGTCAGTGCTCGAAATCGATCTGGAAGCAGGCACGATGCTGGTCGATCCGCTTGCCGCCGGTCTTGTCGATGACAAGGACGAAGATCCTTCCGCCCAGTTCCACCCCAAGGGCAAGTAAGGCCACGCGATGAGTTTTCGCGCGACAGTTCTGACGCTTTATCCGGAGATGTTTCCCGGCCATCTCGGTCATTCTCTCTCCGGCAAGGCGCTGGAGCGCGGGCAATGGGCCGTTGATGCCGTGCAGATCAGGGATTTTGCCGAAGACAAGCACCGCACCGTCGACGATACGCCTGCTGGTGGTGGCGCCGGGATGGTGCTGAAGCCGGACGTGCTGGCGCGTGCCATCGATCATGTTTCGGCCGGTGATGAGCGGCCGCGCCTCCTGATGAGCCCGCGCGGCCGGCCGTTGACGCAGGAGCGTGTTCGCGAACTCGCTGATGGCCCCGGTGTGATCATCGTCTGCGGCCGTTTCGAGGGTGTCGACCAGCGGGTGATCGATGGGCGTGGCCTTCAGGAAGTCTCGATCGGCGACTACATCCTTTCGGGCGGCGAGCCTGCGGCGATGATCCTGCTCGATGCCATCGTGCGCATCCTGCCCGGCGTTATGGGTAATGCGCTTTCAGGCGTCTATGAAAGTTTTGAGGGTGGGCTGCTGGAACATCCGCATTACACACGCCCGCAGGTTTTCGAAGGTACCGAAATTCCAGCCGTACTGACCTCGGGCAATCATGGCGCGATTGAAAAATGGCGCCGGGGCGAGGCCGAGAAGCTGACGGCTGAACGACGTCCCGATCTGCTCAATCAGCCTGTTACGAAATAATAGACGGCGAGCAGCAACCCGACTGCGACGACGAAGCTTCTGATGATGACGAGCGGCACGCGGCGGGCGAGCCAGACGCCGGCATAGCCGCCGAGCGCCCCACCGGGGATCATCACGGCGGCATGCAGCCAGCCCACTACATTGCCGCTGGCGAAAACCACGATGGCGATGCCGGCGATCACCATGGCCAAAAAATTCTTCAGCGCATTGACACGGTGGTAGTCGCCGCCGGTCGAGAGCCCGAGTACGGCCAGCATCATGATGCCCATGCCGGCCCCGAAGAACCCGCCGTAAATGGAAGTGACGAACTGCCCGATTATGCCGCCCATCCCGATGGGAGCGCCCTCCATGTTGCGGGTCGGTCGCAGCAAGGGGCCAGCGGCGAAGATGGTGGTCGCGGCGATCAACAGCCACGGCACCATTGCCCGAAATGAAGGGTTGGAAAGCGACAGAAGAATCAGCGCGCCGGCGAGCCCGCCGATGGCGGAAATGATACCGAGCAGGATCACCTCGCGAGTATCCTTTCGGATTTCCTTCGCATACGCCAATGCAGAGGTGACGTATCCGGGGAACTGCACGATCGAGGACGTGGCATTGGCGACGATCGGCGGCAAGCCGGCAAGCGTCATCGCGCCGAAGGTCAGGAAAGTACCGCCGCCCGCAATCGCATTGACGGCGCTCGACAGGAAGCCTGCCAGAAAAAGCAGGATGGCGGTGCTGATTGTCATAAGGCTCCTCCCGAGCGATGTCAGGACATAACCTGCCAGGGTTGGGGCGGCAAGCCTTGAGAAAGCGGCAATTCAGCCCTGTCCGACGCCAGAAAATATGGCCTCGGGGGTGACAAGTGCCGGCATATGGTGTATTCGCGCGTCCGGCTCGGGACTCTCCCGTCGACCGGAAACCAAAGAATAGTGAATTCGCTCCTGCCTCCTTTCCGAGGAGGCAACACTTGGCGGCATGCCCAAAAAGTCAAAAATGAGCGCTCTGGCTGTTTTAGAAAAACTTGAGAAGGTTAGACAATGAACATCATCCAGCAGCTCGAGGCCGAACAGGCCGCCAAGATCGAAGCCAAGCGTACCCTGCCGGAATTTTCCGCTGGCGACACGCTGCGCGTCAACGTCCGCGTGACGGAAGGTACCCGTACCCGCGTACAGGCCTATGAAGGCGTTTGCATCGCCCGTTCCGGCGGCGGCATCAATGAAAGCTTCACCGTTCGCAAGATTTCCTACGGCGAAGGCGTCGAGCGCGTATTCCCGGTTTACTCGCCGCTCGTCGAAAGCGTCGAAGTCGTTCGCCGCGGTAAGGTCCGTCGCGCCAAGCTCTACTACCTGCGCGATCGCCGCGGCAAGTCGGCTCGTATCGTCGAAGACACCGGCGTTCGCGCCCGCAAGCTGAACGACGCCGAGCGTCAGGCCGTTGCCGAAGAAAAGGCACGTCTGGAAGCTGAAAAGGTTGCAGCAGCCCAGGCTCTGGCCGCCGAAAAGGCAGCCGCCGAAGCCGCAGCAGCAGAAGCTGCAGCAGCCAAGGCCGCTGAAGAAGCGGCAGCAGCTGCCGCAGCAGAACCGGCAGCGGAATAAGTTTTGGACGATAGCTGAACCCTCTGGTTTGGCCGTTCACATCACTATCGATCGCCGGAGATGATCCGGCGATCGATTTGCAGGTCGCAACAATACGTCAAGCGCGCAGAGCCGTCGCACACGTTTGCGAGACATGCTCCATATTCTCCGGTTTCCACTTTTCCCTGACAAACTCTAGCGGCCGAAGTCTCGCTGACGGTTGTCCAGCGCGGGACGCACCGGTTTGGGGCGTATCGCTCGAGTGGCGTCGGGTGTCAGGTTGTAAGGCGCCTGCAGCCTGGAAGTGTTTTCGTTATCCAGTTGATCACGCTTATCCTTTACTCCGCGTGAAGCAACGTTCGGATCCGCTTCCGGTGTCTGAGAGGGGGCCTTTTCAGTTTGCCGGCGTGCAGCGGCGTATTTTTCACTGACCGCCGCAATCAATCTCCCGCCATACGCTCTTATTCGAGAGTGCTTCGCCTGGCCGGCGTCGGATATCGGGCCTTCCAGCATTCGGGACGGTTCGTTTTTAATCTGCCGGTGCGCATTAACGGCTGCATATTTTTACTCGCTGCCGTAATCAATGTCTCGCCATACGCTTTTATTCGATTATCGAACTCGTCCGACCTGCCAAACTGCCTTACTGAACTGTCTCGGGTAAAACCAGATCATTTTCGACAATGACCCGACTGCCGGGTCTTTCAACGGCATATCTCATCTCGTCCCGGTAGTCTTTCAACGGCAAACTTCTCAGGTAGGGGTCAGATTTCATGTGGCGGCTTTTCACGATCCGCTTCCAGGTCTTGTTCATTTCGGCAGCTTCGCTACCGCCAATCGCTCTGTGCCTCGAGGAAAGCAGAGCCTCAAGCGCAACCGGAGCATTCTTCCAGGCGATCCTTCCGTCCCTTCGCCGGATCAACTCGTTGTCGTGCAGGACCGTTCCATCCCGTTGCTTGATCACGATACGATCAAATTGCTTTTGTTGTTCGGTATCAAAAACAACCCGAGCCCAGCCGGCATAGGCTTCATCATGCGTGCTGCGCGAAACGACCACATTCGTGCCGATATGGCCATCATCACGTAGCGCCTTCTCAACGCGGCCGAACACACCCGTCAAGCTTTGACTGCGCGGCGTGGCAATAACATGCAGTTCAGTACGATATCCCTGCCTTCGGTAGAAAGCGCTGTCTTCCGCAACGTCAAGCGGAGGAGCACGCTCCAGGATAATGTGCGCTTTCATTTTACGTGCTCGGCTCGCAAGCGCGGCACCAAAAGAACCCGCGCCGGCTTCGCGTGCATACTTGAAAGCATCGGCAGGCATGACGCGCGCCAGTTTATCGTAGCCACGGACCCAGGCAGCGCCGTTGTCAGGAATGATTTTCTGCGTCGTACCCGATAGTTCGGTTTCCGCTTGCCAGATCGTCGTGCTCTTGCCACTGCCCTGTGCGCCTCCAACCATGACGAAGGTCGGATCTCTGTTGGGAGGTCCGGTGGCGTCAAAGTCCCGTACGACCCTCTTTTCAAAGACATTTTTCATCTCCCCCGGAGACATCCTGAGCGGACCGGTGGATTGTACATGGTCAAAGTTCATCGGAGAGCCCCCCGATGGCAGCGACAAGGGCGTCAACCCGTTCATTGAGCCTGGTCATGTCTTCCAGCAACGCTGCAGCACGGACAGCATTGCCCCCCATGGTCGAAAGCGCTTCGGCGAGATCGCTGTTCTGCTTGTCAATTTCGGGCCATAGGGAATTGGCTGTGACGGCATCCCCGTGAGGGCCATATTCAAGATCGATCAAACGGGATGTCAGCACGAGAAAGCGGTGATGCGCATCGTTGACGATCTGAAAGGCCTGCTCATCCGCATACCGGCCACCGAGGCCGAGTTCCCTGCCGAAACGCTGGTCAATCGACATTCCACCCTCCTGAGCTAGGCGCGTTCAGAGTGGACCATCTGGTTAGGTTTTCAATCGGGCGGGATTTATATACCGCCATACCGCAAACGCATACTTCGGACGGCTTGCATCCTAGCGCTTTTGAAACCTGCCGTGCGAAGTCGATTTCTCCGATCTCGACCAGGGAAGCCGGTCCATGAAGCAGCGAGCTCCCAAGCTTGCGGGCGGGCTTGCGGAAAAGCATTTTCCTTGGCCAGTACCCAACCGGCAAAAGCGCCCTTGCCAGCGCCTTCGAAGATGTGACAGTTTCCGGCTGCCACAATTCAGGAGTTCTCCATGCTTTCCCGCCGCATTGTTCTCGCCGGGCTGACCGCCCTCGTTCTTTCGCCCCTAGCGACATTTGCCGCAGATCTGCCGGATCTCGGTGGAAAGACTGTCGTTGTCGTGACCGAGAACGCCTACCCACCGCTGCAGTTCGTCGATCCGAAGAGCGGCCAGGCGATCGGCTGGGAATATGACGCGATGACCGAAATCGCCAAGCGGCTGAACTTCAAGCTGGAAATCCAGAACACCAGCTGGGATGCGATGATCCAGGCGGTTTCGGACGGTCAGTATGACATCGGCATGACCGGCATCACCATCAAGGACGATCGCAAGGAGAAGGTCGATTTCTCCGACCCCTATATGCGGTCGCAGCAATTCATGCTGGTGCGCGGCGATGAGAGCCGCTTTACCGACGCCAAGAGCTTCGCCGCGGTCGAGGATGGCCTTGTCGGCGCTCAGCCCGGCACGTCGCCGTTCTACACCGCCGTTTATGAAATCCTCGATGGCAACGAGCAGAACCCGCGTATCAAGCTGTTCGAGACCTTTGGCGCGACCGTGCAGGCGCTCAAGGCAGGCGATGTCGATACGGTCTTGACCGACAGCGTGGCCGCCGAAGGCTATGTCGATGCCTCCGGCGGCGGCCTCAAGGTCGTCGGCGGTCCGCTCGGCACGGAAGATTTCGGCTTCATCTTCAAGAAGGGCTCCGATCTTGTCGCGCCCGTCAACGCTGCGATCGCCGCCTTGAAGGCCGATGGCACGCTCGACAAGCTGAACCAGAAGTGGTTCGTCGATTACAAGATGGGCCAATGATCGTCCTGACATGACGCCTGCTCCTTCACACTCTGAAAAGGGCGACTATCCCTGGTGGCTGGTCGCCCTTGCCGTGATCGCGGCTGGCATCGCCGTGGTCATTATTACCAATGATCTCTATTCGCAGGTCTTCAAGGTCGCCGCCGCCGGGATCGGTGTCACCGTCTTCGTCACCCTCGTCGGGTTTGTGCTTGCGACCGTGCTCGGTCTTGCCGCGGCATTGATGGCGCTGAGCGAAAGCAAGCTGCTGCGGCAGGTTGCGCGGTTCTATACCGAGGTGATCCGCGGCGTTCCGATCCTGGTGCTGCTTTTCTATATCGCCTTTGTCGGAGCGCCTGGCCTTGTCTGGCTGATCAATGCCATCTGCTCGCCGCTCATATCGTCTGGCGTGATGGAGCCGATGCTGGTGCGCGACCTATCGCTGATGTGGCGGGCGATCCTTGCGCTGATGATCGGCTATTCGGCTTTCATCGCCGAGGTTTTTCGCGCCGGCATCCAGTCGGTCGACAAGGGACAGGTGGAAGCGGCCAAGGCACTTGGGCTGTCACGATACCAGCGGTTTCGGCTCGTTATCTTTCCGCAGGCGGTCCGCGTCATCCTGCCGCCGCTCGGCAATGATTTCGTTGCCATGGTCAAGGATTCATCCCTTGTCTCGGTGCTCGGCGTCGCCGATATCACCCAGATGGGGAAGGTCTATGCGTCCGGCTCGTTCCGCTTCTTCGAAACCTATTCGATTGTTGCCTATATCTATCTCTTCCTGACGATCGGGCTGTCGCTGGCTTTGAGGGCACTGGAGCAGCGTTTGCGGAGAAACACGCTCAAGTAGCCTTTTTTGTCAAAATCCAGGGAACCAGTTCACGGCTTCGGCATTCATCCTCCCAACGGGATAACCGGGAGATGACTGATGAAATCCGCTTTTCTGCTTCTTTCGGGTACAGCGTTTGCCGCGCTGTCCTTCCTGTCCGTTACCTATGCGGCATCAACCTTCATCGACGATGATGAGCCGCACGCGTTTCGTCATATCGGCGAGCCGCTTTGGAAATCCGAGCCGACCTACCTCGACCGGGGTAACATGACGCTGAGCCAGGTCGAGGCGCGGTTCGGCCGTAACCCGACCAGTCCGGCGGATGCGGTCGTTGCAGACGCCAGCGCAGATACTGGTGGCGCCACGCAGATTTCGACAATCATTGCCACCGCAGCAAACCCAGCCCATACCGACTGGTGCATGGCGCGGTATCGCTCGTATCAGCCCAGTGACAACACCTACCAACCCTATGGCAGCCCACGCCGCACATGCGAATCTCCCTATGGCGGCGCGTCCGCAGGTGTCGAGGCCGTAGAGGCGCCAGAAGCTATCACCTATCAGGTTGAAGCGCAGGAGGCAGCGGAACTCGACGCCAACACCTGGTGCAGGCTGCAGTATCGCTCCTAACGCGCATCTGACAACACCTACCAGCCGTTCTCGGGGCCGCGGCGGGTCTGTGTGGCGCACTCCTATTGATCCTGACGGGAGCGCACGTCGCTTCCGGACCGTATTGCCGAAACCCTCGGAAATTGCTATATCGCGCTCATGGAATCCAAATTCGGATGTTACGAGCGGAAAATCGTCGTGCTGCAGGACCACAAGCGTCTGCCGGCACGGTTTTTTGCGTGCGTTTTCGGCGCCCTTAGCAGCCGACTTATCTGACCGTCGGGGTGAACCCGACCGGCTGCCGGTGCCTCTTGCCGGAGATTTTCCTGATCTTTTTCTTCACATCGGATGCAAAGCCATGAGCGCACCACGGACCCTCTACGACAAAATCTGGGACGATCACGTCGTCAATCAGCAGGAAGACGGAACCTGTCTTCTCTATATCGATCGCCATCTCGTTCACGAAGTGACGAGCCCGCAGGCGTTCGAAGGCCTGCGCATGGCGAACCGCCAGGTGCGTGCTCCGCAAAAGACGCTTGCCGTCGTCGATCACAACGTGCCGACCTCGCCGGATCGCCATCTCGGCATCAAGAACGAGGAAAGCCGCATCCAAGTCGAGGCGCTTGCTCAGAACGCGGCTGAGTTCGGCGTCGAATATTATTCGGCCAGCGACAAGCGCCAGGGCATCGTCCACATCGTCGGGCCGGAGCAGGGCTTTACCCTGCCGGGCATGACAATCGTCTGCGGCGATAGCCACACGTCCACGCACGGCGCGTTCGGCGCGCTGGCGCATGGTATCGGCACGTCCGAGGTCGAACATGTGCTCGCGACCCAGACGCTGATCCAGAAGAAGGCCAAGAACATGCTGGTGCGTGTCGATGGCCAACTGCCGGAAGGCGTTACCGCCAAGGACATCATCCTTGCCATTATCGGCGAGATCGGCACGGCCGGTGGCACCGGCCACGTCATCGAATTTGCCGGCGAAGCCATCCGCTCGCTGTCGATGGAAGGCCGGATGACCATCTGCAACATGACGATTGAAGGTGGCGCCCGCGCGGGCCTGATCGCGCCGGATGAAAAGACCTTCGAATATATCAAGGGCAAGCCGCGAGCGCCGCAGGGCGAAGCCCTTGAGCAGGCGGTTTCCTACTGGAAGACGCTCAACACCGAAGAAGGCGCGCATTTCGACCGCGTCGTCGTCCTCGACGCGTCCAAGCTGCCGCCGATCGTTTCCTGGGGCTCCTCGCCGGAAGACGTAATCTCCGTTCAGGGCATCGTTCCAAACCCGGACGAGATTCAGGACGAGAACAAGCGCGCCTCCAAGTGGCGGGCGCTGGATTATATGGGCCTGAAGCCGGGCACCAAGATCACCGACATCGCGGTTGATCGTGTGTTCATCGGTTCCTGCACAAACGGCCGCATCGAAGACCTGCGTGAAGTCGCCAAGGTGGTAGAGGGCAAGACTGTTGCGTCCACCGTCTCTGCCATGATCGTGCCGGGTTCCGGTCTCGTGAAGGAGCAGGCGGAAGCCGAAGGTCTTGATGTGATCTTCAAGGCGGCCGGCTTTGACTGGCGTGAGCCGGGCTGCTCGATGTGCCTTGCCATGAACGACGACCGCCTGAAGCCGGGCGAGCGTTGCGCCTCGACTTCGAACCGCAACTTCGAAGGCCGTCAGGGCTTCAAGGGCCGTACGCATCTCGTGTCGCCCGCCATGGCTGCGGCTGCTGCCGTCTCGGGTCACTTCGTCGATATTCGCGATTGGCAGTAAGTATCTTGCTTCCCCGCCGCACGATGCGGCTCTTTTTGGGGCGCGCTTGGCGCCCCTTTTTATTGAGTCACGGCAGCACGCGCAAAATCGTATCCCGTCCGAGGAAAGCGAGAAGTCGTTGCATCGCAGGCAGGCTGATGGCCACGCAACCTTCCGTTGGCGGATAGCCGGGTTTGGCGATATGGAAGAAAATGGCCGAGCCGCCGAAACGCTTCCGTTGGCGCAAGTTCCAGTCCATGATGATGCAGATATCGTAGAGGCCGTCCTCGCGGCGCATCTTTTCGTGACTTGGCCTGAAGGGTGCCGATACCGGGCGATTGTAGAGCGCGTGGCGCGGTTCGTCGCACCAGAGCAGATCCTGCGGCGTGAAACGAAGCGGCAGCCGGGTGTGCAGCTTGGCCATGCGCGTGTCGTGTCTGACATAGCCGCCCACCAGCCGCATGGATGCGATCGGCGTTGCGCCATCGCCTTCGCGCTTGCGCGATGACATGCCACCGCGGCCTATGGCGGCTTCTTCGGTACGGCCGGCGAAGGCAAGAAGAGCGCGAGTTGGATGGCCTGGTTTGCGGCGTACGGTGATCGTTCGGGCAGGTCGCGGAAGAGGACTGACTTTGACGCGCATTTTACTCACAGATTTTTGCGTTGCCCGTGATAGCAAAGCTCACCATAGCACGTCACATGATGTAACAAACGGGTGAAGGCTACCATTGCTTGCCAAATGCAGCAGGTGAGCTAGTTTCAGACCGGAAGCAACAGGAGCATCGGCATGTCGGCTCGTACCATTCTTCTCGTCGATGATGATAACGATCTGCGTGAAACGCTGGTCGAGCAGCTTTCGCTCTATGATGAGTTCACCATCCTTCAGGAGCCGACGGCGACCAAGGGCATGCAGACGGCGCGCAGCCAGCCTGTGGCGCTGTTGGTGATGGACGTCGGCCTGCCGGACATGGACGGTCGCGAGGCGGTGAAACTGCTGCGAAAGGGCGGGTTCAAGTCGCCGATCATCATGCTGACCGGCCATGATACCGATTCGGATACGATCCTGGGTCTTGAGGCCGGGGCTAATGATTATGTGACCAAGCCCTTCCGCTTTGCCGTGCTGCTCGCCCGCATCCGCGCCCAGCTGCGCCAGCATGAGCAGAGCGAGGATGCGACCTTCACGGTCGGCCCCTACACCTTCAAGCCGGGGCAGAAGCTGCTCACGCTCGAAAACGGCCAGAAGATCCGGCTCACGGAAAAGGAAGCGGCGATCATCCGTTACCTCTACCGGGCGGACCAGAAGGTCGTTACGCGTGATGTCCTGCTCGAGGAAGTCTGGGGCTACAATTCCGGCGTCACTACCCATACGCTCGAAACCCACGTTTATCGTCTGCGCCAGAAAATCGAACGCGACCCTTCCAATGCGGAGATTTTGGTGACAGAGAATGGTGGCTACAAGATCGTACCGTAATACAAGGGTTGTCGCTTGGCGCTCAATGACGATATCGCGCTTCTGTCTCTCGTGCCGCTCTTCGCGGAGATCGATGAAGACAAGCTGCGTTTGATCGCTTTTGGCGCCGAGCGCCGTCGGTTGAGCCGAGGCCAGCAGCTCTTTCGCGAGGGTGCGCCGGCCGATTGCGCCTTTGCTATTGCGAGTGGCTCGTTTTCCCTGTCTCGCACATTGGTTGATGGCTCGGCGGCCGTCTTCGACACAGTCGGCCCTGGTACGCTGCTTTCAGAACTGGCGATGATTTCGCTGGTCGAGCGAAAGTTCACGGCGACGGCGGAGGAAGACAGCGAAGTCATCCGCATCAACCGCCCGCTGTTTCGCCGCATGCTGGAAGAATACCCGGAGGTTGCGGCGGTGGTCGAGGCTCGCATTCGCGAAAGCCTCCAGTCGATGATCCGCAAGATGGAGCGCCTGGCGCCGAAATTCGCGTGAACTCCGGCGCCAGCTTTCAGTCTTTTACCACTTGTACTTCAACGAACCGATGACCGTGCGGCTCTGCCCGATGTAGCAGTACCCGTCGGTGCAGACCTGCTCGCGCCTGTCGGCAAGATTGGTTGCGCTGATGGCAAGAGACAGACCCTGCAATTCCGGAGATTTCACGCCGAAATCGTAAGAGAGTGATGCGTCAAAATAAAAGGCGCCAGGATTTTTATCCGTATTGGCATCGCTGGTGAACGATCCGCTCGTTGCGCGGATGCCGCCGCCGATGCTGACGCCGGTCAACGCCGTGTCGTCGGGCATCAGGTAGTTGACCCAAAGGGAAGCGACGTGGCGGGGCACCGTCGAAGGCGTGTTGCCGATCAAAGCAGGATCGATGTTGTCGGTGATCTCAGCGTCGGCATAGGTGTACGCAGCAATCAGGCTGATACCGTTGTCGAACTCTGTTCGGCCTTCGAGTTCGAAGCCGGTATAGGTATTCTCGCCCGAATTTTCGGAGAAGAGGAAGCTGGGGTCGTATTGCGGCTTGCCGGTTTCAACCAATCGGTAGACGGCGCCACTCAGCGAGTAGTTCTCGCCTTCGGGTTGATATTTGATACCCGCCTCGATCTGGCGACCCTTGGTTGGGTCAAGAACCGTGCCGTCGGCCGAAAGCGCGGTAGACGGTACGAAGGACGTGCCGTAGCTCACATAGGGCGCAATGCCGTTGTCGAAGAGATACAGCAGGCCGGCTTGGCCGGACAGCACGCCATCATCCTTGGTGTCGGTCGAGCCGGAACCCTTGACGGTGGATTCCTGACGCGCCCAGTCGTAGCGCAGGCCGCCCACGAAGCGCCAGTTGCCGAGTTCCATCTGGTCCTGGGCATAAAGGCCGGTCTGGTTCAGGTCGCTGCCAGTAAAGTAGTCGAGCGTCGGTATCGCTGCGTTGGCGGCGCTACCGGGCAGTATGGAGGCAGAACCCATGGCGAAATCAGACGTCACCCAGGTATAGTCGAGACCTGTGAGCAGGGTATGGGAGATGGCACCGGTATCGAACTTGGCTTCGAGCTGGTTGTCGATCTGGTAGGTGCGCATCGAGTCTGTGACGGCAGTCGTCGGCCAACTACCGTCCGGATTGGTGAAGACGCGATTGAGATAATGGGCTTTGAGATCGACGTCGCCCGCACGGGCGTTCTGGCGGAAGGTCAGACCGTTGTCGAATTCATGTTCGAGCTGGTAGCCGAGCTGATACTGCTCCACCTTCTGGCTGTTGTAGTCCGGATCCGTGTAGAGATAGATGTTTCCATCACGCTCGAAGCTCCAGGCGCTTGCTGCGGTTTCGCCCTTCTGGGCAAGACCGTAGATCGTGAACGTTGTGCTGTCGTCCGGCTTCCAGGTGAAGGATGGCTGCAGGAGATAGCGGTCGTCTGCGATGTCGTAGCTGCCTTCGCCGTCGCGGGCGAGACCGACGACCCGGTAGAACATCTCGTCATTGATCGGCCCGCCAAAGTCGAAGGCAGCCTGCTTGCGGCCGATCGTTCCATATTGCAGCTCGATTTCCCGATGGGTCTCTTCGAGCGGCAGCTTGGAAATACGGTTGACGATGCCGGCAGCACTTGCCGCGCCGTATATGACCGATACCGGACCTTTGAGGATTTCAATGCGGTCGAGCGTGTAAACTTCCGTTGCGAATGAACCATAGGTCATGATCGGCTGGCGAAGACCGTCGCGGAAGTCGCCGGTGGTGGTGGTTTCAATGCCGCGGATGTAGATCTGGTCGAAGCGCGGATCGTAGCCAAAGGCGCCCGTGGTGACGCCGGATGAATAGCGGGCCGCCTGGATCATGTCGGTCGCGCCGCGCTCTTCGATCTCCTTTCGGGTAACGACGGAAACGGCGCGCGGCGTTTCGATAAGCGGGGTATCGGTCTTCAAGGCCGAGATGGCGCGGGTCGGTACGACAGTGTCATTGTCTTCGCTGATTGTCTGGGCTTCGCCGTTGCCGTCGCCGTTCACGCGCAAAGTCTCGAGCCTGGTCGTCTGATCGTCCGCGTCTTGCGCAAAGCCAAGCGACGGCAGAACAAGAGCCGCCATGATGCCGAACAGCATCGTGGAGCTGCGTAAGGCGCGGGAGGTTGGAGAATTGAGAAGAATAAGTGGCATCGTCCGGCCCCTTCAAGACAAGCGAAAACCCTCCGGCTTCAGCCAGAGCGGAAAATCTGAAAATTAATGGAACAGCAGCAACGTGCCGCCGGGCGAGGTCCCCGCCGCCGAAGCAACCAATAAAAGGTTAAGCGCGGCAGATCAAATATAATATGACTTTTTTTGTCATATTATATTTTTCTCATCAAAGATCGAAGTGAACGATTACCGGAACGTGGTCCGAGGGGCGTTCCCAGCCGCGCGCTTCCTTGAGGATTTCCACGTTTGTCAGATGGGGGGAGAGGTCGGCAGACGACCAGACATGGTCGAGGCGGCGGCCGCGATCGGCGGCTGCCCAATCCTTGGCGCGGTAGCTCCACCAGGTGTAGAGCTTTTCTGGCGAGGGCGTATGCTGGCGCATCAGATCGACCCAGGCGCCGCCTGTCATCACGCTGGTCAGGCCTTCGGTCTCGACTGGCGTATGGCTGACGATCTTCAGGAGCTGCTTGTGCGACCAGACATCATGCTCCAGCGGCGCGATGTTGAGGTCGCCGACAAGAACGGAGGAGATGCCGGCCTCGCTTTCAGCATGCAGCAGCTTCATTTCCTCGATGAAATCGAGCTTGTGGCCGAATTTTGGATTAATCGTGCGATCAGGCTCGTCGCCACCGGCGGGCACATAAAAATTGTGCACGCGGATTTTCTTGCCTGCTTTCTCGAAGACAACGGAAAGGTGGCGGGCATCGCCGACGCCGCAATAGTCACGCCGGTCGACCAACTCATGCAGCGGCAGGCGAGAGATGGTTGCGACCCCGTGATAACCCTTTTGGCCGTGCATGGCGATGTGCTTGTAGCCCAGCGCCTTGAGGGGCGACGACGGGAACTGGTCGTTCGGGCACTTGGTTTCCTGCAGGCAAAGGATGTCGGGCGCCCAGGTTTTCAGGAGGTGTTCCACCAACGGCATGCGCAGCCGCACGGAGTTGATATTCCAGGTCGCAATCGACAATGCCATTCAAAAAGTCCTTCAAGAGAAGGCCTGTTTAAGCAAGTTTGACGGTGGGCTACAACCCGTCAGAGATTGCTGTCCTGCACGGAAATAGCCTGTCCACAAAAGGCTTGTTTCTGGAATTTGCAGCGGATGCCGAGACAGGCCTACTTGCGGATTTCGTCGTAGGGAACCTTGAAGACGGCATCGTCCATCGGCAGTCCCGTCTGGACGTTGAAGATCATCACCGACGTATCCTTCTTCTGGGCGTCGGTGATTGTCCATTGCCGCAGATCATAGGTCTTGGGGTCGAACATCATGGTGATGGTCGCATCGCCGAAGATGCTCCTGTCGCCGAGAACGATGGTGATGAGATCGGGCTCCTCGCGCACGTCGCGCACCATCTTGCTCGACAGGTCGATCGTATCGGAAAGCAATATTTTCAGCGGTGTCTTTGACAGAGGATAGAGATCCCAGGTCTTGAGCTTCTGGTTGCCGATCACCACGACCTTGCCGTCGGCGATCACCCGCATCGGCGAGGGGGCTTCGTAGTTGAAGCGGATCTTGCCGGGGCGGCTGATATAAAATTTGCCGCCGGTCTGTTCACCGCGCGGGCCGAACTGCACGAACTCGCCGGCCATGGTTTTGACGGAAGCAAAGTGATCGGCAATCTTCTGGGCAACCGCGCTTTGCGCGTGAGCCTCGCCCATCGGAAGGCCGGTTGCGGCCAGCGCTGCGAAAACCGCAAGACCACAGACGAAAGCGCGTCTCGACAGCTCAACCGGAGCATGGGCTTGGTCGTTTCTTGCGTCGGCGGTCTTCGTCATTTCGGTCTCCTTCTGGGTGCCTGTGATGTGGCGCGCAACTGCGGCGACGTCAAGGCGCGGCCCATGCACAATCATGTGTTGGCGCGCAACCCGCCAAGGCTTGCGCCAACCCCCTGGGGCTGGCCTTCGGCCAACAATTCAGCTTTCGGTCGGTACAAGGATTTCGCGCTTTCCGGCATGGTTGGCCGGGCCGATGATGCCCTCCTGCTCCATACGTTCAATCAGGGAGGCGGCGCGGTTGTAGCCGATACCGAGGCGGCGCTGGACGTAGGAGGTGGAGGCCTTGCCGTCGCGCAGCACGATCGCAACCGCCTGATCATAAGGATCGTCCGATTCGCCGAGATTACCGGTGCCGGCTGGGCCGCCGCCATCGTTATCCTCGTCATCATCCTCGGTGATGGCGTCGAGATATTGCGGTGCCCCCTGGGTCTTGAGATAGGAGACGACTTCCTCGACTTCCGTGTCCGAAACGAACGGACCGTGGACACGCTGGATGCGGCCGCCACCCGCCATGTAAAGCATGTCGCCCATACCGAGCAGCTGTTCGGCGCCCTGTTCACCGAGGATCGTGCGGCTGTCGATCTTGGAGGTCACCTGGAAGGAGATGCGCGTCGGGAAGTTGGCCTTGATCGTGCCGGTGATGACGTCGACCGAAGGGCGCTGGGTTGCCATGATGACGTGGATGCCGGCGGCACGCGCCATCTGGGCGAGGCGCTGGACGGCGCCTTCGATGTCCTTGCCGGCCACCATCATCAGGTCGGCCATCTCGTCGATGATCACGACGATATAGGGCATGGGCGAGAGATCGAATTCCTCGGTCTCGTAGGTCGCTTCGCCCGTCTGGCGGTCGAAGCCTGTCTGCACGGTGCGGCTGATGGTTTCGCCCTTGGCCAGCGCCTGTTCGACGCGGCTGTTGAAGCCATCGATATTGCGTACGCCGATCTTCGACATCTTCTTGTAGCGTTCTTCCATCTCGCGCACGGTCCATTTCAGCGCGACGACTGCCTTCTTCGGATCGGTGACAACGGGCGAAAGAAGATGCGGGATGCCGTCATAGACCGAAAGTTCGAGCATCTTCGGGTCGATCATGATCAGGCGGCACTGGTCGGGCGTCAGGCGATAGAGCAGCGACAGGATGAAGGTGTTGATGGCGACGGATTTGCCCGAGCCGGTGGTGCCGGCCACCAGCAAATGCGGCATCTTGGCGACATCGACGATGACGGGTTCGCCGCCGATGTTCTTACCGAGCGCCATGGCAAGCTTTGCCTTGCTCTGCTCGAAATCGCGGCTGCCGATCAGTTCGCGCAGATAGACGGTTTCGCGGCGCTGGTTCGGGAGTTCAATGCCGATCGCGTTACGGCCGGGAACGACGGCGACGCGGGCGGCGATCGCGCTCATCGAGCGGGCAATATCGTCGGCAAGGCCGATAACGCGCGACGACTTGATGCCGGGGGCCGGCTCCAGTTCGTAGAGCGTGACGACCGGGCCAGGACGCACATGGATGATCTCGCCCTTGACGCCGAAGTCCTCCAGCACGCCTTCGAGCATGCGAGCATTCTGCTCCAGCGCATCGGCCGAGAGTGTGGCGTCGCGGGTAACGCTCTTCGGTTCGGTCAGGAAATGCAACGGCGGCAGGACAAAATCGCTATCATCGGTAACCAGCGAGGCCTGCGCTTCACGGTCTATGCGAGGGCTTGCTTTCGGGCGTGGAGCAGGCGATGTGACGCGCCCCGTCGTGGCGGGCGGCATCTGCTTACGCGGCGCCGGCATGGGCGCCCAGTCGGCTGCCGGATCATCATCCATATCATCGATGATGCCTGCCGGTGCGCGGCCGGAGCCATCGAGATCATAGTCGTCGTCTTCGTCCTCATCGATGGAGATCGAGGGCGCGCTGACGACGCGACGTTCAGAGCGGTCGAGCGAGGGTTCCACGCGCTCGGTACGCGAAATCGCCTTGGGCCGCGACGGCTCGTTGAGAGTGCCGAATTCGTCCCCGTTGAAATCATAGGGTTCGTCATAGTCACGGGTGATCTTGCGGGAAGACAGTCCAAAGAGGCGCCGCATGCGCGCGTGAGCGGTGTAGCGCATGTGGGTGACTGCGCCCGCCAGCACCATGAAGATGCTTTCCTTGTCGTCCTCGTCGAGTTCCTCACGGATGGTGCGGGCCTTGCTGGGTGTGGGCACAGGCTCGTCGATTTCATCTTCCGGATCGGCAACACCAATCAAGCCGGCAGCATAGATCAGCAGCCACGCGGAAGGAACGGCAATGACACCGGCAACGATCAGGGCAAAGGTGCCGGTGGGATAAGCACCGGTGAACAGCGCGGGAAAGCGCAGAATCATATCGCCGAACACCCCGCCCAGCCCATTGGGCAATGGCCAGGTTACAGGCACCGGAATGCAGCTGAGGGCGGCGGATGCCAGTACGGAGCCGCAGAACCAGGCGGCGGCGCGCTTCAGGATCTTGTCGAAAGGCTTTGCAAAGATCAGGACGAGTGCCCAGGCGACGACGGGCAGAAGCGCCACCACGCTGGCAATGCCGAAGAACTGCATGAAGAGATCGGCGATCGCGGCCCCGTTATAGCCGAGAATATTGGTCGGCTTATTGACGGTTGCGTAAGACAGGCTGGGATCGGCGACGTTCCAGGTCGATAGGGCGGCAATGATCAGCCCAAGCCCGGCGAAGATCGAAAAGCCGAGAAGGCTTGTGATCTGGCGCCATACGAATGTGGAAAGCACAAACCTGTTGGAGCGGTTGTCGAAGACCGCCTGATTGCTTCTGCTCATGTTGCCTGCTGCCCGTTTCTGTCTGCAAAGCGCCTAGTGCACATGCTTTCATCGTAAACCGGGCAGAGTTAATGCGACATTAACCTTGACGCTTCGTTTATTGCCGAATGGCATTCAGGCGCATAAAAAAACCCGGATGCAAGCATCCGGGCCAAGGACGGTTCCGTGCCACACGGAACCGCGACGGGACTGGACAGGAAGCCGGTTGGCCCGGCTTCCCGAATTTCTCAAGAGTGGTAAGCGGCCTCGCCATGGGACGAGAGGTCGAGACCTTCGCGTTCGGCTTCGACAGATACCCGCAGGCCGACGATCACGTCGACGATCTTGTAGAGGATCGCCGAGCCGATGCCGCACCACAGGATGGTGATGATGACGGCCGTTGCCTGGGTGGCGAACTGACCGCCCATGGTGACGCCTTCTGCATAACCGATGCCGCCGAGCGATGCACTGGCGAAGATACCCGTGGCAAGCGCGCCGAAGATACCGCCGACGCAGTGAACGCCGAACACGTCAGCCGTATCGTCGTAGCCGACCTTGTTCTTCACGACCGAGACGAAGAAGTAGCAAAGCGGCGAGACGAGCAGACCGAGAACGATCGCGCCCATCGGGCCGACGATGCCGGCAGCCGGCGTGATGGCAACCAGACCGGCAACCATGCCGGATGCGCCACCGAGCATCGAAGCCTTGCCGCGGGTGAACGTTTCAACCAGCGACCAGGAAACGATGGCCGCAGCCGTCGCGATGAAGGTGTTAACGGTTGCGAGCATAGCGCCACCAGAGGCTTCGAGGTTGGAGCCGGCATTGAAGCCGAACCAGCCGACCCAGAGCATAGAAGCGCCAACCATGGTGAGCGTCATCGAGTGCGGGGCCATCATGTCCTTGCCGAAGCCTGTACGCTTGCCGACCATGATTGCGCCCACGATGCCAGCGATACCGGCGTTAATGTGAACGACCGTGCCGCCAGCGAAGTCAAGCGCACCCATTTTGAAGAGCAGGCCGTTTGCATCCCAGACCATATGTGCGACCGGGAAGTAGACGAACGTGACCCAGAGTGCGCAGAACAGCACGGCTGCCGAGAACTTGATGCGCTCGGCGAAGGCGCCGATGATCAGGGCGGGGGTGATGGCGGCGAAGGTCATCTGGAACAGGATGAAAATATATTCCGGGATGACAGCATCGGAGAAGGTTGCCGATGTGCTGTCAGGCGTTACGCCGGACAGGAACAGCTTGGCAGTACCACCCCAATAGGCGCTATCGGAGCCGCCGAAGGCGAACGAATAGCCGTAGATCACCCAGATCAGCATGACAGTCGCACCGATCACGGTGCACTGCATGAGGACGGAGAGCATGTTCTTGGCGCGAACCAGGCCGCCGTAGAACAGCGCAAGACCCGGAACCAGCATGAACAGAACCAGGATGGTGCAAAGGAACATGAAGGCGGTATCGCCCTTGTTCGGGACCGGGGCGGCAGCGACTGCTGCTGCGGCGTCGGCTGCTGCGGGTGCCGTTTCCTGCGCGAAGGCAACGACAGGGGCGAGCAGCGCTGCGGCTGCGGCGCCGATGCGTCCAAGCGAGGTGGAAAGTTTGAAGTCTGACATTGAATAGAGCTCCCTAACGGCCGTGAATTACAGCGCTTCAGTATCGGTTTCGCCGGTGCGGATACGCACAGCATGGTCAATCGAATAAACGAAAATCTTGCCGTCCCCGATCTGGCCAGTCTTTGCGGCCGAAGCGATGGCTTCCACGGCTGTATCGACGATCTCGGACGCCACGGCGATCTCGATCTTCAGTTTCGGCAGGAAGCTGACGGCATATTCGGTGCCGCGGTAGATTTCTGTATGCCCCTTCTGGCGCCCATAACCCTTCACTTCGGTCACGGTCAGGCCTTGGATGCCAACAGCGGTGAGGGCTTCACGAACCTCATCGAGCTTGAACGGCTTGATAATGGCCATTACAATTTTCATCTGGTTTCCCATCCTTGTTCATCAGCGGCTCGGTGCCGTCTCCTCGCCGTTGAACTGAGTTCCCCCAACGGCAGCGCTTTTTATATTCAAGGCGCGTGCCAGATTCGGATGGGCTGGGTAACTCCATGAAAAGACATGAAAAAGTCCTATTCCGCCAGCTTCGGCCGGCGGAGGGTAAAAAAATCGTCAATTTAAGCGGCTAAAAAATAAGCAAAAAATAAAATTTGCCTAATAGTTATTCAGATGCCTTTTTGCGGATCAACCCTTCCTGGGCGACCGAGGCAATCAACGCCCCCGCGCGGTCAAAAAGGCCGCCGCGCGTCATGCCTCGCGCGCCAGACGCACTGGGGCTGTCCTGGGTGTAAAGCAGCCAGTCGTCCATGCGACACGGGCGGTGGAACCACATCGAATGATCGAGGCTCGCCACCTGCAGATTGCGATCGAACACGTAGGTGCCATGGGCGTAAAGTGCAGTGTCCAACAAGGTCATATCGGAGATATAAGCGAGTACCGCCGCCTGAATGTGGCGTTCGTCGGGCACGCTTCCAACCGTCTTCACCCAGACGTTCTGGGATGGATCGAGCTTGTCGCGTGAAAAATAGTGGGACAGCGAAACGGGGCGTATCTCGATGGGGCGTGGGCGCTCCCAGTAGCGCCGGATCGCGTCTGGTGCGTTGACGAGAAACTTTGCCTTGATCTCCTGCTCGCCCAGCAATTGCTCCGGCTGTTTTACGTCGGGCATTGCGACTTGATGATCAAAGCCGCCTTCATCATACTGGAAGGATGCCGACATCGAGAAGATCGCCTTGCCATGCTGGATGGCAATGACGTTGCGGGTGGCAAAGCTTGAGCCGTCGCGGATACGATCGACCTCGTAGATGATGGGGACGGACGGATCGCCCGGCCGCATGAAGTAGGCGTGGAGCGAATGCACGTAGCGGCCTTCGTCAACGGTACGCTGGGCTGCGACCAATGCCTGACCGATAACCTGCCCACCAAAAACCCGCTGCCAGCCGACCTGCGGCGAGAGGCCGCGAAACAGATTTTCCTCCAGCTTCTCCAGATCGAGCGTCTTCAGAAGCACATCCATCGGAGCGACATTTCCAGCGGGATCGGACATCTTTATTCTCCACTTCATCGCGTTGGCGCCCAGATGGCGTGGGCGGCAAACGCAGATATTCTTTCCTGCGACCTTTGCGCGCTTGTGGCGCGCGCGGCCCCGCTTCGAGGGTCGAGGCGGTAGGAACGGGCAGATCAATGCTCTATATAGGCAAAAACAAATGCTCAAGAGCGATGGGAGTAGGCGGATGATCGATGTGCTGATTGCAGGCGGCGGATATGTCGGGCTGTCGCTCGCCGTGGCGATCAAATCGGCAGCGCCGCATCTGGCCGTGACGCTGGTCGATGGAGCCCCCGAAGGGGTGTGGAAGAAGGACGAGCGGGCGTCCGCGATCGCATCTGCCGCATCGCAGATGCTGGAGGCTTTGGGGGTCTGGGGCGACATCGAGCCGGAGGCCGAACCCATCAGGCGCATGGTCATCACGGATTCGAAAACGGCCGATCCGGTTCGTCCGGTTTTTCTGACGTTCGAAGGTGCTGGCGACGCGGTCGAGAGTGGCCGTCCTTTCGCCCATATGGTTCCCAATGTCGTCATGGTCGGCGCCTTGCGTGGCGAGGCCGAGCGTCTTGGTGTCAATATCCGCCAGTCGACCCCGGTCAATGGTTTCAAGAGCGGCGATCACTCCGTTGCCGTCGATGTCGCGGCGGGACAGCCGATCGAGGCAAGACTGCTGGTCGCCTGCGATGGTGTGCGCTCGAAGCTGCGGGCCGCAGCCGGCATCAAGACGGTGGATTTCGATTACGGCCAGTCAGGCATCGTTACGACGGTGGAGCACGAGCGTCCACACAATGGCACGGCGGAAGAACATTTCCTGCCCGCTGGCCCGTTCGCGACGCTGCCGCTGCGCAACAACCGTTCCTCGCTGGTCTGGACCGAGCGCACCGCCGATGCCGATCGGCTGGTGGCTGGCGACGATCTTGTCTTCGAGGAAGAACTGGAACGCCGCTTCGGCCACAAGCTCGGCACACTCAAGGTCGTCGGCGGGCGGCGGGCGTTTCCACTCGGGCTGACACTGGCGCGCGAATTCATCGCGCCGCGTTTTGCACTCGCCGGTGATGCAGCGCACGGCATTCATCCGATTTCCGGCCAGGGCCTCAATCTCGGTTTCAAGGATGTCGCGGCGCTTGCCGAAACCATTGTGGATGCCGACCGGCTGGGCCTCGATATCGGTTCGCTCGCGGTTCTGGAGCGCTACCAGAGCTGGCGCCGGTTCGATACATTTCGCATGGGCGTGACGACGGACGTGCTCAACCGCTTGTTCTCGAACGATATCACGCCGGTCCGGGCCTTGCGCGACTTTGGACTTGGTCTCGTGGATCGTCTGCCAGCGCTGAAATCTTTTTTCATTCGCCAGGCCGAGGGTCTTGCAAGCGAACGCGATCCCAAGCTTCTGGGCGGGCAGCCGATCTAACCTTTGAAGGCTCCAAGCCTGCTCAGTCCTCGATCTTGCGGGCTTCGGAAATCAGCATGATGGGAATGCCGTCGCGGATCGGGTAGGCGAGCCTTGCCTTTTCCGAAACGAGCTCTCCCGCGTCCGCATGGTAGCTGAGCCGGCCCTTCGTCAGCGGGCAGACGAGCAGTTCGAGCAGTTTGGGATCGACCCGGCTGGTTCTGTCTTCCATCATGCCTCTACTGCAGAAGATGTCCGATATCGCCGAAGTCACGCGCCAGCACGATCTCCGTAATGGCGATCAGCGTTTCAGCGCGTGTCTTCAGGTCCGGCGCTTCCAGAAGAGCCTGTTTTTCGGCCGGACCGTAGGGTGACATCATCGCCATGGAATTGACAAGGGTGCGGTTGCTCGCCCGCTCCACGCTCTCCCAGTCCGCTTCCAGCTTGTTGGCTTCCAGATAGGCCCTGAAGGCGGCAAGGAGTGCGTCGCGATCGACCTGCGCGTCGTCCTCGCCCTGGGAAAGATCAGTTGCGAACGGTGCCGTCTTGAAGGTGCGGTAGCCTTTGACGAGATGAGCTTCGGTCAGCAGCCGGAAGCGGCAGATGCCGGTCAGCGAAATCAGGTAGCGGCCATCCTCCATTTCGGCAAAGGAGGTGATCCTGCCGACGCAACCGACCTGGCATAGCGGCTGGTGCGGATTGCTGGCTGTCTCGTGATTGCTGTCGTCGAAGGATGGCTGCACCATGCCGATCAAACGGTTGCCGGCCAATGCATCGTCGAACATGGCGAGATAGCGGGGCTCGAAGATATTCAGCGGTAGTTGCGCGCCTGGAAGCAGCAGCACGCCCGTCAAGGGAAATACCGGCAGCACTTCCGGCAGGTCCTGCGGTTTGAGATAGCGTGCATTGCCCACTTGCATCCGTGCGTTCCCCGTTGTCTCTCGGCTCGGCCGATCGCGCGGCTCCTCTGCCGCCCTGGACGGCCATCCTTCAGCAATGCCGTCCGAGCAAGGAAAGATGGTGCGGCCTTGCAAAAACTCAAGGGAACGATCGTATCGCCGTCATCAGAAGCGGAACAGCGACGTGGGTGCCATCACGAAAACAGGATAGACGAGAGCTTGCGGCGTGCCGCAAGGGTGGCAGGATCCATGGCACCCCACACGTCGAAGAACGCCAGAAGTTCGCGGCGTGCACCATCGTCGTCAAAAGTCCGGTCGCGCTTCATGATCGCCAGAAGATGATCGGCTGCTGCCGTGCGATCACCCTCGACATTGCGGATCTTGGCGAGCTTCATGCGCGCTTCGTGATCGTCCGGATTGGTGGCAAGTGCCTGTTCTAGGGCCTGCGGATCGCCGAGCTTGCGGGCTTCCTCGATCTGGTCAAGCTTCTTGGAGACGGCAGCAACAGCGGCGTCTGCCGCCATGGCCTCCGGGAGATCGGAAAGGACCTGGCGCGCTTCCGCTGTCTGGCCCATGGCGATCAGGCAATTGGCAAGGCCTGCAAGTGCCGTCGCGTTTTCCGGGTCGGCCTGCAGAACTGCCGAATAGAGGCCACCGGCATTTTCGAGATCGCCGCTATCGAACAATGCCTTGGCATCTCCCAATGCTGCTTCGATCTCGGCCTTGTGGTCATCGACCACCGGACCGGCGACCTTGTCAATGAATTCGCGGATCTGGCTTTCCGGCACGGCACCCATGAAGCCATCGATCGGGCGCCCGCCGGAAAAGGCGATCACGGCCGGAATGGACTGGATGCCGAGCTGGCCGGCGATCGAGGGATGGTCGTCGATGTTCATCTTAACGAGCTTCACGCGGCCCGCTGCTTCCGTCACCACCTTCTCGATGATCGGCGTCAGCTGCTTGCAGGGGCCGCACCAGGGGGCCCAGAAATCGACGAGGACCGGCTGCTGGCGGGAAGCTTCCAGAACATCGCGCGCGAAAGTGGCTGTCGTGGTGTCCTTGATGAGATCGCCGACGGGCGCTGCCGTTGTTGGAGCGGCGCTTGTCCCGTAGGTCGCCTGGCCCGTCATCTGGCTGCCGAAGGATCCTTGATAGGGGTTGCTGCCACTCATGATCTGCTCCTCACGGACATTTGGTCCGGTTCACTGTTTTCTGCCGCAAAGATCGTATGTCAGGCTGTCACTTTCAAGACAAGCGGCGCGTGGCCAGTCGCCTCGATGAAGCGTAGCAGATCCGTGGAGGCGATGGATGTCGTCGCGTCATTGGAGAGGGGATGGCAATTAACGATCTCGTCACGCATCAGCTCCTCGTCGATGATGATCGCGACGTTCTTGTCGGTGTCGTTGATGACGCCGAAGGCGGTGACCGCTCCCGGAATGACGCCGAGATATTCCATCAGCTTCTCAGGCTTGCCGAAGGAAACCTTGCTCGCCGCGCCGATGACGTGATGCACCGTCTTCAGGTCCACGGTTGCGTGCTCTTCGACGGTCAGAAGGAAATAATTGTCCTTCTTGTCCTTCACGAACAGGTTCTTCGTGTGGCCGCCTGGAATTTCATCGCGCAGCGAGACTGATTCGGCGACGGTGAAGACGGGAGCATGACGCTTGGTCGTATGGGCGATCCCGAGACTGTCGAGAAAGGAAAACAGATCGTCAGCGGTCTTCGGCTTGATATCGCTCATGAAAGCTTCCTCATCGTCTCAAAATGCGTTTCGTCCTTACGCCGAAGGCTTGAAGGTTTCAATCTTGTCGGATTGATGAAAGCAAGAAAGCCCTGTTTTCAGGGGCTTGCAGCGCGATCCGCAAAATTTTTCGACCAATGCGCGTTTTCCCTGTTGCATTTGAAAAGGCCATGGGCCATATAGCGCCCGTCGCCGCAACGCAGCGACCTTCGGCCACCAACTACCCCAGGCCGACGACGATGAGCGGGTGTAGCTCAGGGGTAGAGCACAACCTTGCCAAGGTTGGGGTCGGGCGTTCGAATCGCCTCACCCGCTCCATTTTTTCTTCCAGCGAAATCAATTAGATAACTGCCGTTTGGCAGCCCCGAACGAGACTGTGTCTAGGACGTTGGGTTGCACGCGGGTAGCACGGTTTTTAGAGCATCGTGCGTCGGAATTTTCGCGTTAAACTCAAGCTTTGCAGGGGAAAGTCGCCTTTAAGGCCTCCCTGACATAGACCGGAAAGGCGCGATAATCGTCTTTCGACGTCGCCGTTTCTGATGACTTCAGGTAGTTTGCGAGGATGCTGACATATTGCTCTTGCGTGATCTGCAGTGCCGGCGGTGGACAATATAGCGGCGGTTCGCCGCGATCCTTCAGCAGGACATTGAACGAAGCGAGGGTTTCACCGCTGGCGAAAACCATAGCGGCTTGAAATTCACCCGCATATGCGCCCTTCATGAACCAGCCGAGGGTTTCGGCCTCTTGAGCCTTCGCGCTTCCGAACATCGTCAATGCGCTGAATAGCGCTATCCTAAATCGCATCTGCGTCTCCCTTGATGGGACGACCCCGTTAACGCCGGCGTGATCCCTACTGATCAATGCTGGCGGCACCGGACTGCGCACCACTGCGCCGAAGGGTTTCGCCTATCGCCAGGCCCGGCCGGCGGGTCATGGCAGAGAGTATCATTTCTACTGAATTGGGGTCTGTAAATAAATCGGCCAGCTGACGCATGTTGTTGCGTTGGGTCGCCTGCGTCAAAGCGTTGCCGATATTTGTGCCAAAGCTTGAAATGGTTTTTGCGCCTGTCCGGAACGGCGTCGCTAACAACGATCCAGTGCCCAACTCACTTTGCAAGGCGCTGTTGAACGCTGTGGCGCTGCCGATCGGCTTGCGTCGGCCGGTCGCCTGGAGAACGTCCAGCAGCTCGGGCATCGTCGTGGCTGCGCGCTGATCGGGCAGTGCGGACAACGCCGCGTCCAGGGTCTGGCGGCGGGGCTCATTGCCGGCAATGTCCTTGTGGTATTTCGAGCCGACGAATTCGTTCGCGCCTTCCTGCGTGTCCGTGGCGGCGCTGTGGAAACGATCGGCGAGGTTCTGCCGGATCAATCCGGTTGTCGTGGCGGGGTCTTGATCCATAAGCCGGGTGATCGCGTCGATCGTCTCGTCGCGCGAGCCGGTCAGCGGATTGGCTGGCAAGATGGCGTTGCCCGCAGCGGTCGTCTCTTGGGCGGCGGCCACCTTCCCGAGCGGGCCGAGGGCTACCGGCTCGACCACGTCGCGCGTGATATCTGCGTACTGCTGTTTGCCAGCGGCGAAATTCGAACTGTGCTGTGTCATCAAGTCATCGAGCCGCGTAAGCATGCCGGTTACCGCGGCGTTCTGTTCCTTGGTGATCGCATCCTGCCCGATCTGTGGCAGGTCCATCCGGTCGCGGAAATACTTGCGTGTCCGGTCAAGGTTCTCGATATCCGTACTTGGTAGCGCGGGGACGGCGTCCACGGCCGGGGTCTGCCTATAGCGGATGATCTGACCGTTCGGTCCCATGACCGGAGTACGGGTCGCGGGCCGGCCCGCCTGCGCGGGCCGTGCGGTCAAACGATTGCGGAGATCGTTGAGCGTTCCGGATAGCACACCAGTCGTGTCAGCGGCCGTCATCGCGGCAATATCGTCAAGCAGTGCTTGAACGCCTTCCACCGGCACGCGGTCAGCGCCGGCGGCTCTGTAGGCGGGATTGACGGCCGCGGTGCGGGCTTGTTCGACATCGCGAATTGCCGACGTCGCCGCCTCCGAAGCGCGCTGCCCTAGTAAGGACGGATTGTCGCTTTGTTGCGCGATCAGGTTCAAGACCTCGTCAACTGCATTGTGGACCTGGCCAGGTCGTGCGCTGAAGAATGGGGCGGTTCTCGCGCGGCCGTCCGCAGAGCCTTCCACAACGCGCTGCAGGTTGGGAAGTGCGGTCGCACCGTTCTGCGCCTGAGTGATCGCCTCGGGGCCGGTCAACCGCACGCCTCGGCCGTTGTTTTGCAGTTGAACGGCGCGTTCTCAGTCGATGTCATCGGCGTTACCGACGGCGCGTCTGATAACGCTTTCTGGCGTACTGGCCGATCGTGCCGCCGCGACGCCTGCATTTCCCATCACTGCGCCGGCGATGCGGGCGTAGGGTTCGAGCGCGGTGTCTTCGGTCGCTTGGCCGGCGGCTTCCACATGATTTCGGCATTTGCTCGTTTCTAGGAGTTGGCGGCGACTCTCCACACTCCGAACTTCTTGCGAGGCTGTAAATCGGGGCCCAGGATGCTTGAGCACTGCAGTGATAATTATAGGTAACCTTTCCACTGAACTTGTTTTTATCGGACTCCTCCGACGAGGTTACCGGTCCCCACACGATATCCTGACCGGTCGCCGCCGATTTTGCGTTCTTCATTGCGTTGCAATTTTCATCCTGATTATGGGCAGGGCGGTGACAAAGTCTACCAGTGAACGCCGGCATATTGCCTGGCGGGGTGGAGTAAAATCCAGCCAGTGGTAGGCTGTCCTCTTTTTGAGGGCGGCCGGGGATGTTTGTCGTGGAGAGTTACGCCGCCGTTCGCCGGTTTGTTTTCGTTGAGGGTCACAGCCGCCGCGAGGCCTCTCGGGTCTTCGGTTTAAGCCGTGAGACGGTTTCGAAGATGTGCCGATTCTCGCTTCCACCGGGCTATACGCGCACGAAGCCTGTAGGCAAGCCAAAGCTTGGAATGTTTGCTTCCAGTCATCGATGAGATTTTGCAGTCGGATCAGGCCGGGCCGGTGAAGCAACGACACAGTGCCAAGCGGATATTCGAACGGTTGCGTGACGAACATGGCTTTGGCGGTGGCTACACGGTGGTGAAGGACTACGTCAGGATTTGCCGATCCAAGGGTCGAGAGACGTTCGTGCCGCTATCGCATCCGCCGGGACATGCACAGGTCGACTTTGGCGAGGCGATCGCCATCATCGGCGGTGTGCGCCAGAAGATACATTTCTTCTGCATGGATATCCCGCAGTCGGATGCGTGTTTCGTGAAGGCCTATCCGCGCGAGACGACGGAGGCATTCCTCGATGGGCATGTCTCGGCCTTTGCATTCTTTGGCGGCGTGCCGCTTTCGATCCTCTACGACAACCTCAAGATCGCGGTGGCCAAAATCTGCGGCGACGGCAAACGCGATCGAACCCGTGCCTTCACCGAACTCGTCAGTCACTACCTGTTCCGGGACCGGTTCGGGCGACCGGCCAAGGGCAACGACAAGGGCAAGGTCGAGGGGCTGGTGAAGTTCTCGCGTGCCAACTTCATGGTGCCGATCCCGCAGGTGGCAAGCTTCGAGGCGTTGAACGCAATGCTCGAAGACCGTTGTCGGGGCCGCCAGAGTGAATGCGCCGGTCGGCACACCGAGACCATTGGTGAACGTCTGGTGGCCGATACCGCGGCACTGCGCCGCCTCCCGGCCGTGCCGCTTGAACCCTGCGAGAAGCGTGCCGGTCGTGTCTCATCAATGTCGTTGGTGCGCTATCGCACCAACGACTATTCAGTGCCGACCGCCTACGGCTTCCAGGATATTGTGGTGAAGGGCTTTGTCGAGGAGGTCGTCATCCTGTGTAGAGGCCAGGAGATCGCACGCCACCCACGGTCCTATGGCGAAGGCGTATTCGTCTCCAATCCGCTGCATTATCTGGCGCTGATCGAGATGAAGCCCAATGCGCGCGACCAGGCAGCCGCCTTGCAGGGGTGGGACCTGCCGGAGGTGTTCCAGCATCTGCGCCATTTGCTGGAAGCGCGAATGGGCAATCGGGGTAAGCGTGAGTTCATCCAGGTGCTGCGGCTTCTGGAGGCAATGCCAAAGGACGTCGTCACCTTTGCTGTGACCGAAGCGATCCATCTGGGCGCAGCCGGCTTCGATGCGGTCAAACTGATTGCACTGGCACGTATCGAACGTCGTCCAGCCCGACTTGATCTTGCTGCCTATCCGCATCTGCCGAAGATGGATGTGAAGATTACCTTGGCGGCAGACTATTCGGTGTTGGCAGCATGACCCGCACAGCAAGCGACACGATGCCATCAGGCACAACGGGTGGAACCCCGCAAATCCTTCTGTCCCACCATCTCAAGCAATTAAAACTGCCGACGGTGTTGCGCGAGTATGAGAAGGTAGCACGGGAATGCGCCGAGAGCGGCGTCGACCATCCCCGCTATCTGTTGCGCCTGATTGAATTGGAACTGATCGACCGGGAACGCCGGACAGTCGAACGGCGCATTCGCGCGGCTCGCTTCCCGGCGGTCAAAAGCTTCGACACCTTCGACTTCACGGCCATACCCGGCTTGAACAAGATGCTTGTCCTGGAGCTTGCCCGTTGCGAATACATCCTGCGGCGCGACAACATCATCGCTCTCGGCAACAGTGGCACCGGCAAGACCCATGTCGCGCTCGCTCTGGGCCTCGCCGCCTGCCAGAAAGGCTTCACCGTCACGTTCACCACTGCAGCCTCGTTGGTCAGTCAGCTCCTGGAGGCGCGTGACGAGCGGCGGCTTCTCAAGCTGCAGCGCGATCTGGCTTCGGTAAAACTGCTGATCATCGATGAACTCGGCTATGTCCCCTTGTCATCGACCGGAGCGGAGCTGTTGTTCGAGACCTTCTCGCAACGCTACGAACGCGGCTCGACGATCGTCACGTCCAATCTGCCGTTTGAGGACTGGACGTCGGTGCTAGGGTCCGAGCGGCTGACCGGTGCGTTGCTCGACAGGCTGACCCACCACGTCAGCATCCTAACCATGAATGGTGACAGCTACCGGCTGAAACAGTCCGCCGCCCGCCGCCGCAATCCGTCATCAGGGGCGGAGCAAAACCAGGCCACCCAAACCGTCGACCCCGATACCGGCGAAATCCTCACACCCTGATCGAAATCACCGCCGCCGACATGGAAATGGCCCCGATCGGGGCCATTTCCATGTCGGCAACACAGCCCTGCCGCTGGCCTGGTTTTACTCCGCCGCACTGGCCTGCTTTTGCTCCGCCGTTGACACTGGTCGGAGGTTGCTGCACGCGCCGTATCCCCGGCCACGTGCAGGTCCTGCATCTGCACGATCCGGAATACGCGGAAGATATTGAACAGGTGACACGTCCGGGAGGAGCGTTAGACGCGCTCTTTAAAATGAAAGAGGAAGGATTGGCGACAGCCGTCGGTCTTGCGATGGGCCGCGTCGATCTAATGCTCTCGCTCGTGAAAGATTATCCATTTGATCTTATTCTCAGCCACAATCGATACACCTTGTTGAACCGGAACGCGGACGCACTGTTCGAATTTGCGTCGGCCAATCGCATCTCAATCCTGAATGCAGCTCCCTTTGCGGGAGGCGTCCTTGCAAAGGGAAGTTCGCAGGTGCAGAGACTAACCTATCAAGAGGCCAACGAGCGAGATCTTGAGCCGGTGCGAAGCATCGAGCAAATTTGTTCAAAGCAATCTGTTCCGCTCGGCGCAGCGGCCTGCAGTTCTCGCTTCGTGATCCCCGAATACAGTCGACGGTCGTGGGCGTTTCGCAACCCCGACGAATACTCCAGACCTTGGACTGGACTGAAGCGTCCCTGCCTTCGGATGTATGGAGCGAACTCGGCGCGTTGAGTTACGCCGTAAGAGATCCGGAAGCCCACCGCGAATACAAACCGGACTAACCGTATGCTGTAGAGCACGTACAGCCATGGGCTCGCGATTGCGCAGAATGCCAAAATCCTAGACGCGCTCCAGAACGACGGCGATGCCCTGGCCGACGCCGATGCACATCGTGGACAGAGACCGCCGCAAACCGTTCGCCTGGAGCTCTAGCGCGGCTGTCCCCGTGATACGAGCTCCAGACATTCCAAGCGGATGTCCAAGAGCAATCGCCCCGCCCTTGGTATTCACCCTCGGGTCGTCATCGGCAATACCCAGATCACGCAGCGTGGCCAATCCTTGAGAGGCGAAAGCCTCGTTGAGCTCGATGATGTCGATATCCTTTTGCGACAATCCCAGGCGCGCAAGCAGCTTCCTTGAGGCCGGTGCTGGACCGAAGCCCATGATCCGCGGTGGCACGCCCGCGGTCGCTCCACCAACGACGCGCGCGATCGGCACGAGACCATACTTTTTCGCAGCTTCAGGCGATGCAAGCAGAAGTGCAGCCGCGCCATCGTTGACGCCACTTGCGTTGCCAGCCGTGACGGTTCCGCCGTTGCGGAACGGTGTCGGCAGTTTCGCTAGAGCTTCCATGGTTGTTGCTCTGGGATGTTCGTCCTTCTCCACGAGGATTGGATCGCCTTTTCGTTGCGCGACCGAGACGGGCGTGATCTCCCGAGCAAGCCGGCCATCCTGCTGCGCAGCCGCTGCCTTGGCCTGGGAGCGCAGTGCAAAGGCGTCCTGATCCTCACGGCTGATACCAAAATCCTCAGCCACGTTTTCCCCGGTTTCAGGCATCGAGTCGACGCCATACTGGGCCTTCATCAACTTATTGACGAACCTCCAGCCGATCGTCGTGTCATAGATCTCCGCAGCTCGGGAGAAAGCGGCATCGGCCTTGGGCATTACGAATGGCGCTCTGGACATGCTTTCGACGCCGCCGGCGATCATAAGCTCGGCCTCGCCCGCCTTGATCGCCCGTGCTGCCGTCAACACCGCATCCATGCCCGATCCGCAGAGGCGGTTGATGGTCGTGCCCGACACGTTTACCGGCAGGCCCGCGAGCAGAAGCGACATCCGCGCAACGTTGCGATTGTCTTCCCCTGCCTGGTTGGCGCAGCCGAAAATCACATCATCGACGGCCTCCCAATCCACGCTGGCATTGCGTGCCATGAGCGCCTTGAGCGGAACCGCACCAAGGTCGTCGGCTCGCACCGACGAGAGCGCGCCGCCGTAGCGGCCGATCGGCGTGCGGATATAGTCGCAGATTAAGACTTCGCTCATGGGAAAGTTCTCTCAGAGTTGTGGAACGACGAGATCGACGACGAGACCGTCGGCATGGAGCGGCGCGCCAGTCATCGCCTGAAGTTCCTCCATCGTCATTGCGGCCAACTTCTCGCGCACGACGAAACGCCCATCGACGATGTCGATGACGGCATGGCTCGTGTACACGCGCGTGATGCAGCCGACGCCCGTCAGGGGAAAAGTGCATTCGCCGACGAGTTTCGGTTTGCCGTCCTTGGTCACATGTTCGGTGATGACGAAGACCTGCTTGGCCCCGTGGACCAAGTCCATCGCCCCGCCAACCGCCGGCACGCCCTTATTGCCAACGCGCCAATTTGCGAGATCACCGTTCTGGGCTACCTGATAGGCGCCGAGAATGGCGACGTCGAGATGACCGCCGCGAACCATGGCAAAGCTGTCCGCATGGTGGAAGAAAGCGGCACCTGGTTTCAGTGTTACGGCCCGCTTGCCGGCATTGATAAGATCCCAGTCCTCTTCACCTGCTGCTGGCGGCTCGCCAAAGTCGAGGATTCCATTTTCCGTGTGGAAGATCGCCTGGCGGCCTGGAGGCTGATAGCGGGCAACCATCTCCGGAAACCCGATACCAAGGTTGACGTAGGCGCCATCCTCAATGTCCTGCGCCGCCCGCCATGCAATCTGGGCGTTTGAAAGTTTGATGTCGTCGCGCGTGTCGATGGTCATGCGTATGCCACTCCAGCCCGGATAAGGTCTTCTTCTTGTTGCGGATTTGGGACTTCGACCACGCCGTCCACGAAAATACCGGGCGTGATTACCTGCTCGGGATCGATGCCACCCGGGGGCACGATCCTGGAAACCTGTACGAAGGTCTTGGCGGCCGCCATGCACATCAGCGGATTAAAATTCCGACCGGCCTTGTTGTAGGTGAGGTTCCCGTGGATGTCGCCAAGCTGCGCCTTGACGATGGCGAAGTCAGCTTTCAACCAACGCTCCTGAACGTAGTGGCGTCCATCGAAGACTTCGATCGGTTTTCCCTCAGCCAGTTCGGTCCCGTAGCCTGTCGGTGTATAGAATGCCGGTATTCCCGCACCGCCAGCGCGAATGCGCTCTGCAAGCGTTCCCTGCGGTACGAGCTCAAGCTCGATCTCGCCTGCGACATAACGGTCGGTGAAAGCGCGTGGGTCGGAGGAACGCGGGAACGAGCAGATCATCTTCTTGACCATGCCCGCATCAATCATGGCAGCGATGCCAATTCGTCCGTTACCCGCGTTGTTGTTGATCACGGTAAGGTTCCTGGGACCCTTGTCGATCAGCGCGTGAATGAGCTCGATTGGGGCTCCAGAGCCACCGAAGCCCCCAATCATGACGGTCGCGCCGTCGCCGATCTGCTCTACCGCCGCGGCGGTGCTCATCTTCGTCTTGTCCATGAAAATCCTCCATCGAGAGGCTCGATCCGAGACCGGAGCCTTTGCGCGCTTCTACCTCTCGAAAGCATCGACGGCAACGATTTTGTGCGATATGAATACTTTGTTGACATATCGCACAAAGCGGATCGAACTCCTATGGAAACGAAGCAGAGCGACATGATGGGCGGACTTGCGAAAGGCCTGCGTGTCATCGAAGCCTTCACGGCGGACACCCCTCGCCTCAGCATTTCTGAGGCTGCATCCATTTCGGGTTTGGACCGAGCGACTACGCGCCGATGCCTGTTAACACTTTTCGAGCACGGCTACTGCGCCTACGACGGGAAGTACTTTACCGTGACGCCGCGGGTGCTGCGGCTCGGAACCGGGTGCCTGGCCTCCATGCCATTGCCACGTATTGTTCAGCCATGGCTTGACCAGCTCTCGGAGAAGATCGGCCAGAGCACCTCCGTGGCAATTCTCGACGAAGGCGAAATCGTGTACGTCGCCCGCGCTGCGCAGAGGAAGGTCATGTCCATCGCCCTCATGCCCGGCTCCCGGCTTCCCGCATACTGCACATCCATGGGAAGGGTATTGCTGGCCAGCCTTCCCGGAGGAGACGCGCGAGCGCTCCTTGAGGGCTTCCCGATGACGCCCAGGACCCAGTTCACGCTCACCGATCCGGAGGCTGTCGAACAGGAGATCGCCAAGGTGCGTCACCAGGGCTACGCATGCGTCGACCAGGAAGTCGAAATTGGACTTCGCTCGATCGCGGTACCACTGAAGAACGCGCGCGGTTCGGTCGTGGCGGCCCTCAATACAGGCCTGCCTGCTTCCGACGAGCCCATGTCCGCAATCGTCGGAAGATTTCTCCATCCGCTCCTGGACGTGAGCAACGAACTGGCTGGCATTCTCGCATAACATCGGCAAAGGAAGCTGTGTGAATGCACGACGCCTCCAATCCCTTCATTGGAATTTTACAGGGTCGCGATGGCTTCACGCCTGGGAGATTGGCACGCAGGACAGGATCGATTGATGGGCTTAGAGTTTGCCCGGGAAAAATGGAAACCGGGTTTCCCGAAAAAACAAACGAAAACAAAAGAATCTAGAGGATGTCTGGTTCAATCTGAACCAGACATCCTCTAGTCGGCCAGAGATCCAACGACCTCCAGCCGGCTCGCTTCAGAACGGATAGTGTTGGTGCGGATCTTCGATGGTAATCCAACGCAGGTCCGTGAATTCGTTGATCGCCGCCTTGCCGCCAAAGCGCCCGTACCCGGAGTTCTTCACACCGCCGAACGGCATCTGCGCTTCGTCGTGCACGGTCGGTCCATTTATATGGCAAATTCCGGACTGGATCTGCTCCGCGACCGCCATGGCTCGCTGTACGTCGCGGCTGTAGACCGAGGACGAAAGGCCGTATTCGGATTCGTTGGCTATCCTGATCGCTTCGGCTTCATCCTTCACGCGGATAATCGGCTTCACTGGCCCGAATGATTCCTCTTCGAAGCTGCGCATCCCCGGCTTGACGTGATCGAGCAGGGTCGCTTCGACAACCGATCCTTCGCGCTTGCCGCCGGCAACCAGTTTTGCGCCCTTCCCGACACCGTCTGCGATCAGTTCTTCCATCTTAGCAGCGGCTTCCTGAGTAACGAGCGAGCCAAGGACGACGTGACCGCGAGGGTCGCCTGCAGGGAGCTTGCGAGCGCGCGCTGCGAGCTTTTCGACAAACTCATCTGCAATCTTTTCGTCGACGATGATGCGTTCAGTCGACATGCAGATCTGCCCCATGTTCGCAAACGCTCCGAAGATCGCTCCGTTCACTGCAGCTTCGATGTCCGCGTCGTCCAGGACGATGAACGGCGCCTTGCCGCCAAGCTCAAGCAGCGCCGGTTTGATATGCCGGCCGCAAAGTTCGCCGATGATGCGGCCCACCTTGGTGGAGCCTGTGAAGTTCACCCGGCGCACTTCGGGGGCGGCGATCAGGGCCTCCACGATTTCGGCGGCGTCTTGAGGCGCGTTCGTGAGAACATTCACAACGCCATCGGGAAAGCCCGCTTCGACGAGCGAGCGGCCGATGAGCAGATGCAGTCCTGGGCAGGCCTCCGACGCCTTGAGAATCACGGTATTGCCACAAGCGAGCGCCATCGCGATAGCGCGGGTGCCGAGAATGACCGGCGCGTTCCAGGGAGCGATGCCCAGGCATACACCCGCGGCCTGTCGCACGCCCATAGACAAAGTGCCCGGCTTGTCCGAGGGAATGATCTCGCCTTGGATCTGGGTCGTCATGCTCGCGGCTTCGCGAAGGATCCCGGCGGCGAGCATCGTGTTGAAGCCAGCCCAGGGAGCGGTACCGCCCGTCTCCTCGATCATGATCTTCGCAAATTCGTCCGCCTTTGACGCGAGGACGTCGGCGGCTTTGAACAGTAAGGCTCGGCGCTCGCCAGGGCCGGTTTTCGACCATGCGGGGAAAGCTTCCGCCGCGGCGGACACCGCAGCCTTAACGTCGTCCAGGCCGGACGCTGGAGCACGGCTTGCGATCTTACCGGTGTCGAGCACTTCGGCGTTGATGGAGGCTTCGAGGCCGCCATCATTTGAAATGTTTGCGCCATTGATCCAGCGGGCACCGTCCGAGGCAAGGAACAGTATGACCGGCGCGATATCGGATGGCGTTGCCGCGCGTCCTACCCGCGTTATGTCGGAATCGACCTTCTTATCGCCGAGCACGGCGCGAAACTCCTTGAGGATGGTCGTTTCGACGGGTCCTGGGCTCACGGCGTTCACCCGGATCCCACGGTCTTTGAACAGGGCTTGCTGAGCGGCCTTCTGCGTCCAGAGGATGAGCAGTTCCTTGGACAGCGGATACCCTATTTCATCGGGGATGCCGTTTTCCTGCATAACTGCCTTGATGTCCGGAAAGCCCGGCACCCCGACCATCGCCTTCGCGCGCTCCAGGTTGGCGCGCCAACCGTAGCCCGCGACCGAGGCTACGTTTACGATCGCTCCGCCCTCGCGGATCGATGGCGCCACGGCTTCGGAAAGAGCCCGTAACCCATAGAAGTTGACAGCCAGTGTCGCTTCGGCTCCTACCGTCCCAGATATGCCTGCAACGTTAAGCAGCGCATCGAAGCACTTTGGCAATTGTTGAACGACGTCGAGGACACCTTCGGGCGTGGAGAGGTTTCCCTTGATGAAGCTGGCACTTGGTACCTTCGGCTCGTTGAGGTCGATGCCGACAACGTCAGCTCCAAGAGACACCGCGAGTTCCGCCGTCCGGGCTCCAATGCCGGCTGACACGCCGGTGATGACTACGGTCTTTCCGTATAGCATTGCCTACTCCATTGCTTTCTTAGCTTTGAGTTCCAGCCTGTACCCGACAGGCATAAGCGAAATGCCCAGCCGTTCCTCGACTGCGCCCCAGAGGCCGCGAGGAAGAAAGAGCGAAAACAAGAGCGCCACGAGGCCCAGCCCGATGAGATACCAGACGCCCATCGCGCCGAACGCCGTTTCGATTGCGAAGAAGATCACGGCTCCGAGGATTGCCCCTTCGAAGCGGCCGAGCCCGCCCACCAGCACCATGAAGATCATGTACGCTGTCCATTGGACTGAAAAATATGTCTTCGGCTGGAAGCTCGTCGCACTTGCAAGCCAAACTGCGCCGGCAATCCCAGTCCCGAAGGCGGCAAGAACAAACAGAATTCGCTTCGTCGCAACCACGTTGACACCGAGGGTGGCGGCGGCGGTAGATTGGTCGGAAAATGGCAGGGCTACTCTGTGCGCAAATACCGCTGCCAACTCACCGTGATGTCCGCTTTCGGGGTGCCTCTGAGGAATCCTCGACGACCGAAATAAGGGCGCATCGGGGCTTGGCACGTCTGGGGCGGAAAGCAGGCATCCTGCAAACAATCTTCAGGCAAGCTGGTTCCGCTCGACTCACACTAACTATGGCACATGCTGCATGATGATTTGCGTGTGCAGCATCGCCGCCTCGGCTCCGAAATATTTTTCGAGCAATGGCATAAAATCGTCTGACAGGTATAAATCCGTCAGCGCGCGGTCCGCCAGCAGGCGGAAGTCGGCGTCGTCGCGGCGCAACGCGATCGCATAGGGTTCGTGTGTGAGCAGACGATCGCCGACATCGAGAGAGGACGGATCGCGCGCCCGCTTGGCCAGGCTGATGAGCAGTACCTGATCGGCGATGTAAGCATCGATCTTGTGATCCTCCAGCGCCTTGAGCCCGTCCTCATGCGTGTTGAAATCGGCGAGTTTCGTCTTCGACACCTGAATTGCAAGTGCCTCGCGAAGCGCCGCCGCCGTCGTGGTGTTTGCACGCATACCGATGACATTTGTGGGAGCCGTGGGAGCGCGCCCGCCGACGGTGTGAACCACAGGTCCGTCGAGAAAGAGCGTCTGCAGGTAGTTCGGTGAATCCTTGCGCAGCAGCGCGCTTGCCCCGGTAAGGAAGATAGGTTGTGAGAAGTCGACGGTTTCCCGTCTGTCCAAATTCACGGTAATAGAACCGCAAAGCAAGTCGATCTCTTCATTCTTCACCGCATCGAAGCCGTGGGCGAGAGTCATTTCGACATATTCGCGCTTCAGTTGGGGAAGTTGATGCTCGATTTCATCAGCGATCCTGTCGCACAGGTCGATGGCGTATCCCACCGGTTCGGCTCCTGGCTTGCTGGACGAAAACGGCGCTTCGTCGGAGATATAGCCGATGCGCAGGCTTCCGCGCTCCCCAATCGTATCGAGCGTTGCAGCGCCCGCTGAGAAGGCCGAAAGGCAAAAGGCCAGACCCGCCAGCAGTAGCCGTCTCATGTGCTTGGCCATGTGTGTCTGCTAGGCACCTGCATGATCCTCATCTCCGATCTTAAGGCGTTCCTTCAGCTTATGGGCTGCCCCCCATTTGTCAATCGCGGAGACGTTGGCGCCGCTTGGCGGCCTCGCATCATGGCAGGTCAGGGCCTATGACCGCAATGACGGCGCGTTCCGGACGGGGCCACACCAGAGCATGTCGCGCAAAAGTGTGCAGCGGTTTTGCGATAACGACATGCGCAAAAACAAAGAGCTACAGCGTAGGAAGCGAATCTGAAAGATCGCGACCCACTTTAGCGACACGGACGGACGACTTTCAGGAACTTCAGCAGGTGGTGTGACGGGCCGAAATGGCGGGGCCAAGCGGAAATCATTTCCGCTGTCGGCCCAAAGCGAACCAATCCCATCGCGCAGCGACAGTCGCATGGCTTGCGAAGTCTGACGATGCTAAATGTCGTGAAATGGCAGGGACATGCCCTTACTTACTCGCGCGATGTCATCCATACGCCCACCAGCGTCACCGCCAGCCCCACGAACATCGCAACTGTCAAAGGCTCTGAAAACAGCATCCATGCCCACAGCATTGTCACGGGAGGACTGAGGTAGATCGCCGCGCTGACTTTGGCCACCGGAAACAGACGCAGGCTGGTGTAGTAGACGGCGTAGGCGAGGAACGTCGCGATCAAAACGAGCCAGATTATCCCGACCGCAAAATCGCGGGTCAAGGGTGGCGCGAGGCTGCCTTGCGTCAACGCGCAGAGGCCGAAGAGTACCGAGCCCATCAACGTCTGGATGCAAAGGCTCTGGTGGACGGGCATATGCTGCGTCTTGCACTGCCTGTGCAGGACCGAAGCGACGGCAAATACCAGCATCGAACCGACAGTCAGGCCGTACGCCCACACAGGGGCCGTACCAAAACTGAGGCTGTCAAAGGACACGATTAAAACCCCGAGGACGGCAATCGCGGTTCCGAGCCATTGCCGCGGAGCCAGCCGTTCGCCGAGGACGGGTTGTGAAAGTGCAGCAATCGCCAGCGGCAACAGATCAGCGATGAGCGCGACCAGCCCCGTAGGCACCTTTTGCTCGATCGCCAGCGCGAAGCCTCCCAGATACAGGAACACGGCCATGATGCCGAACAGGGCCTGGTCCCTGACCGCACGCATGGATATTTTCGGGCCGATCAGCAACGCGAAGGGCAGAAGGATCAGGCCTGAAAGCAGCGTCCGCCAGAACAGGAGGAGCATGACGCTGGCCTCCTGATTTGCATAGCGGATACCGACGAAGCCTGAACTCCATCCGATGATCAGGAGGGTGGCGAGCAATGGCCATAACAAGGGATGGCGGCGCAACGCGGGGGTATCAAGCGGGATGTCGGTCATAAGGTGCTCTGGTGTCAGCAATTCGGACTACCGATAGGCGGGTCTCACCGAGTATGCACATGACAAATTTCGATGGTATCATGACATTCAGCAGATCAGTGTCATGATCGGAGTGTTCTGTGGTATGGCTCTTCGTGACGTGAACGAAGGGAGATGGCCATGAACGAACTCAACAGCCGGCGCCTCGAGATCGACGCATTGCGTGCGCTTTCGGCAATCCGCCATCATGGCGGCGTGACGCGGGCAGCCCTCGCTCTGGGCCTCTCACAGTCCGCGGTAAGCCACAAAATCAAAAGGCTGGAAGTCAGTCTGGACTGCGAGCTGCTTGGCCGCAAGTCGGGCGGACCGATGTTCACGGCAGCGGGAGAAGACCTGCTTGACTACGCCAACCGCATCCTCGGGCTGCACGACGAGGCTCTTCTCAGCCTTTCGAAAACTCCGCTCGCAGGCCGGCTCACCCTGGGTCTCACAGAAGACACGGCTTGTACGGACCTCGCCCGCATTCTGGGTCGGTTTCGGCGTCTGCATCCAAATGTCTCGGTTCGAACCAAGGTTCGCATGAGCCTCGTTCTGCGCGCGATGCTCGAACGCGGTGAACTGGATGCCGCGATCGTCCAGATCTTCAGCCACGAGGTACGCCCGACCGACGTCGTCCTCTATCGTGAAGACCTTCACTGGGTGAAGCATCCGGATCTGGCGCTGCCGCAGGATGGGCCTATTCCGTTCCTGTCGTTCGACGACGAGTGTTTCTACCGCCAGTGGGCGCTCGAGATCGGGCAGGACGATGCGGTTTTCGAAACCATCTTCGAGTGCTCGAGTGCCGCCGGAATCATCTCGGCAGTCAATGCGGCGATGGGCGTTGCGCTGTTGAGTGACCGCCACATCCGTGGCGAGATGCATGTCGTCATTGACCGGTTGCCCCGGCCACCGGCATTGGCATATGTCGTCCGCCGCGCACGGAAATCGAGAAATCCGGCGCTAGACAGCCTGGTCGGCGAGATTGAAAAGGACACCGGCCGTCATGGTACTTTGGCTCTCGCAGGCTGATGGCCGCGAGGCAACGACGAGCAAGGATTGACGCATCCCGGTCTCTTCTGACGCCGACAGATAGGCCGCTGTTGGCGCACGGACGCCGTGACACCGCTACAAGACGATGTCTGCTTTCAGGCGGGCGCAATGACGACCTCCATGGCCGGTATCGTCCCGTTATGAGCAGCCAATTCTGCGAATCCGGGAAGAACGAACACTCTTACGTACTGCAACGAAATTTACGATATTCTTCTTGAATGCCTCGACAGCGTAATTTCTCGCTTGCCAAGGTCGGGGGCGGGCGTTCGAATCGCCTCACCCGCTCCATTTTCTCCAAGACGCTGCAAGCTTCGGTTCGCCGGGGCTTTTGTGCGTTTTGGCAGCATTTCCGCCTATTTTCGGCCGGGTCTATCGTGATTTGCACCTTTGGCAGGTTTTTGGACCGTCGGCTGGCTGTCGTGTCGGTTAATACGACTCTGCGCCGATGAAACGTTGACGTGACGACGCACGGCTTCTGTTTGTCGCTTCGCGACTGGTGCGCGAGGTGTCGGCAATTCCACCGGAAATAGCCGAGGGAGATACTTCAGCCGAGACCTGGCCAGCGCCCAGGTGTGTCCATTGCTGTGAGATCCTCACCATCTGATGGCTCCGCACGTCTTCATCGGAATGGGATCGTGGCCAAAGCCAGCCTCCGGCCAACCGTTTCGAATCCTCAGTGAATCGCCGACGCGTACCGAAAAGCCACGGAGTTCGAAGACAAGACTATCAGCAGCCGTGTTTTCCAAGACAGTAAGTAACCCTGTGCGATCCGCCGCGGTGCGGACATCACCGTTGGCCGATACGATAGCGCTTTGGTCTGGTTCTTCGAAAACCGGTCAGAAGGCGCAATCTGGCCTGATGACGTTGGTCGCCCGTCACGAAAGCCGAGGCTTTTGACGTGTACTTCGCGTCTGCGGAGCGTGCAGCATGATCACCCTCATCCGTTTAATTCGCCTGGGATTTAGCGTCAGGTTTGATGATATCCGCGATCATCTCTCCGAGAAGACGATGCAGGTTTTTCGCGGTTCCAAGATCGATGCGATGCCGCGCCGTAATGTTGACGATAGGCTCATTCTTCCCGTCGATGATCGCCTGTCCGAGGCTCAGATAGATAACGTTGTTGTGATGGCGCAGCTCGGTAAGCATGTCGACATAGGTAACGGGCATCCCATTGTCTCTTATCTCCCACAAGTCGTTACCGACAGCCAGCGTTCTTCCGGACTTCACGACAACTTCGTTCTCAGACATCAGGCGTCCCCATTTGTTCAGCGTATTGGCGATCGCTCGCCAGCGGGCCTGTATGTCGCGACAATCGGCATACAGAAAGGCTGGGTAAAAACCCAGCCTTCCGTGTCGATCCGCAGCCAGTACATCCGTGGTCTGCACATCATCTGCTGGGAATCATAGGGTGCTTTCATCCCACGGCAAGATAGTCGTTAGGTGGATCACGAAGACAGCTTTAGGCGCACGCGAGGTGAAATTTTTCCGACGTCGGGAATATCCGAGATCCAGGAAGATGCGTTCAAATTTGAATACATTTAATCCGGGTTGCTGCGGGAACGTTCGGGGGTCACAGTGGCAGCTTGTGCGGTAATGGACGGTTTTTGCTCATCCTCCTTCACCTCGCACACCCTCGTCGATCACCAATTGCTTTTCGATAAGCTCTCTGGCGGCGGCGAATACTCCGCTCGCATCGTCGGCCTGGCCTTCCTCAAGCATCAGCAATGCATCCTTGTAGATTGCACGTTCAGCCTGCTCGCTGACGGCGCCTATTCGTCGAAGATGGGCCATCAGAGCTGCTACCGTTGCCGAGGCCGAAAGAGCAACGGCTCCGGCGGAAATCAATGCACGGTTTTTTTGCATCTTGGTTGCTCCTTGATAATCTCATCCTTTGCGTCCGCTACAAACTTGAGTGTGCTTATAACATTGATCGCCAGGAGCGGCGCCAATAGCACGTGATTGCTTGTTTTCAGCCGTCCTGATACGGTCAGCAGCGTCCGCAAACATTGTGCCCGGCACCATCCGCGCCATGCGCACAAGTCGTAGATCGTGCGTCGCATGGCCCGCAGAAGCAGACGTCTTTTCTCGGGCGCGCCAAGTTTCTCAACCTCGTTCGCGGCCCTGATCAGGTCAGCAATGAAGTCGGTAGTGCGGATCATACTTGAATGATCGATAGACCACCTTCGAGAGTCAATTGCCGGGTGACATTTTCGGGTGTCCTCCAATCTGCCGCCAGTTAGAGGATGTCTGGTTCAGATTGAACCAGACATCCTCTAACTTCTTTTGTTTCTGTTTGTCTTTTCGGGAAAACCGGTTTCCACTTTTCGCTGACAAACTCTAAAAGCACGTATGGAAGGATCAGGTCTGTTCACGAATAGGTAGCGTAGCCACCTCTTTCGGCTGAAGGCGTGGTGCTTGACACCACCCTTCAGGGGGTACCCGCTAGATAGTTCGCCTTCACATTTACTGATACAAGAAACTGCTAAATTTCGTTGTCGGGGGGGCTTCCATGCGCAAGACAGTGATCTTCGGTTGTTTTCTACTCGTCTCAGCAGCGTGCTCCAGCGCCTGGGCGATGGACTTACCCAAGGATGCCAAAAAAGTCTCGATGGAAGACTTTAAGTCACTCGCCGATAGTAAACCGGTTTCAGTTGAGATCTTTGATCTGGGCACTCCTGTTACCGCCAACCTGACGTGGAGTTGGGCAAAAAAGACCATCACCGGCAAGGCCAGCGTGAACGGCAAGAAAATCAATGTGAAGACGAAGCTGTCTTTCGAGGGCGACAAGGCGTGCTCCACCAGCAAAGGTGAAAAACCTACCTGCCATATGATCTACACCGATGGAAACAAGTTCTACGAGGTGCGAGACGACATGCAGGTACATGCTGTTTCCACAATTGGAAACTGAGCCCGTTTTTGCCCCGCCCTGGTTGGACTCGACGGCCCGCCCTCTTACGAGGTCCTTCCCGGCTCCTTATCCGACTGTCGGGAAGAAGTGCTGAAATGGGACGGCGAGAAATGTCTGGTTTGTCTTGATCCTTATCGGTCACCCGGACTTGGAACGGTCATACGTTATCTAGAGTTTGTCAGGGAACAGTGGGAACCGGTTTTCCGAAAAGGCAAACGAAAACAAAAGAATCTAGGGATGTCTCGTTCAATCCGAACCGGACATCATCTCTGCGCGTTCGATTTTCTCATATGTCGATGCTGATATTGGAGGTTATCCCCGACCCACATAGGGCATCTGTGTCGCCATCACCGTCATGGTAAGGACATTAGCTGACAGTGGTAGTCCGGCCATATAGATGACCGCGTCGGCAACGAGATGGGCGGGGATGGTTGCTTCCGCTGCCGTCTCGCCGTTGGCCTGCAGCACGCCCTTGCTCATGCGCGCCGTCATGTCGGTCGCGGCATTGCCGATGTCGATCTGGCCGCAGGCGATGTCAAAGGGGCGGCCGTCGAGGGCGGTGGATTTGGTGAGGCCGCTGATTGCGTGTTTGGTTGCTGTATACGGCGCTGAGAGCGGGCGGGGTGTCGAGGCCGAGATCGAGCCGTTGTTGATGATCCGGCCGCCGCGCGGGGTCTGTGCCTTCATCATGCGCATTGCCTGTTGGGTGCACAGGAAAGCGCCCGTCAGGTTGACGGCGACGATGTCGTTCCAGTCCTCGAAGGAAATATCTTCCATCGGGACGGCCGGTAACCCTCGGCCGGCATTGTTGACGAGCAAGTCGAGCCGGCCGAATTCCGCAGAGATCCTCGCAAACAGCGCCTCGACGGAGCGCGGATCACCGATGTTGGCCGCAATGGCCCGCACGGTGCTTTCAGGATTTTCCCACGCAAGCTCACCGGCTGCGATATCAAGGATATCGGTACGACGTCCGGCGATGACCACCGTATAGCCCTGTGCCAGAAGGGCCGATGTGATGGCCCGCCCGATACCGGTGCCGCCCCCTGTCACCAGCGCGATGCCACCGGCGGATTTATCCCGTGTGCCTGCCATATCCATCCCCTCCCGATCGACGCTGCCTTGCCGTTAGCTGCGGCTGAAGACGTAATCCGTTTCCTGCAGCAGGGTCTCGCCCGGGCGAAGGATGCCTTCAGGGAAATTCGAGTGGTTGACGGCATCCGGCCAGATCTGGGTTTCCAGGCAAAAGCCGGCAAAGGGGCCATATGTCTTGCCTTCAAGCCCCGGCACCGGCACTTTCATCTTGAAGCCGGTGTAAAACTGCACGCCCGGTTCAGTGGTGCGAAGTTCCAATGCGACACCCGAATTGACGCTGCGCACCAGTGCGACGGAGCGCTTCGGACCACGGGCGGGCGAGAGGCAGAAGTTGTGGTCGTAGCCGATCTTGTCGCCTTCCATCTGCCGGCGCATTGAGGTCATGCTGCGCAGATCGAAGGCGGTGCCATCCACCGGGCGGATGTCGCCGGTCGGCACCTGCCGTTCGTCCGTCGGCAGATAGTGGCCGGCGGCAATCATGATGTCGTGGTCGAGCGCATCGGGGCCGCCGTCGAGATTGAAGTAGCTGTGCTGGCAGACATTGGCGATGGTGGCCTTGTCCGTTGTCGATGCGTAGCTGACGCTAAGGACGCCGCCGTCCTTGAGTTCGTAGGTGCAGCGGATGTCGCAGTTGCCGGGATAGCCGGCGCGGCCCTCCGGATCGACGATTTCGAGAACGACGCGATCCGGTGCGTGCTCAACCACGCTCCAGAGCTGCTTGGCGACGCCGTCGCTGCCGCCATGCAGGTGGGTCACACCCTTTTCGTTGCATTCAAGCTGGTAGTCGTTGCCATCGATGCTGAAGCGTCCGCCGCCGATGCGGTTGGCGTTGCGGCCGGGCGTTGCACCGAAATAGGGGGAATGGGCGAGGTAATCCTCAAAGCGCTCGAAGCCGAGCACGAGCGGCGCCGCGTGGCCTTCAAGGCGCAGATCCTGGATCACGGCGCCCCAGGTCAGGATATGGGCCGTCAGGCCGCCACCCTTGATCGTCAGCTGATGGACAGGCTCGCCGGATGGCAGTCGGCCGAATTCTTTATTCAATGCTTCCACGGCCCTGCGTCTCCTCCTGGCACCCGTTTGGCGCAAACTGCGCCATTTCCGAAGGCGCGGCAACCAAAAAGTCATACAATTCATGGCTCATGAACACCCACAACGTTTCCGGGTGTTCATGAGCATCATATCTGCCCTCTGTCGGTTCAGTCGTCGTTGCCGATAGCTGAAAGCTCATAAGGGGTGGTCTGGTAGATGTCGTTGATCCAGTTGCCGAAAAGCAGATGCGCGTGGCTTCGCCAACGGTTCTGCGGCGGCAGGCTTGGATCGTTATGCGGGAAGTAGTTGAACGGCATCTTGATCGGCACGCCGGCATCGACATCACGGAAGTATTCGTCAGACAACGAGGTCGAATCATATTCCACGTGGTTGAAGACGTAGAGCCGGTTGCAGGTTTTCTCATGCACGAAACAGACACCCATTTCGTCCGATTCCATCAGGATTTCCAGGCCGTCGACCTTTTCGATATCGGCGCGGCGAACCTCTGTCCAGCGGGAGACGGGGATCTGGAAGTCATCGGAAAAGCCACTGAGATAGACGGATGACGGATTGAGATTGTGGTGGCGATAGACGCCAAACGCCTTTTCCTTCAAGGCATGTTTCGGCACCTCATGGAAATGATAGATCGCCGCCATCGCACCCCAGCAGATATTGAGCGTCGAGTGCACGTTGGTGTGCGTCCAGTCGAAGATCTGCTTCATCTCCTCCCAATAGGTCACGTCCTCATAATCCAGCAATTCCACAGGCGCGCCGGTGATAATCAGGCCGTCGAACTTGCGCGCCTTCACCTCTTCCCAGGTTTCGTAGAAGGCAAGCAGGTGCTCTTCGGACGTGTTCTTCGCCTTGTGTCCGCCGAGACGGATCAGGGAAAACTCGACCTGCAGTGGCGAGGCGCCGACGAGGCGCGCCATCTGCACTTCGGTCTTGATCTTGTTCGGCATGAGGTTCAGGAGTCCGATCTGCAGAGGGCGGATATCCTGGCGGATAGCCATCGTCTCGGTCATCACCCGCACGCCCTCTTTGGTGAGGGTTTCGAAAGCGGGCAGCGTATCGGGGATCTTGATGGGCATGGTTCTCACTCGACGAACAAGAGCCGGAAAACAAAAAACCGGCAACGAAAAATATCGCAACCGGTCCGCTTCACCCACGGCCCTTTAGCGACTTGTTTAACGTGGCTGCAAGCCGGCCGGCCAAATCACCACGAATGCTTAAATAGCGCTGCTTCCGGGCAAATGCAATGCCCGGAAAAATCGCTGGAGCGGCTTAACCCTCCAGCTCCTCTCGCAGCATTTCCAGTTCCAGCCAGTCCTCTTCCATCTTGGTGACAGAGGCGCGCAGTTTCTCCAGTTCGGCAGCAAGTGTGGAAAACCGGGCCGGATTTTTCGAAAACAGATTGGGGTCGGCCATTTCGGTTTCGCGTTTGGCGATGTCCGCCTCGGCCTTCGCCATTTCCTTCGGCAGGTTTTCGAGTGCGAATTTCTGCTTGAAGGAGAGCTTGCCTCTTGCTGCTTTCGGGGTGTCGGCGGTGGTAGAAGGTGCGGAACGCGCTTTTTCGGCCTTTTCGGCCTTGCGCTTTTCGTCCTGGGCGCCCCTGCGCTGGGCCATCATGTCGGAATAACCGCCGGCATATTCAATCCAGCGGCCGTCCGGTGCATCCGGATTGGCGGGCGCGATCGTTGACGTCACGGTGCGATCGAGGAAGTCACGGTCGTGGCTGACGAGGATCACGGTGCCGGAAAAGCCGGCGACGATTTCCTGCAGGAGATCCAGCGTCTCGATATCGAGGTCGTTGGTCGGTTCGTCGAGGATCAAAAGGTTGGTCGGGCGCGAGAGGATGCGCGCCAGCATCAGCCGGGCGCGCTCGCCACCGGAAAGGTTCTTGATCGGTGTACGCGCCTGCTCAGGCTGGAAGAGAAATTCCTTCATATAACCGGTGACATGGCGCTGCTCGCCGTTGACCAGCAGGTTTTCGCCGCGGCCGTCCGTGAGGTAGTGGGCCAGCGTGTCCTCAAGGTTCAGGTCCTCGCGGCGCTGGTCGAGCGTGGCGATCTCGAGGTTCGTGCCGAGCTTGACCCAACCGCTGTCGGGCTTGATCTGGCCGGTCAGCATCTTCAGGAGCGTCGTCTTGCCGGCGCCGTTCGGGCCGACGAGGCCGATGCAATCGCTGCGATGGACGCGGATCGAGAAGGGCGCGACGATGGTGCGCTCGCCATAGGATTTGGTGATCTGGTCTGCCTCGAGTACCAGTTTACCGGATTCGCGGGCGTCGGAAACCGTCGCCTGGACCGAGCCCTGCGGGCCGCTATGGCCGCGATGTTTGGCACGCAAATCCTGCAACGCGCCAAGGCGGCGCATGTTGCGCTTGCGCCGGGCCGTCACGCCGTAGCGTAGCCAGTGTTCCTCGCGCTCGATTTCCTTGCCGAGCTTGTGCTGTTCGATCTCTTCCTCTTCCAGCACCTTGTCGCGCCAGGCTTCGAAGAAGGCAAATCCCTGATTGAGACGGCGTGACTGGCCGCGATCGAGCCAGACGGTGGAATTGGAGACCTTTTCGAGGAAACGCCGGTCGTGGGAGATGACCACGAGCGCCGAGCGGCTCTTGATCAACTCGCCTTCAAGCCATTCGATCGTCGGCAGGTCGAGATGGTTGGTGGGTTCGTCGAGAAGGAGAATATCGGGCTCCGGCGCCATGACGCGGGCCAAGGCCGCGCGGCGGGCTTCGCCGCCGGAAAGATCGTTGGGACTTTCCTGGCCTGTCAGCCCGAGATGGGAGAGCAGATAGGTCACGCGGTAGGGGTCGTCGCCCGGCCCAAGACCTGCTTCGGCGTAGGCCTGCACAGTCGAATAGCTGGCAAAGTCCGGTGCCTGCTCAAGGTATCGCACGGTGGAGGAGGGATGGCGGAAGACTTCGCCCGATTGCGTTTCGACAAGACCTGCGGCGATCTTCAAGAGCGTCGACTTGCCGGAGCCGTTGCGCCCGACAAGGCAGATCTTGTCGCCCGGCTCGACCTGCAGGGCAGCACCGGCCAAAAGCGGCGTGCCACCGAAGGAGAGGAAGATATCGTCGAGTTTCAGAATGGGTGGCGCCATGGTCAGGCTCCCGTCAGGTCATAGGGGCGGGCAAGAACGACTGCCCTGCCGGAGGAAAGGGTAAAGCGCACCGGCCCTTCAGCGACGTTGGAAATCGTGCGCGAGGAGCCGAAGGGCAGATGGAAATTCGAGAGCGGATACCGCGCGCCTTCGATAGAGAGACCCTCGAGCGTATCGAGGCCGAGAATGGAAAAGAGGCTGCCCTTCGCCAGGTCGAGGTCCAGTGTCCCCGGCAGAAGTGGCGTCGCTTCCTCCTCGCCCGAAGTCAGGTGCACGGCGAGACCGGTTTCGGCAAGCCTGACGGCATAGATCAGATGCATGAAGGCATGGTCGCTGCGCTCGCCGCCGAGTGCGCCGGCAAAAATCAGCGAGCGGGCGCCGCGGGAAAGGGCGGCTTCGACAGCGATTTCGCCGTCTGTCTCGTTCTTGGCTGGCGGATAGGGCTCGCGGCGAACCCGCGGCCACGCTGCGATCAGTTCCGCCGACGTCGAGTCGAAATCGCCAACCCAGAGTTCAGGCGTGATGCCGATAACGGCCGCGTGGCGCATGCCGCCGTCGGCCGCGATGACCCGCGTATCCTTCAGGCGTCCGAGCAGCCGGTCGGTGGCGGCAAGAGGCCCGCCCATGAGTATCGTGAAAGCCTGATCGGTCATGGCGCAAGGCCATAGCGCGAAGTGATTATCAGGGGAAGGGGCGGCGGCGCGATTCGAGGCCTATTCGGCCGCTTCAATGCCGGCGCTCTGCCGAGCCTCGTAAGCCTTCTCGAAGGAAGCCGTGAACCGATCGAACAGATGGGAAAAGATTTCAATCTCCTCTTCGGACCAGTCGGCAACGATGTCGGCGATGATCGCCTGCTTGACGCGGTGCATCTCGGCCACGAGCCGGGCACCTATCTCTGTCACGACGAGCACGATGCGGCGCGCATCCGCCTGCGATGCTTCACGGCGCAGCACGCCGCGCGTTACCATCTCCGATACGATCCGGCTCGCGCGGGAAGGATCGATGCGCAGCTTCTCGGCGATGATCCCAACGGTGACTTCCTGGCCGTCATCGGCGCGCCTCACCACGTCGAGTACGTCGACATGAGATATCTCCAGCCCCGGGGCAACGGAGTCGAGCGCCAGCCGCGCGATGACGCGCCGCCCGATCAGCATGCGCATACGGGTCAGCGCGCCGCTGATACGGTCACGATCGGTCTGGGGGTCCCGGGTGGCTTCAAGTCTGTCCATGCGTGACAATAGCAGCTTCGTGCCGCCCCTTCCAAGTTCAATATGCCGCGTTCATAAATATGCGTTTGACATTTATATGCTATTAGCACATAAAATCGCCGCAACGTCAAACAGGATATTTTCCATGGACATGCACGTCGCGCCCGCGCCGCTCGTCGAGAGCAAGGCGCTCCGGCTCACGCTTTTTCTTTTCCTGATGTCGGCGATGTTCATGGCGACGCTCGATAACCAGATCGTCTCCACCGCACTGCCTACCATTGTCGGCGAATTCGGCCAGATGGAGCGTTTCGGCTGGGTGGGCTCGGCCTATCTGCTGGCCACCTGCGCAGTGATGCCGCTCTACGGCAAGCTGGGGGATCTCTTCGGCCGCAAATACGTGATGCTGTCGGCGATCCTGATCTTCACGGTCGGCTCGATCGCCTGCGGTTTTGCCGTTTCGATGAACACGCTGATCGCCGCTCGCGTTCTCCAAGGGTTGGGCGGTGGCGGCATCATGGTGTCGATCTTCGCGATCAATGCCGATCTGTTCGAGCCGCGCGAACGTGCCCGCTACCAGAGTTATTCGAGCTTGGTCCTGATGGCGTCCGGCGCCATCGGCCCCGTGCTCGGCGGCGCTATGAGCGATCTGTTCGGCTGGCGCTCGATCTTTCTCGTCAATATCCCGATCGGTGTGCTGGTGATCGCTGGCCTGATGGTCTTCCTGCCCTATCGCCGCCCGACGCGGGTGCCGAAGATCGATTATGCGGGCGCATTGCTGCTTGCCGGTGCGATCACCAGTGTCGTGCTGCTGGCTGACGGTTCGGAGCTTTTCGGATCGCTGCTCTCGACGGGCGGCCTTGCCGTCATTGCGTTCGGTCTGCTGTGTGCTGTTGCCTGGGTGATCGTCGAGCGGCGTGCGCCGGAACCGGTGGTGCCGCTGCCGTTGTTTGCCAATTCGACCTTCAGCCTGTTTCTGATCATTTCGCTGGCAAGCGGCGCGATCGGCATCGGGCTTGTCAATTATTTTGCCCTTTTCCTGCAGACTACGACGGGGCTCACGCCTTCGCTTGCCGGCCTGATGTTCGTGATGCTGACCGGCGGCATCGTTTGCGGATCGATCTCGGCGGGCCGGATGATTTCGAAGACCGGCCGCTACAAGCCGTTCGCTATCGCTAGCCCCGGAATCGCCATCCTGTCATTGCTACTGATGAGCCAGGTGCAGCCGGGTACATCGATCTTCCTGATCGGCGCGATCATGGGCCTGCACGGCATTGGTATCGGTCTCGGCCAGCAGGTGCCGGTGCTCGGCGTACAGAATAGCGCCCCGAAGCGCGATGTCGGGGCGGCAACGGGCTCCGTGACATTGGCACGCATGGGTGGCGCTTCGATCGGTATTTCCATCTACGGGGCGACGAATGCCGCGGGTTTGGCGCGTCAGGATTTTGCCATTCCCGGCCTCGAGTCGATCGAGAAGATGACGCCGCAGATACTTGCCGCCTTGCCGGAGGCATCGCGCCAGATGGTTGCCGACTATTACACACAGGCCTTCCATCCGCTCTTTGTGACAGCAGCCATCATTGCGCTGACAGGCCTTGTCTGCGCCATCTGCCTGAAGTCGGTTCACCTGCCCCAGAAGGTTGCCGCCTGACAAAGCTACCCGAACGCGGCTCTTGCCAAGGGCCGCGCTCGCGTCTAAATCTGCTGTCGCTCTAACGGGGTGCCGCTGTCCTTCCAGGACATCGGCTGAGAGGCTTCGGCCAACCCGCGGAACCTGATCCGGTTTGTACCGGCGGAGGGATTAGACGGCACACTTCAGCGCCCTATTCCCATTCATAATCGAAGAGGAGGCGCTGATGCGCAGAATTCTGTTTTCCCTGATGGCGGCCGCAGCCGTATTTTCGTTCTCGGCCGCTTCGGCTGCCGACCAGACGCTCACCGTCTATACCTATGAGAGCTTCACCAGCGAATGGGGCCCCGGGGCCAAGGTGGCGGAAGCCTTCGAGAAAACCTGCGCCTGCAAGGTCGATTATGTCAGCGTTGCCGATGGGGTCGAACTTCTCACGCGCCTGAAGCTCGAAGGCGCCTCGTCCAAGGCCGACATCGTGCTCGGCCTCGACACCAACCTGATTACCGAAGCGAAGGCCACCGGTTATTTTGCGCCACACGGTCTCGACGGTTCGGCTGCGAAGGTGCCTGGCGGCTTCAGCGACGATGTCTTCGTACCCTATGACTATGCCCACTTCGCGGTCATCTACGACACCGAGACGGTGAAGAACCCGCCGAAGAGCCTGAAGGAGCTGGTGGAAGGCGATCCGAACGAAAAGATCGTCATCGAGGATCCTCGCACGTCCACGCCCGGTCTCGGCCTGCTGCTCTGGGTAAAGTCGGTCTATGGCAATGAGGCCGCTGCCGCCTGGGCGAAGCTCAAGGGCCGCGTGCTGACTGTCACGCCCGGCTGGTCGGAGGCCTATGGCCTCTTCACCAAAGGCGAAGCACCGATGGTCTTCTCCTACACGACCTCGCCCGCCTATCACGTGATCGCGGAAAATACCGAGCGCTATCAGGCAGCCGCCTTCTCCGAAGGTCACTATATCCAGATCGAAGTGGCGGGCATGACCAAGAGTGCTCATGATCCGGAGCTTGCAAAATCCTTCCTCGCCTTCATGACAGGACCGGATTTCCAGTCGATCATTCCGACCACCAACTGGATGATGCCGGTCGCCGCCGGCAAGGAACCGTTGCCTGATGCTTTCAGCAAGCTCGTTTCACCGAAAAAGACCTTTCTGATGTCGCCGGATGAGGTCGCGGCAAACCGCAAGGCCTGGATCGACGAATGGCTGTCGGCCATGAGCCAGAACTGAGCCACTCATGGCGCTGCCTGAACGACGGATAACGCTTGCTGTCGGGGTCTCGATCCTCGGCGGCATCGCATTGTTCGTCGGTCTGGCGGCTTATGCGCTCCTGACCGTTGATATAGGTGGCAGCTCCGACCGGGTTATTTTCGACGCCTATGTCTGGCGCGTGACACGCTTCACGCTGCTGCAGGCTTTGCTATCCACTGCATTGTCGATCCTGTTTGCCATCCCTCTGGCGCTGGCGCTGTTTCGCCAGTCCACCTTTCCGGGACGCATCTGGATCGTGCGGCTGTTGGCTTTGCCGCTCGGTCTCCCGGCTCTGGTGGCCGCTCTTGGCCTGATCGGCGTGTGGGGGCGTCAAGGCGTCGTGAACTCGCTTCTGGCAGACATCGGTCTCGCACAGCCGCTCAGCATTTATGGTCTGGCCGGTATATTGATCGCCCATGTCTTCTTCAACCTGCCGCTCGCGGCCCGGCTGATGCTTGCCGGGCTCGAGCGGTTGCCGGGTGAATATTGGCTGATCGGTGTCAATCTCGGCATGCGGCGGTTCCATCTCTTCCGCTTCATCGAATGGCCGGTCATTCGCGGTCTCATCCCGGGCATCGCTGGTCTCATCTTCATGCTGTGCGCGACGAGCTTCACGCTTGTTCTGACGCTCGGAGGCGGCCCTGCTGCAAGTACGATCGAAGTGGCGATCTATCAGGCCTTGCGCTTCGACTTCGATCCGCCGCGGGTGATTGCGCTTAGCCTGCTGCAAATCGCGATGACCGGTCTTTTGCTGGTGATTGCGCGGCTATTGACGCCGCGGGTGGCGGAATCGGTGACCCTTGGCCGCAGTGCTCGGCGCTTCGACGGTCGCGATGTTGCCGGACGCCTTGTGGATGGCTTCGGCATCGCGATCTGTACAGGCTTCGTTGCCCTGCCGCTGGCCGCAGTCGTTGTCTCAGGTCTGCAATCCGACCTTCTGAGGTTAGCGACAGATCCGGTTGTCCAACGCGCTGTTGTGACGAGCACCACGATCGCTCTTGCGTCGGCGCTGCTTTGTGTTGCCGGCACACTCTCCATGGTTTTCGCGCGCCAGACTGCCCTTCGACCGAGACGGCCTGGACGGGGGGCTCGCAGTCTTGCCGCCGGCATCGCTGGCGGCTCCTCGCTCATCCTGCTGGTACCACCTGTTGTTTTGGGTGCAGGCTGGTTTCTGTTGCTGCGCCCTTTCGGAGACGTAGCGCGTTTCGCGCCGCTGATCGTGATCGTCATCAATGCCTTGATGGCCCTTCCGTTCGCCTACCGCATCCTCGATCCGGCAATCTCCAGCCACCGTGCCCGCACCGAGGTTCTGTCGGAGAGCCTCGGCCTGCAGTTTTTCAACCGGCTGCACCTGGTCGATTGGCCGGGGTTGCGGCGGCCGATCCTGATGGCGCTTTCTTTCGCCTGTGCGCTGTCGCTGGGCGACCTCGGCGCCGTCGCGCTGTTCGGATCGCAGGATATGGTGACGTTGCCCTATCTGCTCTACAGCCGCATGGGCAGCTACCGGACAATGGATGCTGCGGGGCTTGCGCTCCTGCTCGGGTTCGTTTGCCTCATTCTGACGATTGCGGGAACGCCGGTAGAGGGGCAATCGGAGCGCGTTGATGACCGTTGAGAACGACAATCCAGCCATTTTTCTGGACAGCGTCCGGGTGGATTTCGGCAAGACACGGCTTTCCTTCACCTGCGCCTTTCAGAGGGGTGAGATTGTTGCGGTGACGGGTGCGTCCGGTTCGGGCAAGTCGACCCTGCTGAATATCGTGGCGGGTTTCGAACGGCCGGACAGGGGTCGCGTCGTAATCCTTGGACGCGACATGACGGACACCGCGCCGGGCGAACGCCCCGTCAGTGTTATCTTCCAGGATCATAATCTCTTCACCCATCTCGACGTCGGCACCAATGTCGGTCTCGGGATCGATCCCGGCCTCAAGCTTGATGTGGCCGACAAGGCGCGGATTGCCGCGGCCCTGCTGAGGGTGGGCCTGGACGGGTTTGCCAAGCGCATGCCGGCCACGCTCTCCGGCGGCGAGCGTCAGCGGATTGCGCTTGCCCGGGCATTGGTGCGTCGCCGGCCGATCCTGCTTCTCGATGAGCCCTTTGCCGCACTCGATCCGGCGCTTCGCACCGGCATGGGTGCACTTATTCTCGATCTCAGGCGCAACGAGGAGGTGACGATCCTTCTGGTAACGCATCATCCGGAGGATGTGCGCCGATTGGCTGACAGCGTCGTCTTCCTCGAACAGGGTGCGATCATTGTGCAGGAGCCCAAGGTGGCCTTTCTCGAGCGTGCCGCCCCGGCGGAGATCGCGCGGTTTCTGGAAAAATGAAACGGGCACGTCCCGGCCGCCGCTTCCGCCACAATTTGAACGCCACCCTATGCGAGCCCTCGGCTGGATTGGGCGACAAATGCGCGCATCCGTTGCTGTGATACCACGGAGCAACTAATTCTAGGGCGTGGGACCGGTGCTTGGTCTAGGCATGGGCGCTGTGAATAGGTTAGAGCAATTCTATTGTCGAAATGGATGCCACGCCTATTTATACGGCTGTAAAGTATGACAAATTTGTCGTGTGCCGCGCGGACGTGACAGATTTACGGGCTGATTTTTAAAGACGGGAAGCAGGCTTAGGGATGAAGTCAGGGGCAGGCGCAGATCAAGGATCATCCGTGAAGCGCGCCGGTATGTCCTTGCGCGTTTGCGTAGCCCTGCTCCTGCTGCCGCTCATGGCCGGCTGCCAGTCGGTCATCGAACAGACCTATGAGCCCCAGGTCGCTCCCTCATCGACACCCCAGATCGTCGATGAAGTCCAGAAAAACGACCCCCGTGCCCAGATGGGCGCCCGTGAGCACCCCCGTATCGTTGCGAGTTATGGCGGCGAATACAAGGATGCCAAGACCGAGCGGCTTGTGGCCCGCATCGCCGGCGCGCTGACCGCGGTTTCGGAAAATCCGAACCAGTCCTATCGCATCACCATCCTGAATTCCCCCGCGATCAACGCCTTTGCATTGCCCGGCGGCTATCTCTATGTGACGCGCGGTCTGCTTGCACTGGCCGACGACGCCTCGGAAGTCGCGGCCGTACTCTCCCACGAAATGGCCCACGTTACCGCCAATCACGGTATCGAGCGCCAACAGCGGGAAGAGGCCGAGGTCATTGCCAGCCGGGTCGTGTCGGAGGTCCTTTCCAGCGATCTCGCCGGCAAGCAGGCGCTCGCCCGCGGAAAGCTACGGCTCGCCGCCTTTTCCCGTAATCAGGAACTGCAAGCCGACGTTATCGGCGTTCGCATGCTCGGCGAAGCCGGCTACGATCCCTATGCTGCGGCCCGCTTCCTCGATTCGATGGCGGCTTACGCGCGCTTCTCCTCGGTCGATCCCGATGCCGACCAGAGCCTCGACTTCCTTTCAAGCCATCCCAGTGCGCCGCAGCGCGTCGATCTTGCCCGCCGTCATGCGCGGGCGTTCGGGCCTGAAGGTGTCGGCGATCGGGGCCGCGACTACTATCTCGCAGGCATCGACGGCCTGCTCTACGGTGACAGTCCCCAAGAAGGCTATGTGCGGGGCCAGACCTTCCTGCATGGCAAGCTCGGCATTCGCTTCGATGTTCCGACGGGCTTCCAGATCGACAACAAGGCGGAAGCTGTTCTGGCGACCGGACCCGGTGACGTCGCTATCCGCTTCGATGGAGTGGCCGACGCACAGCATCGCAGCCTCACCGATTATATCGCGAGCGGCTGGGTGACCGGTCTGCAGCCGGACACCATCCGGGCGATCGACATCAATGGTCTTGAAGCCGCAACCGCGCGTGCCTCGGCAGAACGGTGGGATTTCGATGTCACCGTGATCCGCATCGATACCCAGATCTACCGGTTCCTGACGGCGGTGCCGAAGGGCGCGGCCTCACTGGAACCAACCGCGGATGCCTTGCGCGCATCCTTCCGGCGAATGACTCCACAGGAGATCGCAGCGCTCAAGCCCCTGCGGATCCGTATAATCACGGCAAAGCCCGGGGATACGTTTGCCACCCTGTCCGCCCGCATGCAGGGCACCGATCGCAAGCTTGACCTCTTCCGCATGATCAACGCTCTGCAGATGACGTCGATGATCCAGCCGGGTGACAAGCTGAAAATCATTTCGGAATAGAACATAAAAAACCCGCCGATCGGCGGGCTTTTTCAGTGGCGAAATCTTCAGTGCGGCATGCTTGCCAGCACAGGGGCCTGGGCGACCAGGGCAATTTTTAGTTTCTCCAATGCGCGCGTTTCGATCTGGCGCACTCTTTCCTTGGAGATACCGAGATCGACGCCGAGTTCTTCGAGTGTCGCGCTATCCTCGCAAAGGCGACGAGCGCGAATGATCTTCATTTCGCGTTCGTTGAGCTTGCTGAGGGCGTGGCGCAGCCAGATGCTGCGGCGCTCCTGGTCGATCATTTCCGAAACCTGCTCATCGGGTAGAGGCGCGCTGCAGGCCAGCATGTCCAGTCGCTCGCCACTGTCGGAATCTCCCGAAGATATCGGCGCCTGAAGCGAGGTATCGTTACTGGAAAGCCGGGCATCCATGGTCTGCACGTCCGCAAGGCTGACGCCAAGGGCCGTAGCGATCTCCTCATGTACGGCCTGGGCCGTCAGGTGCTTGTCGCCCTGGGCCAGTTTGGCGCGCAGGCGGCGGAGATTGAAGAAAAGCGCTTTCTGCGCTGAGCTTGTTCCCCCGCGGACGATCGACCAGTTGCGCAGCACATAGTCCTGCATTGATGCCCGGATCCACCAGGTGGCGTAGGTTGAGAACCGGACCTCGCGGCTTGGCTCGAAACGGGCGGCGGCCTCAAGAAGGCCAAGGTGGCCTTCCTGAACAAGATCGCTCATCGGAAGACCGAAATTGCGGAACTTGGAGGCCATGGAAATGACCAGCCGCATATGGGACATCGCAATCTTGTTGCGGGCCTCCTGATCGTGATTTTCCTTCCAAGCCTGTGCAAGTTGCTGTTCTTCCTGACGCTCGAGATAGGGAGCGGCCATTGCAATCTTGATCATACGCCTGTCTGCGGAGAAATTTTTCATCGGCTGCTCCATGGCGGGGCCATGCCCCTTGGCGGGATAGGGTTCCCCCGACTGGCTGATTTCCGTGAAAGAAGCTTGACCAGCACTCGAAACGCCCTACTTCCTGGTTGACCGACAGCCGTAAAGGTTCGGCTGTGACGCGCATCCGGCATAGAAAGACGCGCTGACGCGCGCAACCGGACATGTCTCAACGCCTCGGGCCGAAAAAGGTTCCGTGTGCTTTCAGCAAATTTTTTTGCCGTTTCGCATTCGCGAGCTGCTGGCTCTGATGCGCCTTTGTTGTGTGCCGTAATTTTTGGTGCTTGCCGGGAAAGTTAAAATTGCGTTAACTTTTACCGGTCGCCGTCTGAACTTGTCTGTGAGTTGACGGTGATCGCGCCTGGCGCGGGATTCCTGTTTGCACGGCACCGGTTTAGAGTTGCGCTATGAAAACATTGTCTATCGAGGTGCGCCCAGGCGAGCCCAAAGACGCTGCTGCCATCTCGGATGTGCATCGGGTGTCATGGTTGCAAGCCTATGCTGGCCTGATCCCGCATCGCCCGCTCAATCAGATGGTGGACCGTCGTAACGAAGCGTGGTGGCGTAAGGCGACGCGCGGGCCGGCAACGCTTCTCGTTATCGACGTCGCCGGGGTTATCGCCGGTTACGCGACGCTTGGTCTCAACCGTGCCCGCTCCCTGCCGCAGGAAGGCGAGGTCTACGAGATTTATCTCAGACCGGAATATCAGGGCATCGGTCTCGGCCGCATTCTCTTCGGTGAAGCCAAGAACTTATTGCGTTCGCTGGGCTGCCAGGGCCTTGTCGTCTGGTGCCTCGAAGACAGCCATCATGCCGATCGGTTTTTCCGCATGGCCGGTGGTCGCGATATCTGCGAAGGCATGGAAGATTTCGGCGAAAAGCATCTGAAAAAGGTCGGCTATATCTGGAACTGACGATCCGGTAAGTCCGTCACTTCGTCGGTTCTTCGGGCAGATAGAGACCCGGTTCGGCCGCTCTTGGGCCGCGATTCCCATGATAGACAGGTGTCTGACGGCCACATTTAAATGACGGCGCAATCTTGCGGGCAAGCGCGTTGGCATCCCGCACGCGGTCTCATTTTCATCGCTAATGGTCTCCATGCTTCCCGCGGCTCGGTTCGGCAACTGAAAGTCATGTTGCGTTGCCGCAGATTTCCCGTTATCGGACTGGCCATCCAAACACGACAGCTGGGGAGCCCCAATGCGCATCGATGCAATTTCCATCGGCAAGAATCCGCCGGAAGATATCAACGTGATCGTCGAAGTGCCGGTCGGTGGCCATCCGATCAAGTACGAAATGGACAAGGAAGCCGGTACGCTGGTCGTCGATCGCTTCCTCTACACGCCAATGACCTATCCGGGCAATTATGGCTTCGTGCCGCACACGCTGTCCGATGATGGCGACCCGATCGACGTGCTGATCGCCTCGACCCGTCCGCTGGTTCCGGGCTGCGTCATCAATGTGCGCCCGATCGGCGTCATGATGATGGAAGACAATTCTGGCAAGGACGAGAAGATCGTTGCCGTACCGAACTATCACCTGACCAAGCGTTACGACAAGGTCAAGGAATACACGGACCTGCCGGAAATTACCCTGCAGCAGATCGAGCACTTCTTCGAACACTACAAGGATCTGGAGCCCGGCAAGTGGGTCAAGATCTTTGGCTGGAAGGATGCGGGCGTAGCCCGTCAGCTCATCGTCGAGGCGATCGAGCGCGCCAAGCAGGACAAGAAGTAAGCTTCTCTCCGCACACGGCGTCAGGCAAATATAAAAAACCTCCGGAACGGCAGCGTTCCGGAGGTTTTGTTTTGAGCGTGCGTTGCGGCGGTCAGTACCCGAGCAGAGCCGGCGCGATCGTTGTGTTCAGGAACAGCTGGATGAAATACAGGATGACCAGCACGACCAGCGGCGAGAGATCGACGCCGCCCATGTCCGGCAACACGCGGCGGATCGGCCGGTAAAGCGGTTCGGTGAGCTGGTAGAGGGAGCGCCCGATCATGTTGATCGCCTGGTTGTTCACGTTGATCACGTTGAACGCGTAAAGCCACGAGAAGATGGCCGAGGCGATGATCAGAAACCACGCGATGTTGATGATGAAGTTCAGGGTGCCAATGACAGCAAGCATGCCAGTCTCCAATTCGTTATTGACAGACATGTAGACATTGGCGACTAAACCGGCAAGTCCGGCGAACTGCAGGGCGACGAACATGTTTAATGCGGCTGTTGGGTCTTCGCAGCGGTCCAGGAGCAAACGCATATGTCAGCGCCCCATCAAGGCCATCGCTTCGCAGCCTTTCGACATGCGGGTTATAGACGGTATTTTTTCGCCCGGTTCCTCGCCTATTTCGCCATCCAGATCATCAGCGTCTCCGTCGGCTGGCAGATCTATGACCAGACGCGCGATCCCTTCGATCTGGGCCTGATCGGGCTTTTCCAGTTCCTGCCGTCGCTGGTGCTGATCCTCGTTACCGGCTCGGTCGCAGACCGTTACAATCGCCGCATGATCATGGCTCTCTGCATGATGGTCAGCACGCTTTGTGCCGCAGGGCTGCTTATCCTGACGCTCACCGGGACTTTCTCGCCCTGGCCGGTCTACGGCATTCTCGTCGTCTTCGGCATCGAAAGGGCGTTTCTGGCGCCGGCATCCCAGTCGCTTGCGCCCAATCTCGTGCCGGCCGAAGATCTGCCCAACGCCATCGCCTGGAATTCGACGTCTTGGCAGACGGCGATGATCGTCGGCCCGGTTGCCGGCGGCCTGATCTATGCGCTGGGTGCTGCTGTTCCTTACGTCGTCGCGCTCTGCTTCTTTGCCGCTAGTGCTGTCATGGTCTTTGCCGTGCCGAAGCCGGCGCAACGCACGAGCGCCGCGGCCCAGAGCTGGAACACGATCACCGCCGGCTTCAGCTACATCAAGGCGGAAAAGATCGTGCTCGGCGCGATCTCGCTCGATCTCTTTGCCGTGCTGCTCGGCGGCGCGGTGGCGCTCATGCCGGTTTTCGCGCGTGATGTTCTCAATCTCGGTCCGTGGGGGCTCGGTCTGCTTCGGGCAGCACCCGGCATCGGCGCCGTCGGCATGGCCATTTGGCTCGCCGCCCATCCGATCCGCCACCGCGCCGGTGTGCTGATGTTCATCGGTGTCGCGCTGTTCGGCCTCGGCACCATCATCTTCGGGCTTTCGGCGACGCCGTGGATTTCTATCGCGGCGCTCGTCGTCATGGGCGCGGCCGACATGATCTCCGTCTATGTCCGCGAGATCCTGATCACGCTGTGGACACCGGACGAGCTGCGTGGTCGCGTCAATGCGGTCAACATGGTCTTCGTCGGGGCATCGAACGAGCTTGGCGAGTTCCGCGCCGGCATGATGGCGTCTGGTTTCGGCGCGGTGCATGCGGTGGTCTTCGGTGGCGCAGGTACGCTGCTGGTCGCGCTTCTATGGTCGATCGGTTTCCCGCAACTGCGCCGCATCGATACACTCAACGCACCGCAACACGCAGAGTAGGCCTTTCAGGCGCAGGCGGCGATTGGCTCGCCTTTGCGCAGGAAAATGTGGGAGAGGAAGCGGTCTATCCAGGCGCGCAATGGCGCGTCATGGCTCATGCGCCCATCGAGATGAAATTGGCCCAGCTGCGCACCCGGCAGTTCGAAGCGATGCGCTCCGTGTACCACCCAGCGCTGCATCATCGCACGGGTTAGCTCGCCATGAAACTGGATGCCCCAGGCGTTTTCGCCATAGCGGAAGGCCTGGTTGGGGTAGTGATCTCCTTTGGCCAGTAGTTCTGCACCATCAGGGAGGTTGAAACCCTCGCGGTGGAACTGGTAGACCATGTCCGGCCAGTCCATCAGCGCCTTGCCGCGCTCCGTGGCGATGAGCGGATACCAGCCGATCTCCGTCCACCCCTCCTGGTGCGGGGCCACTATGCCGCCGAGATGGCGAACAAGCATTTGCGCGCCAAGGCAGATGCCGAGGAAAGGCTTGTTCTCGGAAAGCGGAACGGAGAGCCAGTCAATCTCCTGGCGGATAAAATCGTGCTCGTCGTTGGCGCTCATGGGACCGCCGAAGACGATAGCGCCGGAATGCTGCTCAAGCGTGGCGGGCAGGAGATCGCCGCGCACCGGGCGGCAGATATCGAGGCTCAGTCCCTTTTCCAGCAGGATTTGCCCGACGCGGCCGGGGCTCGATTTCTCCTGGTGAAGCACAATGAGGATCGGCTTTGTCTTCGGGTTGCCGATCAACCGACCGTCGAAAAGCATGTCACTCGTCCTGTTGCGCCGTGGTCTCCTCCGCAACATCCAGTTTGGCGGCCGCCTCCTGCCGCTTCAGCACACGATCCCGCCCGGAAACCCCGAGAAGATCGGCAATTCGCCAGATGACGTGATCTTCCATCTCGCTGCGCTTGCCGTCCGAATAGACAATCTCCCACAACATGCCGACGAGGTCGATGCATTGTTCCTCGGAAAAATGCCTTTTGATCTCGGAGGTGAAGCGAAAGAAGTCGATCGCCTCGCTTTCGGCATTTTCGCCGGCCGCGATCAGGGCGTCGAGTGCCGCATCGTCAAGATCATAGTGATCCTTGATCATAGTGCGCACTTTGCGGCGCTCGCTTTCAAGGATTTCACCATCGGCTTCCATCACCTGAATGCAGAGCGCCATCACGGCAATGCGCGGGTCGTCGGGGGCTATTTTGTCTGTTCCGTTTCCGGCGAGGTTTTCAATAAAGCTACGGAAACGTTCGAACATACGAGCTCCTAGAACAGTCGAAAATTGGTTTTTTCAGCCGATGGCACCTCGCGGACGCCCGGATCATCCGGCGGTCGCCCGAAGAAGGGTTCGGCAGGTGCGGCGTCCTCGTCTTCCGGCCGGCGCGGCATCGCCTTGGGTTTCTCGGATTTCGGCTCCGATGTCGTGACGGTCGTGGTCCCGACGACCACCGTTTCCGGCACGAGCACGGATTCGCTCGGTGCCGGCACGGCGATGGTGCGGGTGATCGGCTCTTCCTTGACCGTTTCCACCTTTACAATCGTTTCCGGCGTGCGCCTTACAGATTCCGGTTGCTGCTTGGCGGAAACCGGCGGCAGGCTGCGAATGGCGGCGTTTGCCGTTTCTTCTGCATGTTCCTCGACCGGGCCTGCGATCTGGGCGACGGGCATCTTCCATTCGAAGGCATCGAGCCGGCCGCTGACCGGTGACACCGGCAGCCATTCGGGAGAGGTCATTCCTTCCGCGGTCCATGCCGGATCGCGCGGGCTCTTCAGCGCCTGGTTCATCCAGTGGCGGATGCGGCCGTCATCGCCGGTATCGGCTTCCTCGATATCTGCGAGCAGCAGGAAGATGCCTTCCGTCGGCTGGATACGGGCCGCGGCCTCGGCCTTGCTGCGTGCGAGCGACAGTTCGCGGGCTTCCAGCGCGCTTTCGGCAACAGCCGCCAGCGAAACGGCGTTGTTGGGCCGGATCGCCTCCAGCTTGCTTGCGCGCTTCAGGCGATCGACGGCGGAATCGCCGCTGCGGGCACGCACGTAGAGCTTTGCAATCTCAGCCTGCGGCTCGTGCTTCCAGAGCTTTTCGAGGATCGAAGCACCCTTGCGCAGATTGTCCTCGCGGAAAAGCGCCTTGGCGGCAATCAGTCCGGCAGGTATGAGGTTTTCAGAGAGTTTCAAGGCCGCCAGCGCATCGTCGCGTGCACCCTTGGGATCCGATTCGAGCTTGTCTTTCGCGCGCGCGGTGAGCAACACGGCTTTCTTCCGATCGGCCTCGTGGCGTTCAATGACGTGCGATGCCCGGCTCTGGTCGAGGAGCTTGATCGCCTCGTCCCAGTGCCCGGACTGGCTGCGATAATCGAGCGTCGCCAGCGTCGCCCAGGGCAGATGCGGTGCCTTGTCGGCGGCGCGTTCGGCATATTGCCGGGCGGCCTCGTTTGCACCAAGCCGCTTGGCTTCGAGATAGAGGCCGCGCAGGCCCAGTTCCCGGGTTTCGGGATCATCGGCCATCAGCTCGAATTTCTTGCGGGCATCGTCGTTCTTGCCCTCGATCAGCGCCGTCTGGGCTTCCAAGAGGTGGATCAGCGGCTCCTGGTCGGCGCTGATCAGGCCGCGGGTACGAGCCGTCATCTTGCGCGCAAGCGCGGCATCACCCGCGCCGGCAGCGATCAGGCCGGTCGACAGCGCTTGATAGCCGCGGTCACGCTTGCGGGCGCGGAAATAGCGGGAGATCGAATGGGGCGAGAGCCAGACGACACGAACGATCCAGATGGCAATCAGGATGATCGCGATCAGTGAAGCGAGCAGGGTGGCCGCAACCATCAGGCTCATCTCGATGCGTTGGCCCTGCCAGATCAGTGACAGTTCGCCCGGCCGGTCGGCAAGCCAGGCGAAGCCGGCTGCGAGAGCCAGAACGACGACGGCGAAGGAAAGAATGCGGATCATGGGGTCTCCTTCAGCCCTGCTTCGTCATGGCGCCCGAGACGGCGCTGTCGATCAGTCCCTCGACGCGGATGCGCTGGTCGAGCTTTGCCTTGAAGCCATTGTCGGCGGATTTCGCCTGATCTGGCAAGGTCTCCCATTCCAGGGATGCGCCCTTGAGGTCGCCATTGGAAAGCTTGTTCTCGATGCGGGCAACCACCGCTTCCGGTCCGGTGCCTTCAACGCTGCCCACAGGGCGGACACGGATCGCCGAGGAGGCACTGTCGATCAGGCGGGCGAAGACGCCCTGGTTGGGGTCGGTGCCATTGATGGCTGCAAGCATGCTGTCGGCGGCATCCGGGAAGTCGCGCACCAGATCGGCGCGCGAGACAACACCCGTCGCGGCATCGCCGGTGAGACCGCTGACGGCCGGATCATCGGCCGATACGCTCTTCAGCGCATCAAGTTCTGCGAGGAAAGGTCCGCCGCGGTCGATCGCGGTCTTGAGCGCAGTGACGGCTACTGCGCGTGCGAGCTGCACGTCGCTTGCCGGCTCTTCGATCTTCTTTTCTGCGGCGTCCAGACGGCTTGCCAGTTCACTCGCAGAGGCCTGCGTGCTCTGGCGAGCATCGGCGAGTTCGGATTTGAGGCCGGTCAGCTCATTTGTCAGATTGGTGATCTGGGCTTCCAATCCGGAAACATCGGCGCTGGCCGCCGAAGCGTCGCCAGTGGAAGCTTTCTCCAAAGCTGCGAGCCGGCTTTCGAGCGGCGCAAGATCGACGGATGGCGAAGGTGACTGACCCAGTTGCGTCTTGATCGCCTCGATTTCTGCCGAGAGCCCGCTATCGGTTGCCGTGCCGCTCGGAGCGAGCGACGGGAAAATGCCAGCATATTGCAGGCCACCAGCAGCGAGCAGAGCGATCAAGCCACCGAGAATACCGGCGGCAAGTGCGCTGGAATTGGACGGTCGGGGGGCAGGTTGGTCAAAGGTGGGTCGATTGTAGGATTCGGTATGATTGGGCTCCTCGGCAAAGGCGGCTGCGGCTGCCTCCGTGCGCGCATCGTCGGTCGTGTCTGCATCAGCCCGCGGGGCCTCAATTGTCTCGGCCACTTCCGCAGAATTCTCCTCGGCAATCCTCGAAGATATGTCCTCGCTGGCGACACCGCTTTCTACCGCAGCAGGCTCATCAGCCGGAGGGATCTCTTCTGCACCGGCCTTAACCGTTTCATCGGAGGGGAGGCGGCTTGCTTCCAGATCGATCGTCAACGGCTCCTGTTCGGATTTCGAGCGGCGCGGAGGGTCTTCGGGTCCCATGGTCATCTCTTCCGGTTATCGCATCCATTCCATCTGGTTAAACCTAGTCACCGAGTGTGATCAGGAAAAGCCCCAATCGCATAATTCCTTGATCCACAACGCGACATGACACGGCTCCAGCGGTCACTGCGGTCTCAGACAAGGGCCATAAGCGCTCTTTCGCTCGGCTCTTCCGCAATTTCGATTTCGCCGACGCCATCGGGAACGGCGCCTGCGACATAGGCGCTCATGCAGAGGAAGCGCAGGTCTTTCAAGGCGATGAGGGTATCGATATCGGCGAGATCGAAAAATCGTCGTGCGGTCTCGCGGGAATAGAGGAGGATCACTTCCGGCCTTTCGCGGCGCAGCCGTTCGTTGATCACTGTGGCGTCATGGTTGATTGCGATCATCTCATAGATCTCGACCGTGCGAAACGGGACTTGGGCTTGCGCCAGAAGCTGCTCGAAATCCTGCGAGCGCGGTCTGCCAGCAAGATAGAGCAGGTTTCCAGGGTTGGCATCGACGACGATTTTTGCGAGTTCTCGCCCTGTTCCCGAACCGGAAATGACACGCCTGAAACCGAGGTCTTTAGCAACCCGAGCCGTTGCATTCCCTACGCAAAAAAGCGGGATATCCCGATTGCTTTCAATGCTTTCGGCTGTCAGAGCACGCAGCGCTTCGCCACTTGTCACCGCGACGGCGCCAGGCTCTTGGGCAAGGGCCATTTCTGCAATGGCGGAGTTATGCACAGGCTTTGCCAAAGGCAGCAGCAGCGCCTGATGGCCAAGCGCTGCGAGCTTCTCCGCCGTCGAAGCGGCGGAAGTTTCGGGGCGCGTGACAAGGACGCGCATGGCTTCAAGTCCAGCTTGCGAAGAAATCCGCTCCGGCAGCAGCCCGGATTTCCGCGCCCGCCTTTTCGCCGATAGCAGCGGCATCGCTTGCTTTGCCTTCTGCCGAAATCCGGTGATAGCGGCTGCCGTCCGGTGTCAGGATCATGCCGAAGAAGCGCAGTGTCGTACCGTCCGAGACCGCATGGCCGGCAATCGGCGTGCGACAGGAACCGTCGAGCGTTGACAAGAAACTGCGCTCGCAGGTGACGGCTTCGTGGGTCCTGATATCGTTGATGGTTTCGAGCAGGCTGTTGATCCTGTCGTCGCCGATCCGGCTTTCGACACAGATCGCGCCCTGCGCCGGTGCCGGCGGAAATTCGGCTTCATCCAGCAGTTCGGTCGGAACATCCTGCTTGCCGAGCCGCTTCAGGCCGGCAAAGGCGAGCAGTGTTGCGTCCACCTGACCTTCGGCAAGCTTGCGCAGCCGCGTCTCAACAAGACCGCGATATGTGATGACGTTGATATCGGGTCGAAGCCTACGGATCAGCGCCTGCCGGCGCAGCGATGACGAGCCGATTGTCGCACCATCGGGCAGGTTCATGAGCTTGCCGGCCGTGCGGCCGATAAACGCATCGCGCACGTCTTCGCGCGGCAGATAGGCTGACAGAAACAGGCCGTCCGGCAGCTTTGTCGGCATGTCCTTCGAGGAGTGAACTGCAAAATCGAGATCGCCGGAGGCAAGCTGGTCCTCGATTTCCTGCGTAAACAGGCCCTTGCCACCAAGTTCCGAAAGCGAGCGATCGGTGATGCGGTCGCCGGCCGTGGACAGCACGACGATCTCGAACATGTCACCGGGCAGGCCATGAGCCGCCATCAGCCGGTCGCGGGTTTCGTGGGCCTGCGCCAACGCCAGCGTGCTGCCGCGCGTGCCGATCCGGAAAGGTTTTGTTTGCATCAACAGCGATCCATTGTTACCGGAGTTCCGTGTACCCACCTTTATCCGCGACCGCAACATTCGAGTCCCTCATATCCGAGCCCCCATGTCCGCGCCCCTGACCATCCTCGGCATCGAAACGAGCTGCGATGAAACCGCAGCTTCCGTCGTGCTGCGCGATGCGGACGGCCATGGCGAGATCCTCGGCGATGTGGTGCTGAGCCAGCTGGAAGAGCACAGCGTCTATGGCGGCGTCGTGCCCGAGATCGCAGCCCGCGCCCATGTCGAGGCGCTGGACACGCTGATCGAGGAGGCGCTTGCCCGCGCAGGCAAGACGTTGAAGGATATCGATGCGATCGCCGCAACCAGCGGCCCTGGCCTGATAGGCGGCTTGCTTGTCGGCCTGATGACCGGCAAGGCCATCGCCCGCTCCGCCGGCAAACCGCTCTATGCCGTCAACCATCTCGAGGGTCATGCGCTGACAGCGCGCCTCACCGATGGTCTCGCCTTTCCCTATCTGATGCTGCTTGTCTCGGGCGGCCATACACAACTCATCCTCGTGCGCGGCGTCGGCGAATACGAGCGCTGGGGCACGACGATCGACGATGCGCTGGGTGAAGCCTTCGACAAGACGGCGAAGCTGCTCGGCCTGCCCTATCCCGGCGGTCCGGCGGTGGAGCGGGCTGCCCGCAGCGGAAACCCGGATCGCTTCGTCTTTCCAAGACCGCTGGTGGGAGAAGCCCGACTTGACTTCTCCTTTTCGGGCTTGAAGACGGCCGTGCGTCAGGCTGCGCAATCGATCGAACCGGTAACAGAGCAGGACATTGCCGATATCTGCGCCTCCTTCCAGAAGGCGATTTCGCGCACGCTGAAAGATCGCATCGGCCGCGGCCTCCAGCGCTTCAAGACGGAATTTTCAGACCTTTCTTGCGAGCCTGCGCTGGTCGTTGCCGGCGGTGTTGCAGCCAATCAGGCGCTAAGGACAACCTTGCAGTCGCTCTGCGATGCCAATGGTTTCCGCTTCATCGCGCCGCCGCTTCAGCTCTGCACCGACAACGCCGCCATGATCGCCTGGGCTGGCGCCGAGCGCATGGCAGCCGGCCTGCCTTCGGACGATCTGGCGGTTGCACCGCGCTCGCGCTGGCCGCTTGATGCGACGGCGCAAACCCTGCTCGGCTCGGGAAAACGGGGAGCAAAAGCCTAGATGACAGCAGAAACACCAAAGGGCATCGTTGTCGTCGGCTCCGGCGCTTTCGGCACGGCACTGGCCGCCGTCGCCTCGGCATCCGACAAGGTGCCGGTGACGCTCCTCACGCGACGTGAAAGCGTGGTAGACGATATCAAGACGTCCGGGCGCAATGACGATGCATTGCCGGATATCGACCTGCCACAATCGCTTCAGGTTTCCATCGATCCTTCCGTGCTGGAAGGAGCCGATATCGTGCTCTTCGCCATGCCATCGCAGGCGCAGCGCGAGGCGGCCCGCTCGCTCTTCGGGTTTATCCGTCCCGGCACCGATGTCGTGATCTGCGCGAAGGGTATTGAGCGATCGAGCGGCCGGCTCCTGACTGATGTCGTGGCTGAAGAGCTGCATCTGCACAATGTGGCCGTGCTGTCCGGGCCGGGTTTCGCCGCCGATATTGCCAGGGGGCTGCCGACCGCGATGGCCGTCGCCGCCGAGACGATGGATCGCGCCGCATATCTTGCGGAAGCGCTCTCCAGCCCCACCTTCCGGCTTTATCCGTCGGCTGATCGCATTGGCGTCCAGCTGGGCGGTGCGCTGAAAAACGTGCTGGCGATTGCCTGCGGCATCGTCGAGGGCGCCGGACTTGGCGATTCGGCCCGCGCAGCGCTGATCTCCCGTGGCCTTGCTGAAATGTCGCGCCTCATTGCTGCGCGTGGCGGCGATGCCGAAACGGTGCGCGGTCTATCGGGCCTCGGTGATCTTGTGTTGACGGCAACGAGCCATCAATCGCGCAATCTGCGCTACGGCATTGCCATCGGCCGCGAAGGCCGTGCACGAACGGAGACCGGGGAGCTGGTGGAAGGCGCCTTTGCAGCTTCCGTCGCCGCTTCCGTTGCCGCAGAACTTGGCATCGAGATGCCGATCACCCATGCCGTTGCCGCGATCATCGACGGTCGGCTGGACGTGAAATCAGCACTCGAACAGCTTATGACCCGCCCCATCCGCCAGGAATAATCTCAGGAGAAAACCCGATGCTTTTTGCCGTTCTCTGCAAGGACAAGCCCGATTCGCTGCAGCTGCGCATGGACACACGGTCCGAGCACGTCGCCTTCCTCAATGATCTCAACGCCCGGGGCGTGCTCGCCTTCGCCGGCCCTTTCCTTGACGACGCCGGCAAGCCGAATGGCAGTCTCGTGGTCTTCAAGCTCGATACGATCGAGGAAGCCAAGACGACGGCCGCCGCTGACCCATATGCCAAGGCCGGCCTCTTCGCCGAAGTCGATATCAAGCCCTGGAACTGGGTCTTCAACAATCCGCAGGCATGAGGCTGGGATGGGATATTGGCTTTACAAGTCCGAACCGTTCAAATGGTCCTGGGCGATGCAGAAGGATGTCGGCGCGACTGGTACTGAATGGACCGGCGTGCGCAACTATCTTGCTCGCAACAACATGCGGGCCATGACGATCGGCGACAAGGGCTTCTTCTATCATTCGAACGAAGGGCTAGAGATCGTCGGCATCACCGAGGTTTGCGCTCTCTCCCATCCTGATTCGACAGCCGACGGAGATGCCCGCTGGGACTGCGTCGATATCCGCGCCGTCTGTGATCTGCCGCGTCCGGTGTCGCTGAAGGAGATCAAGGTGACCCCGACGCTCGAAAAGATGCAGCTCGTCACGTCGATGCGTCTTTCGGTACAGGCGGTGACGGAAGAGGAATATCTCGAAGTCTGCCGCATGGGCGGTCTTGAAAATCCGCCGCGCTGACGTCGGAAGCTTGTTTTGAAAACCGATCCCGAAACCTTCATCCTCGCCAATACCGGCATTCTCGCGCCGCCACATGTGCCGGAGATTGCGCTTCATCTGGCCAGTGAGGCGCATGACCTCTGGCTGAAGACGGAGGAAGAGCTGGAAGAGATTGGACTGCCGCCGCCATTCTGGGCCTTTGCCTGGGCGGGCGGGCAGGGGCTGGCCCGCTATATCCTTGATCATCCCGAGGTGGTGCGCGGCCATGACGTCATCGACTTTGCCACCGGGTCGGGGCTGGTGGGGATTGCCGCGGAAAAGTCCGGGGCCGCGTCCGTGCTTGCGGCCGATATCGATCCCTGGGCCGAGACGGCCGTGCGCCTCAATGCCAAGCTCAACGGCGCAAATATCGCTTTCACCGGGCGCGACATCGTGGGTGAGGTCAAGCCTGGCGCTGTGCTGCTGGCCGGCGACGTCTTTTACGACAAGGCCTTTGCCGACGTTCTCGTCCCGTGGTTTTCGGAAATCGTTGTCCACGGCGGTACGGTGCTGGTTGGAGATCCCGGACGCGCCTATTGCCCCCGGGATTTGATGCAGCCACTTGCAACCTACGAGGTGCCCGTGACGCGCGCGCTCGAAGACAGCGAGGTCAAGCGCACGACTGTCTGGCGCTTCGGCGGCCTTACCGACGCCTGATGACGCAGACACCCTTCTCGTAGGAGCAGGCGTTATCGACTGCGGCAGGGTCTACGTCGAGGATCTGCGGCCCACCCATGTAGGCCCCGAGATCGACGTCAATGCTCACGTCGCCATAGCCATAGCTGCCGTAATTCTCATTACTGAAATAGATGCCGTTGCCCGGATCACGCCAGGCCGAAAGGCCGCCTGCATAGGTGCCGATGCCTGGGATCGGCGAAGGGAAGCCGTCTCCACCATAGATCGTTACGTTACCCCGACCTCTCGGTCCGCTGTATTCGCGAACAAATTCACGAGGTCGATCGTAACGACGGTCGCGACGGTTATCCGCACGCCATTGGCGATCACGACGATGCGCAAAGCGCCGGTCGCTATGCCGATCGTGGCGATCGTCATAGCGATGTCGGTTCCTGCTCAAAAATTCCGGGCGCGAGTGGTCAGGACGCGAGTGGGAAAGGCGATCATAATGGCCACGCCGGTAGATCGTGCGCTCCCCGATGTCACGGGCGGCTGCCAGGTCAACCATCCCGAAGATCAGGACGATGACGGTCGCTAGTACTTTGGTCGCACTCAGGAGACTAGTCGGACGCATTTGGGCGGCCCTCCGGATAACTCTTAACAAATCCTTAAAGGGCAATTTGGGGCAGATCGTTGCAAAAGTCACGTAAATGCCCGGAAAAAGGCGATCTATCGTTAACGGGCGGCCAGCCCCACCGGTGTACGGAGGCCTTGTTTTCTCTAATCGATTAAAATGATTTTGCAGTGCAAACACACTTGTCGTTAACGATTATGGTGATTAAAGGTCGGCTAACTGAATTGTGCACAATCAGGTGCAATACCGGATAAAATTAGTCCAGTTTTTGGGCATTTGAGAGCCGGTTGTTCCGTGAGGTTCCGATGACGGATGTCACCAAAAGCCGGCCTTTGTCGCCGCATCTTCAAATCTATAAGCCGATACCCACGATGGTCATGTCGATCATGCACCGCATCACTGGCGCCGCCTTGTATTTCGGCACGCTGCTGGTCGCCTGGTGGCTGATCGCCGCGGCCAGCGGGCCGGCCTATTATGAATGGGTCAGCTGGTTCTTCGGCACCATCATCGGGCAGATCGTTCTGTTCGGTTATACCTGGGCGCTGGTGCACCATCTGCTTGGCGGCCTGCGCCACTTCATGTGGGACCTCGGCCACGGCTACGACAAGCATTTTTCCACCAAGCTCGCCATTGCCAATGCTGTTGGCTCGGTTGTCCTGACGCTCCTGATCTGGATCGTCGGCTACGCGATCCGCTGAAGGGATATTCCATGGATATGCGCACTCCCCTTGGCAAGGTTCGCGGCCTCGGCTCGGCCAAGGATGGCACCGAGCATTTCTGGCGTCAGCGCGTGACGGCCGTCGCCAACGTTCCGCTTCTCATCTTTTTCATTCTGTTCGTGATGACCCATGCGGGCTCTCCCTACGAAGAAGTCATTGTCGCCCTTTCCAATCCCTTCGTTGCTGTCATCATGGGGCTGGTGGTGATGTCCGGCCTCATTCACATGAAGCTCGGCATGCAGGTGATCATCGAGGACTACGTGCACGGGGAAGCGCTTAAGGTGCTGCTCGTCATGCTCAACATGTTTTTTGCGATCGTGGTGGGCGGGCTCTGTCTTTTCGCCATCCTGAAGATCGCGTTTGCAGGGTAATTCAAAAATGGCAACCACCACATCTCCTGCCGTTGGCGGCAAAGCCTACAAGTATGTCGATCACTCCTATGACGTGATCGTCGTTGGCGCCGGTGGCGCGGGTCTGCGCGCAACGCTCGGCATGGCCGAACAGGGTTTCCGCACCGCCTGCATCACCAAGGTGTTTCCGACGCGCTCCCATACGGTTGCAGCGCAGGGCGGTATCGCGGCCTCGCTGCAAAACATGACCCCTGACAGCTGGCAATGGCACCTCTATGACACCGTCAAAGGTTCCGATTGGCTCGGCGACGTCGATGCCATGCAGTATCTCGCCATGGAAGCGCCGAAGGCGGTCTATGAGCTTGAGCACTACGGCGTGCCTTTCTCGCGAAACGAGGAAGGCAAGATCTACCAGCGCCCGTTTGGCGGCCACATGCAGAACTACGGCGAAGGCCCGCCGGTTCAGCGCACCTGTGCCGCTGCCGACCGTACTGGCCACGCCATCCTGCATACGCTCTACGGCCAGTCGCTGAAGAACAACGCCGAATTCTTCATCGAGTATTTCGCGCTTGACCTCATCATGTCGGATGACGGTAGCCGCTGCACCGGCGTCGTTGCCTGGAACCTCGACGACGGCACGATCCACCGCTTTGCCGCCAAGATGGTGGTGCTGGCGACCGGCGGTTACGGCCGCGCCTATTTCTCGGCGACTTCGGCGCACACCTGCACCGGTGACGGCGGTGGCATGATTGCACGCGCCGGACTGCCGCTCCAGGACATGGAGTTCGTCCAGTTCCATCCGACCGGCATCTACGGCGCCGGCTGTCTCATCACCGAAGGTGCGCGCGGCGAAGGCGGCTATCTCGTCAATTCCGAGGGCGAGCGCTTCATGGAGCGCTATGCTCCGTCGGCCAAGGACCTTGCCTCGCGTGACGTTGTTTCCCGCTGCATGACGATGGAAATCCGCGAAGGCCGTGGCGTCGGCAAGAACAAGGACCACATCTACCTGCATCTCGACCATCTCGATCCAAAGGTGCTGCACGAGCGCCTGCCGGGCATCTCCGAGAGCGCCAAGATTTTCGCCGGTGTCGACGTGACCCGCGAGCCGATCCCGGTCCTGCCGACCGTCCACTACAACATGGGCGGCATTCCGACGAACTACTGGGGCGAAGTGCTGAATGCCGACAGCAATAACCCGGAACGGATCATCCCCGGCCTGATGGCCGTCGGTGAAGCCGGCTGCGCCTCGGTGCATGGCGCAAACCGTCTCGGTTCCAACTCGCTGATCGACCTCGTGGTCTTCGGTCGCGCCGCCGCAATCCGCGCCGGCGAGGTCATCGATCGCGCGTCGCCGGTGCCGGCTATCAACGAAAAGGCAAGCGACAAGATCATGGAACGCTTCGACCGCCTGCGTCATGCCAATGGCAGCACGCCGACAGCGGTTCTGCGCGAGAAGATGCAGCGCACCATGCAGGAAGACGCCGCCGTGTTCCGCACCCAGGAATCGCTCGAAAACGGCTGCCGCCGCATGAGTGCGATCTGGAAGGAACTGCCTGATATCAAGGTCACCGACCGCTCGATGATCTGGAACTCCGATCTGGTCGAGACGCTGGAGCTGGAAAACCTGATGGCCAACGCCATCACTACCATCTACGCCGCCGAAGCTCGCAAGGAGAGCCGCGGCTCCCACGCCCGCGAGGACTATACTCAAGGTGCATTTTCCGGTCGCGACGACGTCAACTGGCGCAAGCATACGCTGTCCTGGGTCAACGAAGCGGGCGAAGTGACCCTCGACTACCGCCCGGTTCACACCGATCTCATTGCCGAGGGCATCGATCCCTACAAGATCGCGCCGAAGGCACGCGTGTATTGATGATGGCAGCGGCGGAGACGGGATATTCCGGCACGCCTCTTCCAAAGAAGCTGGGCTTCAAGTCTGGAATGACGGCGGCCTTCATCGCGCTGCCGGACAGTCTGGTGGAGCTGGTGGTTTCGGCCGATTTCGCTGCCTGTGACCGGTTCCCGTCCTGGGAAGCGATGCGGGCAGCGGGCAAGACTTATGATGCGATCCATGCCTTCACGATGGTGCGGGCGGAGATTGAGAACGAGCTCTCCGGGCTGCAGGACCGGATCACGCCGGATGGCATGATCTGGGTCTCATGGCCGAAGAAAGCTTCGAAGGTTAGGACGGATGTGACCGAGGATGTCGTGCGCTTGACGGCCCTCGATCTGGATCTGGTGGATGTGAAGGTCGCAGCGATCGACCCGGTATGGTCGGGGCTGAAGCTGGTCATCCGCAAGGATCGGCGCAAGGAAAGAACGGACAGGTCGAATGGTTGAACTCGCTCTCCCCAAGAATTCGCAGATGACTGAAGGCAAGGTCTGGCCGAAGCCGGCCGGGGCCACCAATACCCGCGAATTTCGCGTCTACCGCTGGAGCCCGGACGATGGCAAGAACCCGTCGATCGATACGTTCTATATCGATGTCGATGATTGCGGTCCGATGGTTCTCGATGCGCTGCTCTACATCAAGAACAAGATCGACCCGACGCTGACGCTGCGCCGCTCCTGTCGCGAAGGCATCTGTGGCTCCTGTGCCATGAACATCGACGGTACCAACACGCTCGCCTGCACCAAGGGCATGGACGAGGTGAAGGGTTCGGTGAAGGTCTATCCGCTGCCGCATTTGCCTGTTGTCAAGGATCTCGTTCCGGATCTCACGAATTTCTATGCCCAGCATCGCTCGATCGAGCCCTGGCTCAAAACCGTTTCGCCGACCCCGGCCAAGGAATGGAAGCAGAGCCATGAGGACCGCCTCAAGCTTGACGGTCTCTACGAGTGCATTCTCTGCGCCTGCTGTTCCACCTCGTGCCCCAGTTACTGGTGGAATGGCGACCGTTATCTTGGTCCTGCCGTGCTGCTGCAGGCCTATCGCTGGCTGATCGACAGTCGTGACGAAGCCAAGGGCGAGCGTCTCGACAATCTCGAAGACCCCTTCCGCCTCTATCGTTGCCACACGATCATGAACTGCGCCCAGACTTGCCCGAAGGGTTTGAACCCTGCCAAGGCGATCGGTGAAATCAAGAAGATGATGGTCGAGCGCCGGGTCTGATCCGCGTCTTTTGCTGTCATCAAAACAGACGCCGGGCTTGCCCGGCGTTGTCATATCGAGTGGTTGCAGGAATTGCCTGCCCGGATATCGTCCCGGAATCGTTTCAATCGCGCCACATCAAGGCAAAGATTCATGCTTAGGCTTGATTGAAAAGGTAGTTTTAAGTTAATGGCGCCTATATTCCTATCGGGCACGCAATCAGCGGTAATCGGGAGTTACGACATGCGGGTAATCCATGCGGCAGCAGGTCTGGCAGTGGTGCTGGCGCTGACGGGATGTCAGCGGACATCCATGAACGACTATAGCAGCATGTCGCAGCCGGCTCCTCTCCAGGCTCAGCCTGTTGGCGGTGTTTCCTCGAGCCAGCTTCCCGATCCAACAGCCAATGCGGCTGCCAACTCCTCGCAGTTCCCGGCAGCACCGGTGAGCGGTACCGCCGCAGTCGGCGGCGTCGTGCCGGGTGCAACGGATACCGCTGCGGCAACCGCAGGTCTGGATGTGACCAAAGAATCGATGGTCGGCAACTGGCGTGTTTCGAATGGCGGCAGTTCCTGTGACATGTTCCTGACGCTGACCAACCTTGGCAGCGGTTCGCGCGGCGGCACGCGCGGCTGCGCAGGCGAGCTCACCCAGATGGGTTCGTGGGAAGTGGCCGGCAAGCAGGTTATCCTGAAGGACCGCAACGGCAATCCGCTCGCCCGCCTTTACAAGAGCGCCGATGCCCGCTTTGACGGCTCGACCAATGGCGGCCAGCCCGTGAGCCTCAGCCGCTGAGACCAAGCCCGGTATCAGCCGGGCTTTTTTGTCGCCGGCAAGAGCCGTTCCAGTCAAAATGCGAAGCGGTCTTGCCTTCTGCATTGCGTGAAAACAAAGAGACAGAGCATTTTGGGGAATATTTTTTCACCTGAATTCTCTAGAGCGACCAACCGGGGCCATCCGTGCCGAACTCCGAAGATAGCATCTCGCGAAAACTCGAAGCGCTGATCGCCGAGGGTGCAATGCGTTCTGATCCGGCGCAGCAAGTGATCGCACGCAAGCTCGATCGCCTGGCGAGCGATCTTACGGCGAGCCGCGGCGAGCGCAAGTCGAGTGCACTCGGATGGCTCTTTGCTGCGCGCCGCCCGGATCACGTTCCCATCAAGGGCCTTTATCTTTACGGCGGCGTCGGGCGTGGCAAGACCATGCTGATGGACCTGTTCTTCGAGACGGTTGCCATCCAGCGCAAACGCCGGGCGCATTTCCATGAATTCATGGCCGATGTTCACGATCGCATCTTCCAGCATCGCCAGAAGCTGAAAAACGGCGAAACCAAGCAGGCTGATCCGATCCCGCCGGTCGCTTCGGCGATTTTTGCCGAGGCGCGCCTTCTGTGTTTCGACGAGTTCACGGTCACGGATATTGCCGATGCAATGATCCTGTCGCGGCTGTTCGGTGAGCTCTTCTCTCGCGGTTGCGTGCTGGTGGCGACATCGAATGTCGAGCCCTCCAATCTTTACCGGGATGGGCTCAATCGCGGTCTCTTCCTGCCTTTCATCGATCTTCTGCGCGCCCATGCCGAGATCGTGCCGCTCGATACCCAGACTGATTATCGCATGCTGAAGACATCCGGCCTCCCCGTCTGGTCGGCGCCGATGGGGCCTGAGGCGGATGCGGTGATGGATCGTTCCTGGAAGCAGGCGACAGCGGGGCTTGCTGTTGCACCGGCCGAAATCCAGCACAAGGGTCGCACGATCGTGGTTCCGCAGGCGGCAGGCGATTGCGCCCGGTTTTCGTTTTCGGACCTTTGCGAAAAGCCCCTTGCGGCGGCAGACTATCTCGCGATCCTGTCACATTACCGCGTTATCTTCCTTGATCATGTCCCTCATCTCGGCCCCGAGCGGCGCAATGAAACCAAGCGTTTCATTCTGCTGATCGATACGATCTACGACCAGGGCGCGCGCTTCTTCGCGTCGGCTGCGGCTCTCCCGGGGGATCTCCTGACGGCCAGGAAGGATACCGAAGGTTTCGAATTCGCGCGCACGGTTTCTCGACTGATCGAGATGCAGAGTGAGGAATACGCGCAGCGCACCACCTCCGACGCGGCGTGATTTTGACAAAATCGCGACAGAATTTCTTACGTTTACGTAAGAAATTTATGATCTAACCGATTGAAATCGTTCCCCTCGAAAGTATTAGTTGATATTTTAGAATTTGCGTCTTAAGTCCTTGCCGCGTAAGGTTTGGCGCTCGCACGTCTTGAGAACGCGCCCTCGTTTCAGGCCTTGTCAGATTTGATCGCAAAGGAAGCACTTTCATGGCGCGCAACAAGATCGCACTCATTGGTTCTGGAATGATTGGTGGAACGCTGGCGCATCTCGCCGGCCTCAAGGAACTGGGCGATATCGTTCTGTTCGACATCGCCGACGGTATCCCGCAGGGCAAGGGCCTCGACATCGCCCAATCGTCCCCTGTCGAAGGCTTCAATGCCAATCTCACCGGCGCCAGTGACTATTCCGCCATCGAAGGGGCCGACGTCTGCATCGTCACCGCCGGCGTCGCCCGCAAGCCGGGCATGAGCCGCGACGATCTTCTCGGCATCAACCTCAAGGTCATGGAACAGGTGGGCGCCGGCATCAAGAAATATGCCCCGAACGCCTTCGTCATCTGCATCACCAACCCGCTCGACGCGATGGTCTGGGCGCTGCAGAAGTTCTCCGGCCTGCCGAAGAACATGGTCGTCGGCATGGCCGGCGTGCTCGATTCAGCCCGTTTCCGTCTCTTCCTCAGCCAAGAATTCAACGTTTCCGTTCAGGACGTCACCGCCTTCGTGCTCGGCGGCCATGGCGATACCATGGTGCCGCTTGCCCGTTACTCGACCATCGGCGGCATTCCGTTGACCGATCTGGTTAAGATGGGCTGGGTCACCAAGGAGCGCCTCGAAGAAATCATCCAGCGCACCCGTGATGGTGGCGCCGAAATCGTCGGCCTGCTGAAGACCGGTTCCGCCTATTACGCACCGGCCGCCTCAGCGATCGAGATGGCTGAATCCTTCCTCAAGGATAAGAAGCGCGTTCTGCCCTGCGCCGCTCACCTCACTGGCCAGTATGGTGTCAAGGACATGTATGTCGGCGTTCCCACCATCATCGGTGCCGGGGGCGTCGAGCGCATCATCGAAGTCGAATTCAACAAGGCCGAACAGGAAGCCTTCGAAAAGTCGGTCGCCTCCGTCGCCGGTCTTTGCGAAGCCTGCGTCGCCATTGCCCCCAGCCTGAAGTAATTGCGCCTCAAATAGTCGCCGTTCAGCCTAAACAGGAAAGTTTCCCATGAACATTCATGAATATCAGGCCAAGGCTCTGTTGAAGACCTTTGGTGCGCCGGTTGCTGAAGGTGTCGCCATCTTCTCCGCCGATGAGGCAGAAGCTGCGGCAAAGTCGCTTCCAGGCCCGCTCTACGTCGTCAAGAGCCAGATCCATGCGGGCGGCCGCGGCAAGGGCAAGTTCAAGGAACTCGGCCCGGATGCCAAGGGCGGCGTTCGCCTGGCCTTCTCGATCGAGGAAGCCAAGGCCCATGCCAAGGACATGCTCGGCAACACGCTGGTGACCGCGCAGACCGGCGAAGCCGGAAAGCAGGTCAACCGCCTCTACATCGAAGACGGTGCCGATATCGACCGCGAGCTTTATTGCTCGCTGCTGGTCGATCGTTCCGTCGGTCGCGTTGCCTTCGTCGTCTCGACGGAAGGCGGCATGGACATCGAGGCCGTCGCCCACGACACGCCCGAGAAGATCCACACCATCGCCATCGATCCGGAAGCCGGCGTGACGGATGCGGATATCGCCGCGATCTCCAAGGCGCTTGAGCTTGCCGGTGCTGCTGCCCAAGACGCGAAGTCGCTCTTCCCGCTGCTCTACAAGGCCTTCAACGACAAGGACATGGCCCTGCTTGAGGTCAACCCGCTGATCGTCATGAAGAATGGCCATCTGCGCGTTCTCGACGCCAAGATGTCGTTCGACGGCAATGCGATCTTCCGTCATGACGACGTCAAGGCGCTGCGCGACGAGACCGAGGAAGACGCCAAGGAAATCGAGGCCTCCAAGTGGGATCTCGCTTACGTGGCGCTCGACGGCAACATCGGCTGCATGGTCAATGGCGCTGGCCTTGCCATGGCGACCATGGACATCATCAAGCTTTACGGCAAGGAGCCGGCAAACTTCTGCGACGTCGGCGGCGGCGCCGGCAAGGAGAAGGTTGCTGCAGCCTTCAAGATCATCACGGCCGATCCGAAGGTCGAGGGCATTCTCGTCAACATCTTCGGCGGTATCATGAAATGCGATGTCATCGCGGAAGGTGTCGTCGCAGCCGTGCAGGAAGTCGGCCTGAAGGTTCCGCTCGTTGTTCGCCTCGAAGGCACCAATGTCGAGCTTGGCAAGAAAATCCTGAACGAGTCGGGTCTGGCAATCACCGCCGCTGACGATCTGGACGACGCTGCCAAGAAGATCGTCGCTGCGATCAACGGTTAATTGAAGGACCTACTCATGTCGATTCTCGTCAACAAGAACACCAAGGTCCTGGTTCAGGGCCTGACCGGCAAGACCGGTACTTTCCACACCGAGCAGGCGCTTGCCTATTACGGCACGCAGATGGTCGGCGGCATCCACCCGAAGAAGGGTGGCGAAACCTGGACCGGCTCGAAGGGCGAAACCCTGCCGATCTTCGCAAGCGTTGCCGAAGCCAAGGAAAAGACCGGCGCCGATGCGTCCGTGATCTATGTTCCGCCGGCCGGTGCTGCGGATGCGATCATCGAGGCGATCGAAGCCGAGATCCCGTTCATTACCTGCATCACCGAAGGCATCCCGGTCATGGATATGGTTCGCGTCAAGGCTCGCCTTGATCGCTCCAAGTCGCGCCTTCTCGGCCCGAACTGCCCGGGCGTCCTGACGCCGGAAGAGTGCAAGATCGGCATCATGCCGGGCTCGATTTTCCGCAAGGGCTCGGTCGGCATCGTTTCACGCTCCGGCACGCTCACCTATGAAGCCGTGTTCCAGACCTCGAACGAAGGCCTTGGCCAGACCACGGCTGTCGGCATCGGCGGCGACCCGGTCAAGGGCACCGAGTTCATCGACGTGCTCGAGTTGTTCCTCGCCGACGACGAAACCAAGTCAATCATCATGATCGGCGAAATCGGCGGCTCGGCTGAAGAAGATGCAGCCCAGTTCCTGATCGACGAGGCCAAAAAGGGCCGCAAGAAGCCGATGGCTGGCTTTATCGCGGGCCGTACGGCTCCGAAGGGCCGCACCATGGGCCACGCCGGCGCTGTCGTTTCCGGCGGCAAGGGCGATGCAGAATCCAAGATCGCGGCCATGGAAGCGGCCGGCATCAAGGTGTCGCCGTCCCCGGCGCGCCTCGGCACCACCCTTGTCGAAGTCCTCAAGGGCTGAGACACCACGAAATCGAATGGGGCGAGACTGTCGTTTCGCCTCATTCGCACCATCTAAGCATCGGATGCTCGCGCTTTTGTGGCGCAAAACCGCCCGGACGGACCGGACGGTACCAACCAGTCAGGAGGCGGACGGACAGGTCCGCGGTACACAATGGCAAGGCAAGAAGCCAACGAACAATTCCTGCTGACATCGTTCCTCGACGGAGCGAACGCCAGCTATATCGAACAGCTTTATGCGCGCTATGAAAGCGACTCGTCGTCGGTTTCCGGTGAGTGGCAGTCCTTCTTCAAGGCGCTGCAGGACGAGCCGGGCGATGTCGTGAAGGCCGCCAAGGGCGCCTCCTGGAAGAAGCCGAACTGGCCCGTCACCGAGCGCAGCGAACTGGTTTCCGCGCTCGACGGCGATTGGGGCACGGTCGAGAAGGTCATCGAAAAGAAGGTGAAGGCCAAGGCCGAGGAGCAGGCTGCCGTAACCGGCGTTGCCGTTGCTTCCGCCGACGTCCACCAGGCGACCCGCGACAGCGTCCGCGCCATCATGCTGATCCGCGCTTATCGCGCCCGCGGCCACCTTCATGCCAAGCTCGACCCGCTTGCCATTGCCGCTCCGGTGGACGATTATCACGAGCTTTCCCCGTCCAACTACGGCTTCGGTCCGGAAGACATGGATCGCCCGATTTTCCTGGATAATGTGCTCGGTCTCGAATACGCGACCCTGCGCGAGATCGTCGATCTCCTCGAGCGCACCTATTGTTCCACGCTCGGCGTGGAGTTCATGCATATCTCCGATCCAGAAATCAAAGGCTGGATACAGGAGCGCATCGAGGGTCCGGACAAGGGCGTCGCCTTCACACCTGAAGGCAAGAAGGCCATCCTGTCGAAGCTCATTGAGGCCGAAGGCTTCGAGCAGTTCATCGACGTCAAGTACAAGGGCACCAAGCGCTTCGGTCTCGATGGTGGCGAATCGCTGATCCCGGCGCTGGAGCAGATCATCAAGCGCGGTGGTCAGGAAGGCCTAAAGGAGGTCATCCTCGGCATGGCCCATCGCGGCCGTCTGAACGTTCTGACCAACGTCATGGGCAAGCCGCATCGCGCCGTGTTCCACGAGTTCAAGGGCGGCTCCTATGCGCCTGATGATGTCGAAGGTTCGGGCGATGTGAAGTACCATCTCGGTGCGTCTTCCGACCGCGAATTCGATGGTAACAAGGTTCACCTGTCGCTAACGGCAAATCCGTCGCATCTCGAAATCGTCAACCCCGTCGTCATGGGCAAGGCCCGTGCCAAGCAGGACCAGATGGCGACTGTCTTCGAAGGCGATGTTATCCCTTTGAAGGAACGCTCCAAGGTCATGCCGCTGCTGTTGCACGGTGATGCGGCGTTTGCCGGCCAGGGTGTTACCGCGGAAATTCTCGGCTTGTCCGGTCTGCGCGGCCATCGTGTTGGCGGCACCGTGCACTTCATCATCAACAACCAGATCGGTTTCACCACCAATCCGGCCTTCTCACGGTCGTCGCCCTATCCGTCCGATGTCGCCAAGATGATCGAAGCGCCGATCTTCCACGTCAATGGCGATGACCCGGAAGCGGTTGTCTACGCTGCCAAGATCGCGACCGAATTCCGGATGAAGTTCCACAAGCCGGTCGTGATCGATATGTTCTGCTACCGCCGCTTCGGCCACAACGAAGGCGATGAGCCGTCATTCACGCAGCCGAAGATGTACAAGGTCATCCGCGCTCACAAGCCGGTCGTGCAGGTCTACGGAGAGCGCCTGATTGCCGAAGGACTGATCACCGACGGCGACCTTGAAAAGATGAAGGCCGATTGGCGCGCCCACCTGGAGCAGGAATTCGAGGCCGGCCAGTCCTACAAGCCCAACAAGGCCGACTGGCTGGACGGTGCCTGGTCAGGCCTGCGTGCCGCCGACAATCAGGACGAACAGCGCCGCGGCAAGACCTCGGTGCCGATGAAGAGCCTGAAGGAAATCGGCCGCAAGCTGTCGGAAGTTCCCGAAGGCTTCCGCGTCCACAAGACCATCCAGCGCTTCATGGATAACCGTGCCGGCATGGTGACCTCTGGCGAGGGTGTCGACTGGGCGATGGCGGAGGCTTTGGCCTTTGGCACGCTCTGCGCCGAAGGTACGAAGATCCGGCTTTCCGGTCAGGATTGCGAACGCGGCACCTTCTCGCAGCGCCATTCGGTTCTCTATGATCAGGAGACCGAAGATCGCTACATTCCGCTTGCCAATATTTCACCGACGCAGGGGCGTTACGAAGTCATCAATTCGATGCTGTCCGAAGAGGCTGTACTTGGTTTCGAATACGGCTATTCGCTGGCCCGCCCGAATGCGCTGACCCTCTGGGAAGCCCAGTTCGGCGACTTCGCCAACGGTGCGCAGGTCGTGTTCGACCAGTTCATCTCGTCTGGTGAACGCAAGTGGCTTCGTATGTCCGGCCTCGTCTGCCTCCTGCCGCATGGCTACGAAGGTCAGGGGCCGGAGCACTCTTCCGCCCGCCTCGAGCGCTGGCTGCAGATGTGTGCCGAAGACAACATGCAGGTTGCCAACGTCACGACGCCGGCGAACTATTTTCATGTCCTTCGCCGCCAGATGAAGCGGGACTTCCGCAAGCCGCTGATCATGATGACGCCAAAGTCGCTGCTGCGCCACAAGCGCGCCGTATCGAGCCTTTCGGAAATGGCCGGCGAAAGCTCGTTCCACCGCCTGCTGTGGGATGATGCCGAAGTCATCAAGGATGGCCCGATCAAGCTGCAGAAGGATGCCAAAATCCGCCGCGTCGTGCTCTGCACCGGCAAGGTCTATTACGACCTTTTGGAAGAGCGTGAAAAGCGCGGCGTCGATGACGTCTACCTGCTGCGTGTCGAACAGCTCTATCCGTTCCCGGCCAAGGCACTCATCAACGAGCTCTCGCGCTTCCGCAATGCGGAGATGGTCTGGTGCCAGGAAGAGCCGAAGAACATGGGTGCGTGGTCGTTCATCGATCCCTATCTGGAATGGGTGCTTGCCCATATCGACGCCAAGTACCAGCGCGTGCGCTACACCGGCCGTCCGGCCGCGGCATCGCCCGCTACCGGCCTGATGTCGAAGCACCTCGCGCAGCTCGCGGCATTCCTGGAAGACGCGCTGGGAGGCTGAAAAGCCTCCCGCTCTCCCCGTAGTTGAAACCGATACCCGAAGAACGGACTTTAAAATCATGGCTACAGAAATCCGCGTGCCCACCCTGGGCGAATCCGTCAGCGAAGCCACCGTCGGTACCTGGTTCAAGAAGGTCGGCGATACGGTCAAGGCCGATGAGCCGATCCTGGAACTCGAAACCGACAAGGTGACGATCGAAGTTCCGGCGCCTGCCGCCGGTGTTCTCGCCGAAATCGTCGCCGCTGCCGGCGAAACGGTGGGCCTCGGCGCGCTGCTTGGCCAGATCTCCGCAAGCGGAGCAGGCGTTGCCGCTCCGGCGCCGGCTGCCGAAAAGAAGGTCGCCGCGCCTGCCGCCTCTGCACCGGCTGTTGCTCCGGCCACTCCGCAGGTCGCTTCCGCAATGCCGGCTGCTCCTGCTGCCGCAAAGCTGCTCGCTGAAAACAACCTCTCCGCTTCCGACGTCGATGGCTCCGGCAAGCGTGGCCAGGTGCTGAAGGGCGATGTCATTGCTGCTGTTGCCAAGGGCATTTCGACGCCTGCCGCTTCCGAGCCGGCCAAGGTCGTCGCCCGTGCGCCGTCGCCGGCTGAAGACGCGCCGCGTGAAGAGCGGGTCAAGATGACCCGTCTTCGCCAGACGATTGCGCGCCGCCTCAAGGATGCGCAGAACACGGCGGCCATGCTGACCACCTACAACGAGGTGGACATGTCGGCCGTCATGGCGCTGCGCACAAAGTACAAGGACATCTTCGAGAAGAAGCATGGCGTAAAGCTCGGCTTCATGGGCTTCTTCACCAAGGCCGTGACGCACGCGCTGAAGGAACTGCCGGCCGTCAACGCCGAGATAGACGGCACCGACATCATCTACAAGAACTTCTGCCACATCGGCATGGCCGTCGGCACCGACAAGGGTCTTGTCGTTCCCGTTATCCGTGACGCCGACCAGATGACGGTTGCCGAGATCGAGAAGGATCTGGGTCGTCTCGCCAAGGCTGCCCGCGATGGCACGCTGTCGATGGCCGACATGCAGGGCGGCACGTTCACCATCACCAATGGTGGCGTCTACGGTTCGCTGATGTCCTCCCCGATCCTCAATGCGCCCCAGTCGGGCATCCTCGGCATGCACAAGATCCAGGACCGTCCGGTGGTTGTCGGTGGCCAGATCGTCATTCGTCCGATGATGTATCTCGCGCTGTCCTACGATCACCGCATGGTCGACGGCAAGGAAGCCGTGACCTTCCTGGTGCGCGTGAAGGAAAGCCTGGAAGATCCGGAACGTCTGGTTCTCGATCTCTAGGCTTTTTGTTTAACGCGATTCCGGACGCAAAACCGCTTCGCACTTTTGCTGGAATCGCTTGAGGGACACCTGATCATGGACGCAGCAGCACTGGCAGGCTCGCCGTTCCTGACGCTTCTTGGATGGAGCGTCGTGCTGCTGGTGTTCCATATCGGACTGCAGGGCCAGCTTGCGACGATAGAGCTCGGATCGGCCTGGAATGCCGGTCCGCGTGACGACCATCAGCAGCCGTCCGGCAAGATCGCCGGGCGTGCTGACAGGGCATCGGCAAATTTCCGCGAGACCTATCCGGCCTTCGTTGGCCTGGCGTTGGCCCTGGCGACGGTGGGGGACCCGAGCGGCTGGGGTCTGATCGGCGCATGGACGTGGTTCATATGCCGTCTGGTCTACATTCCGCTCTATCTCGCCGGCGTGCCTTATATCCGCTCGCTGGTCTGGGTCGGCTCTCTCATTGGCCTGCTGATCATGGTTTCGCGGCTTATCTTTTGATAGAAGACGGGCTGAGCTTCCTGCCGGAGTAATTGCATGCATCCCTATCTTTTCGAACTCGCCTCGCTGATGGCGATCTTCTCCTTCGCGATCGTCTCGCCCGGTGCAGATCTTGCCATGGTCATGCGCCAGTCGATCGTTCATGGCCGTCGCTCCGCTGTTATCACGTCCTTCGGCATCGGCACATCGCTGATGTTCCATGTGACGTACACGATCCTGGGTCTCGGGCTGATCATTTCCCAGTCGATCTACCTCTTCAATATCGTCAAGTGGTGCGGTGTCGCCTACCTCATCTATATCGGCATCAAGGCTCTTCGGGCTGGCAAGACGGACATGACGGTGCCGGCGGCGGATGCTGAAGGCGCCCACAAGGAGCAGTCGGCGCTCAAGGCCTTCGGCCTTGGCTTTGCGGCCAATGCGCTGAACCCGAAGCCGGTGTTTTTCTTCCTGTCGATCTTTTCGACGGTGGTTTCGGCACATACGCCGATCCCGGTTAAGTTCGGCTATGGGCTCGTCATGGCATGCTGCCTCATCCTGTGGTTCGTCGGCGTCAGCCTGTTCATGACGACGCCGAAGATGCGCTCGACCTTCTCGCGCATGAGCCAGTGGATCGACCGCGCCAGCGGTCTCGTTTTCATTGCGCTCGGCCTCAAGCTCGCAACGGAAAAGGCGGCCTGACGATGAAGCGTCTTGCCGCGGCAGTGCTGTTTTCGCTTGCCCCCCTTGGGGTGCAGGCGGCCGATTGCCTGCAGAGCAAAGCCGTCTACGGCGATGCAGATGGTGCCTATGAGCTGCGTTTCCTCCCTGTCGATTCGGAGAGTGCAACGACCAGCAATCGCTTCGAGGTCGCAGCCCTCAAGGCGGACCTGAAGCTTGAAGGTTTCGTCATGATTTCCGGTGATCCGGAGCGTGCCAATGGCATGATCATGAACAATTGCCCGGAGGGCGATGTAACCGGCGATGATCTGGCTGCCTGCGTTATCTGGCAGGGCGTGATCTATTCCGTTGATGCCGCCGGCAAGGTTGATCTCCTGCCAGCCGAAACGAAAGCTGCGGCTCTGCAATTACTGCTCCCCGATCTCGGCCCCGCGATCAAGGCCTCTGCCCTCTGGGGCAAGCTCACCGTCGCGCCCTGGGATGTGTTTGGCTTGAAAGGATGCGCGACATGACGGAAAAGCCTGTTGTTCTGGTCACCGGCGGCAGCCGCGGCATCGGCGCCGCCATCTGCCGCTCCGCGGCTCGCGCCGGCTGGCTGGTGGTCGTCAATTACGCGACAAACGCTGCTGCAGCCGAAGCGGTCGTGGCGGATATCGTCAATGCCGGCGGCGAGGCGATCGCGGTTGTCGGCGATGTCGCCCAGCCCGGTGATATCGAGGCGATGTTTGCCACGATCGACAGCACCTATGGCCGGCTAGATGGTCTCGTCAACAATGCCGGCATCGTTGGCTCGCCGCAGCGCATCGACGAGATGGATTTTGCCCGCATCGACCGCATGCTGCGTGTCAATGTCACCGGCTCCATCCTCTGCGCCGGAGAGGCCGTGCGACGCATGTCGAAGAGCAGGGGCGGCAATGGTGGCGTGATCGTCAACATCTCGTCCATGGCCGCGCTTCTCGGTTCTGCCGGACAGTATGTCGACTATGCCGCCGCCAAGGGCGCCATCGATACCTTCACCATCGGTCTCGCACGCGAAGTGGCCATCGAAGGTATCCGCGTCAATGCCGTGCGCCCCGGGGTCATCGATACCGAAATCCACGCCTCCGGCGGCCTTCCAACCCGAGCCCGCGACATGGCGCCCAGCATTCCGATGCAGCGGCCCGGCGAAGCACAGGAAGTCGCCGACGCCGTTCTCTACCTACTTTCGCCTTCGGCATCCTATGTAACGGGTGCCATTCTCAACGTCAGCGGCGGCCGCTAGGCAAGCTAAGCCGCCCCAAGGAAGGACATGCCCATGGCTTATGATCTCGTTGTAATCGGTTCCGGCCCCGGTGGTTACGTTTGCGCCGTCAAGGCAGCCCAGCTCGGCCTGAAGGTCGCCGTCGTCGAAAAGCGCGCCACCTATGGCGGCACCTGCCTCAACATCGGCTGCATTCCCTCCAAGGCACTGCTGCACGCGTCGGAAGTGTTTGCCCACACTTCCCATGGCATCGACGTCCTCGGCGTCGAAGTCACAACGCCGAAGCTGAACCTCGACAAGATGATGGCCCACAAGGATGCAACGGTGAAGTCCAACACCGATGGCGTTGCCTTCCTGTTCAAGAAGAACAAGATCGACGGCATCCTGGGTACTGGCCGTGTCCTGTCGGCCGGCAAGGTTGCCGTGAAGGCCGAAGACGGCTCCGAGCAGGTGCTGGAAACCAGGAACATCGTCATTGCCACCGGCTCCGACGTCGCGGGCATCCCCGGCGTCCAGGTCGAGATCGACGAGCAGGTCATCATCTCGTCGACCGGCGGCATCGCCTTGAAGAAGGTTCCGGAAACCCTGATCGTGGTCGGCGGCGGTGTCATCGGCCTCGAACTCGGCTCGGTCTGGCAGCGCCTCGGCGCCAAGGTCACCGTCGTCGAATATCTCGACACGATCCTCGGTGGCATGGATGGCGAAGTCTCCAAGCAGTTCCAGCGCATGCTGGCGAAGCAAGGCTTTGACTTCAAGCTTGGCGCCAAGGTCACCGGCGTCGAAAAGTCCGGCGCCGGCGCCAAGGTTACCTATGAGCCGGTCAAGGGCGGCGAAGCTCAGACGCTGGAAGCCGAAGTCGTGCTCATCGCCACCGGCCGCAAGCCCTACACGGCAGGCCTCGGCCTCGAAGAAGCCGGCGTTGCTCTGGACAACCGCGGTCGCGTCGAGATCGACGGCCACTTCAAGACCAATGTCGATGGCATCTACGCGATCGGCGACGTCGTACGTGGCCCGATGCTGGCCCACAAGGCGGAAGACGAGGGCGTCGCCCTTGCCGAAATCCTTGCCGGTCAGGCTGGCCACGTGAACTACGATGTCATTCCGGGGGTCGTCTACACCCAGCCGGAAGTCGCCTCCGTCGGCAAGACGGAAGAGGAGCTGAAGGCCGCAGGCATCGCCTACAAGGTCGGTAAGTTCCCCTTCACCGCCAATGGCCGCGCCCGCGCCATGCTGCAGACCGATGGCTTCGTAAAGATCCTCGCCGACAAGGAGACCGACCGTGTTCTCGGAGGCCACATCGTCGGCTTCGGCGCCGGCGAGATGATCCATGAGATTGCCGTCCTCATGGAATTCGGCGGCTCCTCCGAAGACCTCGGCCGCACCTGCCACGCACATCCGACCATGTCGGAAGCCGTCAAGGAAGCGGCGCTCGCGACCTTCTTCAAGCCGATCCATATGTAAATTGGTGCAGAATTGCGTTTCTGAAAGGGCGGCTTCGGTCGCCTTTTTTGTTTGCGCCGCCGATACAAAGCAGCATTTTGGCACGATCCTGCGTGCCTATGGCACGATTGCGGTCTGTCCGGGTGCTTGTGCTTGGATTACACGCTTTTGCAATCAGTGACCGATGAAGAAAGGCAGCCCTGAATGATCACCTGTTATCTGCGCTATGTGATTGATCCCCACAAATTGGCGGAGTTTGAGGACTATGCCCGGCTCTGGATTCCGATCGTGAACCGCATGGGCGGAACGCACCACGGCTATTTCCTGCCAAGCGAGGGAGCAAACAACATAGCTCTGGCGCTTTTCAGTTTTCCAAGCCTTGCGGCCTATGAAGATTATCGCCAGCGCATGGCCGTGGACCCGGAATGCGTGGCAGCTTACGAGCTGGACAAGCGCAATCGCAGCATCATCAGCTTTGAACGCAGCTTCATGCGGCCCCTTCTGCCCACGGCATGAGCCTCAAGAACGTGTAGTGTCGTATAAAGAAAACCCGCTCGCAAAGTTCAACTTCGCAAGCGGGTTCAAGGTCTCGTGCTTTCGCGCGCCAGTTTTCATCGGCGCGATTGAGCGAATTCTTACTGCAGCGTACGCGTCGGAGTTGCTGCCGGTGCCTCTACGGCTGCCCCGGTAGCTGCACCGATGCCGTTCGGATCAAGCCCGGTCGCAACGACCGAGACGCGGAAGACGCCATCGAGATTGCGGTCGAAGATCGAGCCGACGACGATGTCGGCTTCTTCATAGACTTCCTCGCGGATGCGGGTTGCGGCTTCGTCGACTTCGAACAGCGTCATGTCCATGCCGCCGGAAATCGAGATCAACACGCCCTTGGCGCCGCGCATGGAGGTTTCGCTGAGCAGCGGATTGGCGATAGCGGCCTCCGCCGCCTTTAGCGCACGGCCTTCGCCGGTCGCTTCGCCGGTACCCATCATGGCTCGGCCCATGCCCTTCATCACCGACTTGACGTCGGCGAAGTCGAGGTTGATCAGGCCTTCCTTGACGATCAGGTCGGTGATGCAGCCAACGCCAGAATAGAGAACCCGGTCGGCGATCACGAAAGCATCGGCAAAGGTGGTCTTGGCGTCAGCGATGCGGAAAAGGTTCTGGTTCGGAATGACGATCACGGTATCGGCCGCTTCACGCAGGCGCTCGATGCCTTCGTCTGCCGTCTGCATGCGGCGCTTGCCTTCGAAGCTGAAGGGCTTGGTCACCACCGCGACCGTGAGGATACCTGCAGCGCGCGCTGCCTGCGCGATGACGGGGGCGGCGCCCGTACCCGTGCCGCCGCCCATGCCGGCGGTGACGAAACACATATGCGTGCCGCCGAGGTGATCCATGATCTCGTCGATCGATTCTTCAGCCGCTGCACGGCCGACTTCCGGCAGTGAGCCTGCGCCAAGGCCTTGCGTCACTTGCGAGCCGAGCTGGATCAGCCGTGTCGCCTTCGACATGGCAAGCGCCTGCGCATCGGTGTTGGCAACCACGAATTCGGCGCCCTGAAGCCCCTCGGTGATCATGTTGTTGATGGCGTTGCCGCCACCACCGCCGACGCCGATCACGGTGATCTTCGGTCTCATTTCCGAGATATCGGGCTTCTTCACATTCATTCGTCGTGTCCCTCGGGATAAAGCTGCGGCGGGCTGATCGATCGCAAGCGAATCAGCGTTGCCCTGCAGGTTAGATCCGCAAAAAGGCAGAGAGGCGGCACATATGCAAGTAGCAGATCTTTTTTGGTGGCCCTCTGCGAACAGCCAAAAACAATTGGGAATGCTTATCCCGTGCCTTGCTGAAAGGGGTTTATGAGGGGCTTTAGTTGACCGCCGTCACGGTGAACCCGTCAGCGCGCAGAAGCTCGACCAGGCCCTGCTCCCCCGGCAGATGCAGCGCGCCGACGGCCATGAAGGCGTTGCCCTGCTCGAGGATCGGGGGGGCGCGGATTGCCATAGTGTGGTTGCGGTCGGTGATGATGCGCTGCTCGAAATCGGCATCATCGGTTTCCTGACCTTTTTGTTCTGAAACGGCCTTCATCATGGGCATCACCATGCCGATCTCGCCGCGCAGATAAAGTTCGGTCGTGGTCTCCATGACGTCCTGCACCGTGTCGCCCAGCGCGAGCGTTTCGACCAGCGCCTGCACGTGGAACTGGGCCGGCAGCGCGTCCATTGCCTGCAATTGCTCGACCAGCGTCTCCAGCCCCTTCAGCGTCTTGCCGTTCTTCAGCGCATCTTCCGCCAGCTGCTTGTCGAGAAAGGAAGCGCCGGCTGCCTTGCGAGTCATTTCGCAGGCGGGAAGCGCCACGAAGCTGGCGATCATCCAGGGCTTCATCTTCGAGACCAGCGCCAGTGGAATGCCGCGCTCCTTCAGGCCCGTTTCCAGCGTCTGCTTTTCTTCCGGGTTCAAAAAGTCGCCGATCGTCTTGCCGTCGGCAAACATGGTCAGGTCCGGCCGCATCATCACGGCAGCGGCGGCCTTCTTTTCGTCGACGATCTCGTCGGATTCGATGATGACTATGCCGGCGGTCCTATAGGCCTCCGGTGCACCCGTCGGCATGGCGAGAACGCGTGGGTCGGTGACGTGCATGGTGCCGAGAAGGTAGGAAGGCGCAATGCCCTGCTTCTCGATCTTCCAGAAGATGCCCTTGCCGTTTGGAATATCGGCCGCTTCCTTCTCGACGGCCGCCAGCCGCGCAGGATCGGAGGCCCGCCATTCATCAACCAGGTTGCGCCCGCCGCAGCTTGCATCGGCGGCGAGGGCTTGCGAGACGGCCAGCAATGCGGCGATCAGGCTCAGGGCAAACAGCAGATGCAGCGTCGTGATCAGCGCGACGACGGCGTCGCCGAGATATTCGGCGGCCTGTCGCGCGGAGGAAACGATGGGATGCGGCATGGCTTGCCCCGTCTGGAGAAATGGATAGTCGACCCTATCGCGCAAGCCTTGACGCCCGGCTTAACGAAGATGGTTAATGCGATCTTATCACGACGTCGGATGTTCAGGCGCGCGGATGCGCGCGATCGTAGATTTCGAGAAGCCTGGTCGAATCGACGCCGGTATAGACCTGCGTGGTCGACAGGCTTGCATGGCCCAGCAGCTCCTGGATCGTCCTCAGGTCACCACCGCCTGCCAGCAGATGCGTCGCAAAGGAGTGGCGCAGCGCGTGGGGCGTCGCCGTATCGGGCAGGCCGAGCGCACCGCGCAGTTTCTGCATTTCCCGCTGAATGATGCCCGGCTGCAGCTTGCCGCCGCGGGCGCCGCGAAACAGAGGGGCATCGCCGTCTATATGATAGGGGCAGAGGCCGCGATAGCGGTTCACGACGTCATTCGCCGCGGAAATCAACGGCACCACCCGCGTCTTGCCGCCCTTGCCGGTAATGCGCAGCGCCGTCGGCGTGCCGGCAAAGTCGTTACCGGTCAGGTCCAGCGCCTCGGCAATACGCAGGCCGCAGCCATAGAGCAGGGTCAGCACGGCAGAATTGCGGGCCGCGATCCAGGGCTCCTCAGCCAGTTGTGCGCCTTCTGTCACCACTTCCAGTGCGTCCGTATCGCTCAGCGGCTTCGGCAGGGATTTTGGCTGTTTTGGGGAACGTATGGCGCTTGCACCTGCGGCGTTGGCGAGCCCCCTGCGCTCCAGATAGCGCAGGAAGGAACGCAAGCCCGCAAGCCCACGGCCCAGCGTTCGCGCACCGGCACCATCCTTGCGGCGGGCGGCGAGAAAGCCGCGCAGATCGGCCGGGCGCAACGCCTCGATATCGCCAAGCCTTGCCGGTCCGCTAAGATGTCCAGTCAGGAAGGTGAGGAATTGCCTCGTGTCGCGCTCATAGGCCTCGACGGTCTTCGCTGAAAGCCGCCGTTCCTGCGCCAGCGCCCCAAGCCAGTTCTGCCGCTCGGTCATCAACTCGGGATGGCCGATAATCAGGAGTTCGTTCACAGGCGTGCTCCGAGACAATTCGTTGATACGAACTCTGCACGCAAAGCCCTTGTGCTTTTCCTAACATCCTTCTTGTTTTCTGCTGTGCTGGCTGTCGGGCAACCGGTTTCGTTTCCATCCAGCCGCCCAAACGGTTCCATTCAATTGCCACGCTGAGTCGGGCATTCAAAATCGACACTGCGCACATGCACAAAAGCACCTCATCTGCAGCGATGGAGAAAATAGGGATCATGCGGTTGATCGGGGAATTGGATGAAGGGATGAAATAGCGGCCTGCCTATTGACCGAATCGAATTCATAGATACACCTATGGTTGAAAATCCGCAGGTGGACGATGAGAGTGTTCCGTATCTGGCTATTCCTCTGTTTTGGAGCTGTTCTCGCCGTCATGCAACCCGTGGCGGCCGGAAATCCAGTCTTTGGAGGGAGGGTTGAGGGGCTTTTTGCGCCTGAGCACGATCTGCTCGCCGTCAAGCTTGCGGTCGATTCCATGCTCGATCCGTCTTCCAATCCTCAGCTTGTGGCTGCAGAAATCGGCCGAATTGTAGCTGATATCGAGATCATGGCCGGTCATGGTGCCGAGCCCTCGGAAAAACTGATTGCTCTGAAGCGCTATCTCTACGAGAGCGGCGCCTGGAATGGTAACTGGCCATTTCAATATGATCTCAGTGATCCGCTCGGCGAAAAGCCGGTGAACCGGCTGCTGCAACGTTATTTGACGACGCGCCGCGGCAATTGCATCACGATGCCGCTCCTGTTCGTGGCGCTCGGTCAACGCCTCGGCCTCACGATGACCCTCGCTGAAGCGCCGTTGCATGTGCTTGTCAAATATACAGATGACGAGGGCAGGATCTGGAACCTGGAGGCGACCAGCGGCGGAGGTTTCACCCGCGATGTCTGGTACCGGCAGAAACTGCCGATGTCCGATCAAGCGGTCGCGAATGGTGTCTACCTGCGGCCACTCTCGCATGACGAGACCACCGCGCTGATCGCCTCTTCTTTGGTCGAGCGTCAGATCGAGATGGGCGCATTCGAAGATGCCATAGCCGTTTCAGATGTGCTGCTTCACCACCACCCGAACTTTGCCTATGGGCTGGTGAAGAAAGGCAGTGCCTATAGCGGCCTTTTGCGGCGGGAACTGGCAGGGAAATATACCCGGGTGGATGAGATTCCGGCCGATCTGAAGGTTCAGGCCGCTGCTTGGTATGCAGCAAATATGAATGCCTTCGCCAAGGCGGAGGCATTGGGATGGCGGCCGGAAGATGGCCAGACGCAATGATGATTTAATTCAAGTGGGGGCTTGTTCATGAAATGCTTTTCCACCGGGTCTCTGACCCGCACTCTCAGTCTGCTACTGATCTGCAGCCTGTTGTCCGTCTCGTTTGGCTCGGCGGCCAATGCCCGGTTTATCTCGCCAGACACGATGGATCCGACGATGCCGGGCGTGGGGACCAACCGCTATGCCTATGCGGGCAACGATCCGATCAGCAGGAGTGATCCCAATGGGCATCAGATGGGTCACAATGGTGGCCCGCCTCTCGATCCAACGTAAGCGCGCAGGCGACCCCACGTAGCGGGGGGGGGCGTAAAATGGCTCATTTTCGGCATGAATCATGCGGAGAATCCTATGAGCGACAGTGTGAATCAGGCTCGTGCCTTTGAGGTTTTGACAGCAACACCGGTACGGTCGAGACGTAAGCCGCGCGATTGGCCGGATGACGAGAAGGCGCGGCTGATTGCCGAGACGTTTCTGCCGGGGGCGAATGTCTCGGCTATCGCACGCGCTGCAGGACTGGATGCTTCGCAGCTTTACGGCTGGCGTCGCAAGGCATTGGCCTCGGGATCGGTGGTGCCCCTTTCGAAAGAGGCTAATGAAAGGGTTAGTTTCGCGCGCGTCGAAGCTGTTGCAAGTTCACCGGTGGAGATCGTCATGGGTGACGTCGTGGTGCGCGTTGCCGGAGATATCGAGCCGGATCATCTTGCCAAGATCCTACGGGCGGTGCGCAGGGCATGATTGCGTCTGGCGTTGTCGTTTACGTCTCCTGCCAACCGGTCGACTTTCGCAAGGGAGCGGCTTCGTTGATGGCTTTGGTCAGGGATGGCGGTCTAGATCCTTTCAATAGCGCCCTTTACGTGTTCCGTTCCAAACGGAAGGACCGTGTCCGGATCGTGTGGTGGGATGGCAGCGGGGTCTGTCTCTATTCGAAAGTTATCGAAGGAAATGGCTTTTGCTGGCCGGCAGCGACGGCGGCGCGCATCCGTCTGGATCATGCCCAGCTCATGGCCCTACTGGCCGGAATGGATTGGAAGAAGATCCGCCCGGCGACAATCAGGAGGCCGCTTTCGACGGGTTGAACCCATCCAAAAAATCTCACGCATGTTACTGTAAACGCTAGGAAAAGATCACTATTTGTGATCTACTTCCTGCTATGATGTTCTCTGCTTCGGACCTTCCTGACGACGTTGATGCACTCAAGGCGATGATCGTCGCCATGAGTGCAGAAGGCGCCGCTGCCCGAGCGGAGATCACCCGGCTTGAGGCATTGAAGAAAGACACTGACGAGCGGATCGCCACCCTCACTGCGATTGTGAAAGTTCTACAGCGTGCTCAGAAAGGCACCCGCTCAGAACGGCTTCGGTTGGGAATCGACGATGATCAGATCGACTTTGCGTTCGAGGAGGTCGAAACCGGCTTAGCGACGATCGACAGCGAGCTCGACCAGTTACGGAAAGACAAGCCGAAGCGGGAGGCTCGCCCGCGCAAAGGCTTTGCCGCTCATCTCGAGCGTATCGAGGAGGTCATTGAACCTGAAATCCCTGAAGAGTGCCAAGGGTTGGAAAAGGTTTTGATCGGCGAAGACCGATCCGAGCGGCTCGATGTCATCCCACCGAAGTTTAGGGTTATTGTCACCCGCAGACCTAAATACGCGTTTAGGGGCCGTGACGGCGTGCTGCAGGCTTTGGCACCTGCCCATATCATCGAAGCTGGCCTGCCGAGCGAACGGCTCCTGGCCTACATCGCCGTATCCAAATACGCCGACGGCCTTCCGCTCTACCGTCAGGAAACAATCTACCTGCGCGACAGCGTGGTACTGAGCCGCTCCTTGATGGCTCAATGGATGGGACATCTCGGCTTCGAGCTCAAGATCCTGGCCGATTACATCCTGGAGAGGATTAAAGCAGGTGAAAGGGTCTTTGCCGACGAAACGACATTGCCGACCCTGGTGCCTGGTTCGGGAAAAACAATGACGGCATGGCTGTGGGCCTATGCACGTGATGATCGGCCGTTCGGGGGATCAGGGCCACCAATGGTCGCCTACAGATTTGAAGACAGCAGAGGTGGGCGCTGTGTGGCCCGTCACCTGAGCGGCTTCAACGGCATTCTCCAGGTTGATGGGCACGGCGCCTATACGAGCATGGTCAAAGAGCAGGTCAAGGCCGGCAGCAACGAAACCATCACGTTGGCAGGGTGCTGGGCGCATGTCAGGCGCAAATTCTACGAACTCCATGTGGGGGGTATCAATCACGCCGCGACAGCCTCGGTGAAGGCGATGAGCGAGTTGTGGAAGGTCGAGGACGAGATCCGGGGAAAGGATGCCAACATCCGTGCTGCCGCACGACAAGAGCGGTCTGCGGCCATTGTCGCCAACCTTTTTGACATCTGGGAAAAGGAGCTCGCGAAAGTTTCTGGCAAGTCCAAGACCGCGGAAGCGATCCGCTATGCAATGACCCGCCGACAATCTCTGGAACGCTTTCTCGGTGACGGCCGCATCGAGATTGACTCCAATATCGTCGAGCGCGCAATCCGTCCCCAAACGATCACACGGAAGAATAGTCTATTTGCCGGAAGCGAAGGCGGTGGCAACACATGGGCCACGATCGCCACGCTTTTGCAGACAGCTAAAATGAACAACGTCGATCCGCTCGCCTGGCTGACACAGACCTTAGTTCGCATGGCCAACGGATGGCCCGCGCAGGATATCGACGCTCTGATGCCGTGGAACTTCGAGTCGAGCGTGGTCGGCTAACCGCTCTGATGTCCGTTGTCAATGTTTTGAGCGCAAGGAACCTCCCGCTTCAAGCAGCGGCTGTTAATGGTAATGATCGCGCATGGGTGGAGGCGGAACTCAAGGACGTCGGTGATCAAGCTCTGATGCGCGGGTTGGGTACCGCATTCCCGATTGTGCGTCCGGGGCTGTTCCTATCTTACTGCGGGCGTCGATCAAGTGTCGGCCACAAAGCGGATGACGGGTGTTCCCCTGCCGTTGTCCCGCCTCCGCCCATGCGCGAGGTGCAAGTTCGATGCGGCGATCTACGATTTGATCGACTGCGCCTCCCTTGCAACGGCCCACATGAAGCCACTCAGCTCGCGGGCAATGGCGGTACAAACCACCGTCGTTCGCTTTCCTCGTCCGGTCAACACACGATAGCGAGCTGTCAACCGGCTTTGGGCTTTCCATGCGATCTCCCGCACTCTCGATGGAGCTTGCTCCATACGGTACAGCTTCCTCGCGCCAACCTTCGGCGGTGGCGATATGTCCAAGCGCTCTCGACCAGCATGTGCCGAACACGTCCATTGCCTGCCTTGGTGATTGAGCCCCGTCTGACTGTCTCACCCGTTGATCGTTCACCAGGAACCAAGCCGAGATAGCCCATCAGTTGGCGGGGGCTTTCAAATCGGGTGACGTCACCGACCTCTGTTGCGAAGGTGACAGCGACGATCAAATCGACCCCTCGTAACGTCTGTAGTGCTCGAACGACGGGCGCAAGAGACCAAGTGGGTAGAAACTCCTCAATCACCTTCTCCAGCCGTTCGACACGCTCCTTCGAGATGCGGACCGCCTCAACCATTTCCTGCAAAGCGATCTGATGCGCGGGGTGATCGAACTGTTGCTCCTGCAGCCAGCACAGATATCGCATTGTCCAGCCCTTCTTGCGTGGATAGATGCGACTATGCTTGAGCATAAAGGCACCTACCTGTTGCCGATGAACCCGTAATGTCTCGACAGCAGCAGCTCGAGCACGAACAAGATCGCGCATAGCCTCATGGCCCTCGTCGGGAACCCACACTGCCGTAAGCTCGCCGGCCCTCAATAGCCGGGCGAGCGCGAGTGCGTCTCGACGGTTCGTTTTCACCCGGTCGCCAGGCTTCCTTGGAATCAATGATGGGGCGACAACCATGCATTCATGGCCAAGGGATTGGATCAGCCGATGGAGGCCATACCCGGTCGGGCCCGCCTCGTAGCAGAAATGAATGCGGTCAAACTTTGCGGCTATCCGCTGGATGATACGGCGCATGCTGGTATCGGACGCATCAACCTCACCCCAAAAGCGAACCTCTCCATCCCGGCCAGCTTCGGCAACAGCAATCGCGTTCTTCAGCTTGGCAACATCGATTCCGACAAATACTTCTCTATAATCTGCCACGGCTCGTCCTCCTGTGATGAGGATCGGCTCGGCCTATCCGAGCAACCCTCGGAAGACCAGTGTAGGGCGAGCCACCTCAGCTACGAAGACGGACATACGGTCTTACGATCCAACAGACCTAGATGGGGACAACATCCCCGACTTTTTGGACTCATATCCCGGCGTAAATGATCAAGCCATACCAATTTATGACGTCAGTCCGAATCTAAGCGGCCCCGGTATCGGCGGGCTGGCGGCTGCCGCGGCTGGATCGGCTATTATTGACCATCCTCTGGGTCCTATTCGCGGATATCTAAATGACTTGGAGCAAAAAAGCGGAATTGGGATCGGCTCTAAGCAGCGACAATATCTCGCCGACGACATGCGAATGAACCAAAAAGCCGTAGGAAGCATAACTGGACAGGAGTTAGCCACAGCACGAAAAGAGTGGGCAAATCGGCGTGCTTCGCTGCAAGCGGAATGGGAGAGGCAGACAGGGAAATCATGGCCTAAGATATACTAAAGAAGACGTTGAAAACGGTCTTGGCCACAAAGGCACCGTGGTCGGGGGGTTCTATGATGCTCACCACATTCGTCAGCTTAACGACGGCGGTAAAAATGCTTGGTGGAATATGACCCCGGTTGGAGCTGGAAATCATCAAGGCGGAATTCATAAAACAGGTGGAGCACTTAGTTCACTGCGGGATTTTTTTAGCGGTCTCTTCGGCGGGAAATAGAGGTAATTCAGATGGACGAAAAATTCGATACTCACGTCTTGAATTGGTATAGTCAGTTTGTACATGACAGATCAGAAAATGATGATCATACTTCTCCAAATTTTTTCACCCGAATAGATGAAAAATGATGTCCTTAAATTCGAAAATGAGTTCGGAACTATACTTCCTGATTCATATCTACAATTCTTAAGAATAATTGGAGATGGGCGATTAAGAGAAGATATAAAAGGCAAATTTAGTGAATTTCACGAAAATGTTTTTCTTGATACATTAGATATAACGGAAATCTTGCGAAAAGATTCTGATGAATGGGACATATATCCGGATTTTATTACAGATAATGAAATTCCATTTTTTTATATAGGCGATAATTCAGTTTTGGTTTTTAGAAAAAACGATGGTAGCAAGGTATATTTTCCACATTTAGACGATATATATGCAGAAAGTTTCGGGGATTTTTTGAAGAAACTGATGAGAAAAATTAATTTTTACAACGAATTGTAGATACATTATAGAATATGATTATCAAAATAATTGTATTATTGCTTATTATTTTGGTTGCATTGCGATTTCGCCTGATTAATATGTTGCGTTGCTCGGGTTTGAATCTTGATTGTGCGGCGGACTTCTGTTTCTGCTGACTCTGACCCACTTCAGCCAATTTACTGTATCGGTTATTCCATGCCCTATTTTTGGGGACCGAAAGCATTTGCAACCGGCACGGTTTCCTCTCGCTTTGCGACAGGTGACGAAACGTTTTACGGCGCTCCCAAGCGGCTGAAAAAACAATCTAAGGCATTCAGGGGCGTGTACTTAGCGGATAATGATAAACGGAATTTCGATTGCATGCTTCGAGATGTATTTGAGATCAGCTTTCTTTCCTAAGGGCATCTTCATCGTCGGATAAAAGGCAAAAATCTGGGTGATTGGATTGCCGAAAACCCGTTCGGCACTCTTCGGCATCTGACATCTCATCGTTGGCGATGGGGTGTGCCGAACGAAGATATTCCGTTTGTACGTGATGTTTTGATCGAGGCGGGACTGACTGTTGTAAAGGAATAGCAACAAAAAACCCTGCGACGGTGGCGCAGGGTTCCTCATGTTACCAAAATCCAGAAAAAATCAGCCGATCTTCTGGCCTGTCTTTGCCCAGTCAGCGAGGAAGGTGGCAAGGCCGGCTTCGGTCAACGGGTGCTTGACGAGGGCCTTCAGCGTTGCCGGAGGTGCGGTGACGACGTCGGCGCCGATCAGGGCGGCTTCCTTGATGTGGTTGACCGTGCGGGCAGACGCCGCGAGAATTTCGGTCTCGAAGCCGTAGTTGTCGAAGATCTGGCGGATTTCGCGGATCAGGTCCATGCCGTCGATCGCGATGTCGTCGAGGCGGCCGATGAAGGGCGAAACGAAGGTCGCGCCGGCCTTGGCGGCGAGCAGTGCCTGGTTGGCCGAGAAGCACAGGGTCACATTGGTCTTGTGGCCATCGGAAACGAGGTTTTTGCAGGCCTTGAGGCCGTCGAGCGTCAGCGGCAGCTTGATGCAGATGTTGTCGGCGATCTTGGCGATAACAGCCGCTTCCTTCATGATCGTCTCGTAGTCGGTCGCGGCAACTTCGGCCGAAACCGGGCCTTCGACGATGCCGCAGATTTCCTTGGTGACTTCAAGGATGGCGCGGCCGGACTTGAGGATGAGCGAGGGGTTGGTCGTCACGCCGTCAACGAGGCCCAGGTCGTTCAGTTCCCGGATTTCGTTTACATCGGCTGTATCGACAAAAAACTTCATGGAATTCTCCCTTGGGCCACGCGGCTGCGCTGTTGTTTCGGGGTTTCCTTTAACGCAATCCGAAGGCAAGGTCACGGTCGATGACAGAAGATTCGACCGATTTGTTTGGGGACCTGTTTGCCAAGCGGGTCGTGCCTGTGATGGTGCCTATGCCCGCGCCGAAAGCATACTCCTATACGGTGCCGGAGGGAATGGCGGTGCAGCCCGGCTCCATCGTGCAGGTGCCGCTCGGGCCGCGCCAGGTCATGGGTGTTGTCTGGGACGAGGAGGGGCAGGATGCTGTTGACCCCAAGAAGCTGAAAGAGATCACGCTCGTCTTCGATTGCCCACCGCTGAAGCTGGAAATGCGCCGCTTTCTCGATTGGGTCTCCTCTTATACGGTCTCGCCGCCCGGTCTCGTGGCGCGCATGGCATTGCGCGCGCCAGCAGCGCTCGATCCCGAACCGATGGTCGAGGCCCTGCGGCTGACGGACATGAGGCCAGAGCGCATGACGGACGCCCGTTCGCGCGCCATCGCTGCCGCCGACAACGGTTTTGCCTGGACCCGTTCGGGCCTCTCCCACGCGGCCGGCGTCTCGTCGAGCGTCATCGACGGGCTGACGGCGCAGGGCGTGTTCGAAACCGTCTTCATGTCGCCGCCGCCAGTGGTCGCCGTTCCCGATCCGGATTTCGTACCCCCGCGGCTGGAAGGCCCGCAGAAATCTGCAGCCGAGGAACTGTTGCGGAAGGTTGCGGAAGGCGGCTTCTCCGTCTCGCTGATCGATGGCATCACCGGCTCCGGCAAAACGGAAGTCTATTTCGAAGCCATCGCCGCGACCCTGAAGGCGGGCAGGCAGGTTCTGATCCTGCTGCCGGAAATCGCGCTGACGGCGAGCTTCCTCGAACGCTTCCAGGATCGATTCGGCTCGAAGCCGGCCGAATGGCATTCGGACCTCGCCCCGCGCACCCGTGAAAAGGTCTGGCGGCAGGTGACGGAGGGCGGCGTGCGCGTCGTCGCCGGCGCACGCTCCGCGCTTTTCCTTCCCTTCGAGGATCTGGGCCTGATCATCGTCGATGAAGAACATGACCCTGCCTACAAGCAGGAAGACCGCGTCTTCTACAATGCCCGCGACATGGCTGTCGTGCGCGCCCGGATCGGCGATTTCCCTGTCGTGCTCGTCTCCGCCACCCCCTCCGTCGAAAGCCGGGTCAATGGCGATCTCGGGCGTTACACCGCGATCCACCTGCCGACGCGCTATGGCGACGCCGCACTTCCCCATCTCGGCGTCGTCGACATGCGCCGCCACCCGCCGGAGCGCGGCGGCTTCCTGTCACCGGTTTTGCTCAACCAGATCGGCAAGGCAGTGGGGCGCGGCGAACAGGCGTTGCTGTTCCTCAATCGCCGGGGTTACGCGCCGCTGACGCTCTGCCGTGTCTGTGGGCACCGTTTCCAATGCCCGGATTGTTCTAGCTGGTTGGTGGAGCATCGGTTCCGCGGCCAGATACAATGTCATCATTGCGGTCATGCGGAGAAGACGCCGGAAGCCTGCCCGGAGTGCGGCACCTTCGATCATCTCGTCGCTTGCGGGCCGGGCGTCGAGCGTATCGCAGAAGAAGTGGATCGCCATTTTCCGGATGCGCGCACCATCGTGCTTTCCTCGGATCTCATGGGCGTGAAGCGCCTGCGGCTGGAGCTGGAGGCGATCCAGCGCGGCGAAGCCGATATCGTTGTCGGTACGCAGCTGGTCGCCAAGGGGCATAATTTTCCGATGATGACCTTCGTTGGTATCGTCGATGCCGATATCGGCCTCTCCAACGGTGATCCGCGGGCCGCCGAGCGTACCTTCCAGCTCTTAAGCCAGGTCACGGGTCGCGCCGGCCGCACGGGCTTGAAGTCGCTTGGCCTGCTGCAAACCTACCAGCCGCAGCATCCTGTCATGCAGGCGATCGTCTCCGGTGATTCGCATGCCTTTTACGAGCGCGAGATCAGTGAGCGCGAAAAGGCTTTGCTGCCGCCCTTTGGCCGGCTTGCTTCACTGATCGTGTCGGCCGAAACCCGCGCCGATGCGGAAGGTCATGCGCGTGGCCTGCGCCAGGCGGCACCCAACGTCAGCGGCATCAGCATCCTCGGCCCCGCCGAAGCCCCGCTCGCCCTCATCCGCGGCCGCCATCGCTTCCGCCTCCTCGTTCACGGTCGTCGCAACAGCGACATGCAGGGCTTCGTCAAGACGATGATCGCGGCCGGGCCGAAGCCACGCGGCACGATCAGCGTGCAGCTGGATATCGATCCGCAGAGTTTTCTTTGAGATTGCAGATTACTAGCGGATGAGTGCGGCCTAAAAATCCGGTGACCTGAATGAGCTATTATCCGCCGGCAATAATTGTTCTCGCATAGGGCCCTCGTTGCGATGGAGGAACAAGCTTTAGGTTGAGGAACTTCTTCAATGCATCGCATAGCTGGCGGGGTTCCGCGCTGGCAGGATTCTGAAGAGCGTCGGCATCGTTTTCTGTCAAACCCAGCATATCCCTCACTATCGGCCCGATTTGTTCGAGAGGCAGCTTTTCGCCAAGCTTGTTGGACTTTCCGTCGATATAAGCAACTCGCAATGCCTCGGAATAGATTTTGTATGCCTTGCCAACCTGCGGAATCGAAAAATCAGGAGTGGAGAAGCTGCCATCCAAGAAGTGAACGCATCCCTCCTGATGCTGGACGGAGAGAAGCTCAATCAAATTCAAAGCTTTTTCGGCGGCTGCGATCGCAATTGCATCATTCGTGCTTGAAAGCGCGGGAACGCTATATTTTGCGGCCATTGCCAAAATAGTTTTGCGGCCGGTACCCCAATCCTGTGTCTCGTTAGCCGCTTCGATGATCACTCGCGCCTCTTACATGTGATCGGATAAAACTGCGTGCGTTACCGGATCGGTTGCGGCCAACTGCTCCATGGTGTTCTCAAAGAGGTCCGCTGGCCATATATTCAAATTGCCGTTTTCCAACTCGGTAATCAGCAGGCCACCAGCATACGAGGCGATAAAGTGAATATCAGTGAAGAAAGTCTCTTCATCATTTTACTGCCTGGCTTCATTGGCAACCCTTCGCAAAAGTGCGCTTCGTGTCCTCAAGCGAGGAAGCTAACTGACACTCACAGAAAGTCTCGGCGTGGTCGAGACAGCGGATCGGGGAAACTGGCCTCGTCCCCGATTCCCTTTTCTTTTGACCTAGGATAAAGCTCGCGTCGGATGGCTGAAATGGAGCGAGGATACGGACCATGGAATTCTATATCCCGACGGAAACCGGCGAGTTCCTCGCGTTCTGCGCTGCCCTTGCCACTGCGGCGATCGGTCTTATCTTCCTCTTCGCCCCCGGCGTCGCCTTCCGCGCGCTTGGCCTTGATCTGCGCGAAGGTCGCCGCGGCGGTTATGCCGAAGCGCGTTCGGTCATGGGCGGCTTTCCATTGGGGCTCGGTCTTGCGGCGCTGCTGCTCGCCCAGCCGATGGTCTATCTGGCGCTGGGTGCAGCCTTTGCGCTGGCGGCTTTCGGCCGCATTCTCTCCATGCTGTCGGATGGTGGCAATACGCTTCTCAACTGGATTTATCTCGCAATCCAGATGGTGCTCGCGGCGTTGCCGCTGGCTTACGTATTCGGGATGATCTGAGGGACACGCGGTCGCAGCACAGCAATCGACTGCATCATTTCAAACCTCATTTTTGGCAAAATTTGGCCCAAGGATGCCGAGTTATCGCGCATTCGTCGCCTTGGCGTGTTGCGAGTCCAGATATCCTATGCTAGACGAACCGCGACTTGTGGGGGAAACAAGCTGCCCGGCTTGAAGAACCCGACAAATATCGCAACAAATTCAATGTGTTGGGTTTACGGCTCGCCGCAGACATCGCTCTTGAATTAAAATGAGAGAAGCTTGTACCCGTGGCAGATACATCCGAGCTCATTTCCGGTGTTGCAGAAAGGTACGCGTCTTCGCTGTTTGAGCTTGCCCTCGAGGCAGGCTCCGTGGAGAGCGTAGGGTCTGATCTGGACCGTTTCCAGTCCATGATCGATGAGAGCGCCGATCTTAAGCGCCTGATCGTCAGCCCGGTCTTTTCTGCCGATGACCAGTTCAAGGCAATTTCTGCCATCATCGCAAAGGCCGGCATTTCCGGTCTGGTTGCAAACTTCCTCAAGGTCGTTGCCCGCAATCGCCGCCTCTTCGCGGTTCCCGGCATCGTCAAGTCCTATCGCGTCGTCGCCGCCCGTCATCGCGGCGAAGTGTCTGCTGATGTGACTTCGGCCCATGCGCTCTCGGCAGCGCAGCAAACAGAATTGAAGGCGGCGCTGAAAGGCGTCACCGGCAAAGACGTGGCGATCAACGTCACTGTTGATCCGTCTATTCTCGGTGGTTTGATCGTCAAGGTCGGGTCCCGCCAAATTGACACTTCCCTTCGCACAAAGCTCTCGAGCCTTAAGCTTGCACTGAAAGAGGTCGGCTGATGGATATCCGCGCCGCGGAAATTTCCGCAATTCTCAAAGATCAGATCAAAAATTTCGGCCAGGAGGCAGAAGTCTCCGAAGTCGGTCAGGTGTTGTCCGTCGGTGACGGTATTGCCCGCGTCTACGGTCTGGACAATGTCCAGGCAGGTGAGATGGTTGAATTCCCGGGTGGAATTCGCGGCATGGCCCTGAACCTTGAAGCCGACAACGTCGGTGTCGTTATTTTCGGCGCCGACCGTGAAATCAAGGAAGGCGACACCGTCAAGCGGACTGGCGCCATCGTTGACGTTCCGGTTGGTCCCGAACTGCTCGGCCGCGTCGTTGACGCGCTCGGCAATCCGATCGACGGCAAGGGCCCGATCAATGCGACCCGCCGTTCGCGCGTCGACGTAAAGGCTCCTGGCATCATTCCGCGCAAGTCGGTTCATGAGCCGATGTCGACCGGCCTCAAGGCCATCGACGCCCTGATCCCGGTTGGCCGTGGCCAGCGCGAGCTCGTCATTGGCGACCGCCAGACCGGCAAGACCGCCATCATTCTGGACACGATCCTGAACCAGAAGGCCATTCACGACAACGGTCCGGAAGCTGAGAAGCTGTTCTGCGTCTACGTCGCTATCGGCCAGAAGCGTTCGACCGTTGCCCAGTTCGTTAAGGTTCTCGAAGAACGTGGCGCCCTGAAGTACTCGATCATCATTGCTGCGACGGCGTCTGATCCTGCTCCGATGCAGTATCTTGCACCGTTCGCCGGCGCTGCCATGGGCGAATATTTCCGCGACAACGGCATGCACGCGCTGATCGGTTACGACGACCTTTCCAAGCAGGCCGTTGCCTACCGCCAGATGTCGCTCCTCCTGCGCCGTCCTCCGGGCCGCGAAGCCTATCCGGGCGACGTTTTCTATCTGCATTCCCGCCTGCTCGAGCGCGCTGCAAAGCTCTCCGACGAAAAGGGTGCTGGTTCGCTGACGGCTCTGCCGGTCATCGAAACCCAGGGTAACGACGTTTCGGCGTTCATCCCGACCAACGTGATCTCGATCACCGACGGCCAGATCTTCCTTGAAACCGACCTGTTCTACCAGGGCATCCGCCCGGCTGTGAACGTCGGTCTGTCGGTTTCCCGCGTGGGTTCGGCCGCTCAGGTCAAAGCGATGAAGCAGGTTGCCGGCTCGATCAAGGGCGAGCTCGCCCAGTATCGCGAAATGGCCGCCTTTGCCCAGTTCGGTTCGGACCTTGACGCTGCAACGCAGCGCCTGCTGAACCGCGGTGCGCGCCTGACCGAACTCCTGAAGCAGCCGCAGTTCTCGCCGCTGAAGACGGAAGAGCAGGTTGCTGTGATCTTCGCAGGCGTCAACGGCTACCTCGACAAGATCGCCGTCAACAAGGTTGGCGCTTTCGAGCAGGGGCTTCTGTCTTACATGCGCTCCGAAGGCAAGGGCATCCTCGACACCATCCGCACGGAAAAGGCCATCAGCGACGACACCAAGAGCAAGCTCAAGGCTGCTCTCGATGCCTTCGCCAAGTCTTTCGCCTGATCGGGTTCCATAAGGACGGATAACGGATGCCTTCACTAAAGGATCTGAAAAACAGGATCGCCTCCGTCAAGGCGACGCAGAAGATCACCAAGGCGATGAAAATGGTCGCCGCGGCGAAGCTTCGGCGTGCCCAGGAGGCGGCCGAGGCCGCACGGCCCTATTCGCAGCGGATGAGTGCAGTTCTCTCGAACATCGCCCAGGCTGTCGGCGGGGACGCCGATGCCCCGTTGCTGATGACAGGCACCGGCAAGGATCAGACGCATCTTCTCGTCGTCTGCACGGCAGAACGCGGCCTTTGCGGCGGCTTCAACAGCCAGATCGCGCGTTTTGCGCGTGATCATGTCCGCAAGCTTCTGACCCAGGGCAAGACGGTGAAGATCGTCTGCGTCGGCAAGAAGGGCTTCGATATCCTGCGTCGCGAATTCGCGCCGCTGATCATCGAGCGCGTCGATCTGCGCGAAGTCAAGAAGATCGGCTTCGAGAACGCTGACGCGATCGGCAAGAAGGTCATCTCGCTCTTTGAAAAGGGTGAGTTCGATGTCTGCACGCTGTTCTATTCGGAGTTCAAGTCGGTCATCTCGCAGGTTCCGACTGCACTGCAGCTGATCCCGGCCGCAGAGCCGGAAGCCGCTCCGGTCGATACCGGCGCAGTCTATGAATATGAGCCCGATGCGGGTGAGATCCTGAGTGATCTGATCCCGCGCAATATCTCGGTTCAGGTGTTCCGGGCTCTGCTCGAAAACGTCGCCGGTGAAATGGGTGCCAAGATGAGCGCGATGGACAACGCCACGCGCAATGCCGGTGAGATGATCAACAAGCTGACCTTGTCGTACAACCGTCAGCGTCAGGCACAGATCACCAAGGAACTCATTGAAATCATTTCGGGCGCGGAAGCGCTCTAAGGTTACGGAAAGAGGGTAAGAATTATGGCTAAGGCAGCTACCCCCACAGATACCGCAGCGGTCAAGAAGCCGGCTGCACCGCGCAAGGCAGCTTCTGCCAAGGCCCCAGTCGCTGTCGTTACGGCAGCGGGCGCTGTTGGCCGCGTCACCCAGGTCATCGGCGCCGTCGTCGACGTTACCTTCAACGAAGGTCAGCTTCCGAAGATCCTGAACGCGCTGGAAACCGACAACAACGGCAACCGCCTTGTTCTCGAAGTTGCCCAGCACCTCGGCGAAAACGCTGTTCGCACGATCGCCATGGACTCGACCGAAGGTCTCGTTCGCGGCCAGCCCGTGACCGACACCGGCGCTCCGATCACCGTTCCGGTCGGTCTGGAAACGCTCGGCCGCATCATGAACGTCATCGGCGAGCCGGTTGACGAAGCTGGTCCGCTGATCACGTCTGGCAAGCGCTCTATCCACCAGGAAGCGCCGTCCTACGTCGAGCAGTCGACCGAAGCGCAGATCCTCGTCACCGGCATCAAGGTTGTCGACCTGCTTGCGCCTTACGCAAAGGGCGGCAAGATCGGCCTGTTCGGCGGCGCCGGCGTTGGCAAGACCGTTCTGATCATGGAACTGATCAACAACGTCGCCAAGGCACATGGTGGTTACTCGGTGTTTGCTGGCGTGGGTGAACGTACCCGCGAAGGCAACGACCTTTACCACGAAATGATCGAATCGGGCGTGAACAAGCATGGCGGTGGCGAAGGCTCCAAGGCAGCCCTCGTATACGGCCAGATGAACGAACCGCCGGGTGCCCGCGCTCGCGTCGCTCTGACGGGTCTGACGATCGCTGAACAGTTCCGCGACGAAGGCCAGGACGTTCTGTTCTTCGTGGACAACATCTTCCGCTTCACCCAGGCAGGTTCCGAAGTGTCCGCTCTTCTCGGCCGTATTCCTTCGGCCGTTGGTTATCAGCCGACGCTTGCCACCGACATGGGCCAGATGCAGGAACGCATCACCACGACGACCAAGGGTTCGATTACTTCCGTTCAGGCCATCTACGTTCCGGCCGACGACTTGACCGACCCGGCACCGGCAACCTCGTTCGCCCACCTGGACGCAACGACCGTTCTGTCGCGTTCGATCGCTGAAAAGGGCATCTATCCGGCCGTTGACCCGCTCGACTCGACGTCGCGCATGCTCGACCCGATGGTTGTCGGCGAAGAGCACTACGAAATTTCCCGTAAGGTGCAGACGACCCTGCAGCGCTACAAGTCGCTTCAGGATATCATCGCCATCCTGGGCATGGACGAACTGTCGGAAGAAGACAAGCTGGCCGTTGCCCGCGCCCGCAAGATCGAGCGCTTCCTGTCGCAGCCGTTCTTTGTCGCAGAAGTCTTCACCGGCTCGCCGGGCAAGCTCGTTGCTCTCGAAGACACGATCAAGGGCTTCAAGGGCCTCGTCAACGGCGACTACGATCACCTTCCGGAAGCCGCCTTCTACATGGTCGGCTCCATCGAGGAAGCGATCGAAAAGGCCAAGCGTCTGGCTGCAGAAGCCGCTTGATGTGAGAACCAAGCCGGGGCGTCTGACGCCCCGGCCGTCCGGCGCCGGATAATCTCCGCCGCTTGATTAAATTGTCTGCCGGTCGTGACCGGTAGCGCCAGAAGAAGCGAATGATCATGGCTGATTTCAACTTCGAGCTTGTTTCTCCGGAACGTCTGCTCCTTTCCGAGCGGGTGACGGAAGTCGTCATTCCCGCAACGGAAGGCGAAATGACGGTTATGGCCAACCATGCCCCGACCATGACAACCCTGAAGCCGGGCGTCGTGACCGTGAAGACGGCCGGCGGCAAGACCGAGCGATATGTGGTTTTCGGCGGCTTTGCCGACATCCTGCCGACCGGTTGCACGTTGCTTGCAGAATCGGCGGTTCCGGCCGACGAGCTTGATCGTTCTGCAATTGAAAAGCGCGTCGCCGCCGTCAAGTCGCAGATCGATGAAAACAGCCACAGCGACGAGCACCTTACGCGCCTCGAGCAGTTCCTCTCGGAATTGACTCAGCTCAATGAGATCGTCGTCGCTGCCTGATTGCTCGGGATAACCCGCATTTTTCAAACCCCGCTCCGGCGGGGTTTTTTATTGCCTGGTGAAAGGGACTGTCGCGGTTTCCGTCCTGGTTTTTGAATCGTATCCGCGGTGCGCTGCCGCATTAAGTATGGATGCAGTTTGATGAAGCCCTCGTTTCCCTTTGACGCAATCCTGCGGTAGCATTGGCTATTTCCAGGATTGAATTTGGGTGGCTTGCCGCCAACAAGCATAGAGGTATCGATGTCGTCTAAAATCATCCCGGTCATCATGGCCGGTGGCAAGGGAACGCGCCTCTGGCCGCTATCCCGCGCTGAAGCTCCCAAACAGTTTCTCCAGTTTCTGGGCGATTTTTCCCTTTTTCAGCGTACCCTTCAACGGGTTTCCGACCCGGCGCTCTACGCGCCAGCAATCATCGTCACCAATGCGGATTTCCGCTTCATCGTGGCCGAGCAGGCCCGCAGCGTCAGCGCCGATCTGGCAGCGATCCTTCTGGAGCCGATCGCGCGCAATACCGCGCCGGCCCTTGCGGCCGCCGCCTTTGCCATCCTGCGCGATCATGGCGATGGTGCGATCATGCAGGTTCTGGCGTCCGACCACGAGATCGTCGCCGACGAAACCTATTTCGAGTGCATCCGGTTGGCGCGCGCGACGGCTGCAACCGGCAAGCTGGTGACCTTCGGGATCAAGCCGACCGAAGCTGCGACAGGCTATGGCTATATCGAAACGGGCGATTCGCTGCCGACGGGCGCGAGTAAGGTTTCCCGGTTCATCGAAAAGCCGAACCAGGAGCGGGCCAACGAATTGATTGCCGATGACCGCTATCTCTGGAACTCCGGCATGTTCATGCTGCCGGTCAGCCAGTTCCTGGGCGAAATCCTGCGCTATGCGCCCGGTGTCTATGACGCCGCGCAGAAGGCGATGCAGGCGGCGGAAGAGGATCTCGATTTCATCCGTCTCGACGCGGCCGCCTTTTCGCAGGCTCCGGATATCTCGGTCGACTATGCCGTCTTCGAGAAGACCCCGGATGCTGCTGTCGTCCCCTCCGCTTTCCGCTGGTCCGATCTCGGCAGCTGGGATTCGGTCTGGGCTGTCGGCGACAAGGATGCGGATGGCAACGTGCTCGGCGAGAAGGTGACGGTCAACAACACCCGCAACTCGCTCGTGCTCTCCCGTGACATCCATGTCGCGGTGCAGGGACTTCAGGATGTCGCCGTCATCGCCAGCGAAGATGCCGTCTATATCGGGCCGCTCGCCGACAGCCAGAACGTCGGCCAGATCGTCAAACGACTGGCGGCGTCCAAGGCAACCAACGCGCTCACGCAAACTCACCCGACCTCATATCGCCCGTGGGGCTCGGTCGCGTCGGTGCTTTCCGGCAAGCGCTTCGAAGTGAAGAAGCTCCGGGTTCGGCCCGGTGCCAGCATTTCACTCCAGAAGCACCATCATCGGGCGGAGCACTGGATCGTCGTGCGCGGTACGGCCGAAATCACCATCGATGGCAAGACGCATCTGCTGCACGAGAATCAGTCTGTCGATATCCCGCAAGGCTCTGTCCACCGTCTCAGCAATCCCGGCAAGATCCCGCTGGAACTGATCGAGGTCCAGACCGGCTCCTATCTCGGCGATGACGACATCATCCGCCTTGATGACGATTTCGGTCGCACCTGATTCCCAAACGAAAACGCCCGGCATCGAGCCGGGCGTTCTCCTCCTCCGCAGGTGACCGTCTTAGCTTGCGGCCTTCTCGGTGTAATGGCGCTGTTCATAGTAGTGGCCGAAGCGGCTCTTCAGGAAAGCGTCGAGGCTGATCTCTTCCTGGCGAACGAAACCTTTTTCCGGCAGTTCGCCATGGGCGAGCATGTCAAGCACGGCGCAGATGCTGCAGGCCGTGGTGATCTGGATCGCGCTCATCATGCGGCCGGCGACAACGGCGCTGTAGACCTTGTTGGCATAGGTTTCCTGCACCAGACGGCCGTCCTTGCGGCCCGAGACGGTCACGAAGACGATCACGACATCCTGCATGGTCGAAGGCAGCGAGTTTTCGAAGATATCCTTCAGCACTTCGCGGCGATGGCGCAGGCCAAGATCGTTGAGAAGCGCCTTCATGATAGCGGCGTGGCCGGGATAGCGGATCGTGCGGTAGTTCAGCGTGCGAACCTTGCCCTTCAGCGTTTCGCAGAGCGTGCCGAGGCCGCCCGAGGTGTTGAAGGCTTCATAGGTGACGCCATCCAGCGAGAATTCCTCGCGTTCTTCCAGCGCCGGCACTTCGATGAGCTGGCCTTCGACGATGGCTTCGCAGGGCTCGATATACTCGTTGATGACGCCGTCCGTGCTCCAGGTCAGGTTATAGTTGAGCGCATTGGACGGATATTGCGGCAGGGCGCCGACGCGCATGCGCACGCTGTCGAGCGTGTCGAAGCGGCTGGCGAGATCGTTGGCGACGATCGAGATGAAGCCCGGTGCGAGGCCGCACTGCGGAATGAAGGTTGTCTGTGCGGTTTCGGCGATCTGCTTGACGCGGCGGGTGGATTCGACGTCTTCGGTCAGGTCGAGATAGTGGACGCAGGCCTTGGCGGCAGCTTCGGCAATCGCAATTGTCAGATGGTAGGGCGCAGCGCTCAAGACGGCAAACTTGCCGGAAAGCAGCTTCACCAGCGCCTCGCCATCGGCGATATCGATCTGTGCAGTGGAGATAGCAGCGTGCGCTTCGATCTGGGCCAGTTGTTCGGCGCTGTGATCGGCGAGCGTCACCTGATAGTCGCCGGAGTTCGCCAGAAGCCGCGCAATGGTCGAGCCGATCTTGCCTGCGCCGATGACAACGATGTTTTTCATGACTGCAATCCCCCTCATGTGCATTCGATGCTCAGATGATGGGGGTAAGTGTCGTTGAAATGTAGCTTCAATCTGTTAGAAATGCCGTATCTATTTCGGCATATTGACGATCAGGTTTGATGAAATGACGATATCGGACAAAGACCGCCAGCTTTTGTCACTGCTCAGTGAAAACGCCCGGATGCCCACGGCGATGCTGGCGCGAAAGCTCGGCCTGTCGCGTACGACGGTTCAGTCGAGGATCGAGAAGCTGGAGCGGGATGGTGTGATCGCCGGTTATGGCATCCGGCTTTCGGATGATTTCGAGCAGGGCCTCGTCAAGGCCCATGTGCTGATCACGCTGGCGCCCAAGGCCCTGGCGCGGGTGACGCAGGAACTGCATGCGCTTCAGGAAGTGCGCACCCTGCATTCCGTCAGCGGCAGCTTCGACCTGATCGCCATCGTCGCCGCCCCTTCGATCAGCGCGCTCGACCTGATCATCGACAGGATCGGGGAAATAGACGGGGTGGAGCGCACACTCTCATCCGTCGTTCTCTCGACGCGAATCAGTCGATGATTCGCGATTTGCAGAGCTGGGATAACTGGTTCAATAGATCAGGCTTGGGTGGTCTGCCCCACATCGGCAGGTCGCTTGATATGCGTCGCTGCTGCCACGACAAGCGGGTCGAAGCGCGGATCGCCCTTGTCGATCATTGCGAAAAAGGCGCGGCGCATGCGCTGTTCCCAGAATTTGTTGATATGGCCGGCAATGCCTGCCGCACGTTCTCCTTCCGGCTGGGATTTGAAGAAGGTGGCGATCTGGTTTGCCATATAGACCAGCTTGTCGTCCGTCGTCTTGTGCGGTTCGTCATGCGACATCGGCGGCTGCTCCTGCAGATATGCGGTCATTTTGGGTAAAGATCTCGAAGTCGTCGCCGCGCACCAGCGCAACCAGCGTCATGCCTGCCTTGTCGGCCGCGCGGATGGCAAGCGCCGTCGGGGCCGAGATGGCGATGATGACGGGGCTGCCGATGATCGCGGTCTTCTGCACCATTTCGACCGAGACCCGACTGGTGACGACAATCGCCCCATCCCGCCCGGGGTAGCCGGCCCGAGCGATGGCGCCGATAAGCTTGTCTAGCGCATTGTGGCGGCCGACATCCTCGCGCACGGCGACAATGCCCTTGCCGGGCACGTAGAAGCCGGCGCCATGAACCGCGCGCGTCTCGAAATGCAGCGGCTGACGGGCGCCTAGTTCGGCAACAGCCGCGACGATGTCGTTTTCGCGCATCCGCAGCGGAGACGTGTTGACGGCAGGGGTCGGCCGCACGGCCTCCTCGATCGATTCGATGCCGCAGAGCCCGCACCCCACCGGCCCGGCCATATGGCGGCGGCGGGCCACAAGCCTGTCGTTACGCTCGTCCACGAGGCGGATCTGCAGGTCGATGCCGATCTCGCTAGCCTCGATCCCGATTTCCTCGATCTCGCCGCCGTTCGTGACGATGCCTTCGGTCAGGCTGAAGCCGACGGCGAAATCCTCCAGATCGGCCGGGGTCGCCATCATCACGGCATGGGTCGAGCCGCCATAGCTGAACGCAACCGGCGTCTCCTCCGGGACGGTGCGTTCGCCTTCGCCGAGGATACCTTTGCGGCGGAAGGTTTCGCGGACTTTGGTTGTGGTTTTGAAGGAGGTCACAAAGCCACCTCTCCCTCCCGAGACGAGATCGGCAGGGCGCGATCGCGATTGTCCGCTCTCTCAAAAAGGAGAATTGTGGACGATGGAGGGCGCGGCATATCCCTTCTCCCCGCTGGCGGGGAGAAGGTAGCAGGCAGGCCGGATAAGGCGCGCGCTGGGGCAACCATAAGCGTAGAGATGTTGCCCCTCACCCTAGCCCTCTCCCCGCAGGCGGGGAGAGGGGACGACGGAGCATGTAATTTGCTCCTTTCGCCCCATAAGGGAGAAAAGGGTTGATCAAACAGGCGCTGCGCCAAACTCCGCATTCCCGGTCCTATTCCGCCGCCTCGAGCTTGGCGACGATCCGCCGTGACTGGCGGGCCTGCTCGTCATATTCCACCTGCCAGTCCGAAGGCCCGTTGGAGGGTGAGACCTGCACGGCGGTCACCTTGTATTCCGGGCAGTTGGTCGCCCAGTCGGAGAAATCCGTGGTGATGACGTTGGCCTGGGTCGTCGGGTGATGGAAGGTGGTGTAGACCACGCCCGGCGCCACGCGGTCGGTGATCAGCGCGCGAAGCGTAGTGTCGCCGGAGCGGCTGGTGAGTTTGATCCAGTCGCCATCGTGAATCCCGCGGTTTTCGGCATCATGCGCATGGATTTCCAGCCGGTCCTCCTCGTGCCAGACAACATTTTCGGTACGGCGCGTCTGGGCGCCCACATTGTACTGGCTGAGAATGCGGCCGGTGGTCAGCAGCAACGGGAAGCGCGGTCCGGTCCGCTCGTCCGTTGCCACGTATTCGGTGCGGATAAACTTGCCCTTGCCACGCACGAAGCCGTCGATGTGCATGATCGGTGATCCCAGCGGCGTCTTCTCGTTGCAGGGCCACTGAACCGAGCCCATCTTCTCCAGATAATCATAGGACACGAGCGCAAAGCTCGGCGTCGTCACCGCGATCTCGTCCATGATTTCAGAAGGATGGCTGTAGTTCCAGCCGAGACCCATGGCCTGCGCCAGCTTCTGCGTCACCTCCCAGTCGGCATAGCCGTTCCTCGGCGTCATCACCTTGCGCACGCGGTTGATGCGGCGCTCGGCATTGGTGAAGGTGCCGTCCTTTTCGAGGAAGGTCGAGCCCGGCAGGAAGACATGGGCATAGTTGGCGGTTTCGTTAAGGAACAGGTCCTGCACGACGACGCATTCCATTGCGGCAAGGCCGGCGGCAACATGCTTGGTGTCGGGGTCGGACTGAAGAATGTCCTCGCCCTGGATGTAGAGCCCCTTGAACGAACCATCGACGGCCGCATCCAGCATGTTGGGAATGCGAAGCCCCGGCTCGTGGGAAAGGGTGACGCCCCAGAGCTTTTCGAAGATATCGCGGGTGGCATCATCCGAGACGTGGCGATAGCCGGGCAGCTCGTGCGGGAACGAGCCCATGTCGCAGGAGCCCTGCACGTTGTTCTGGCCGCGCAGCGGGTTTACGCCGACGCCGGGCCGGCCGATATTGCCGGTTGCCATGGCAAGGTTGGCAATCGCCATGACCGTGGTCGAGCCCTGGCTGTGTTCGGTGACCCCAAGGCCGTAATAGATGGAGCCGTTACCGCCAGTCGCAAACAGGCGGGCAGCGCCACGCAGGTCCTCCGGGTTCACGCCGGTATATTTCTCGATGGCTTCCGGGCTGTGGGTCTCGTCCGAAACGAATGCGGCCCAGTCCTCAAATTCCGACCAGTCACACCGTTCGCGGATGAATTTTTCGTCGTAGAGCCCCTCGGTGACGATCACATGGGCGAGCGCCGTCATGATGGCGACATTGGTGCCGGGTTTCAGCGGCAGGTGATAGGCCGCCTCGATATGGGGGGAGCGGACGATATCGGTGCGGCGCGGATCGATGACGATCAGCTTGGCGCCCTGGCGCAGCCGCTTCTTGAGGCGCGAGCCGAAGACCGGATGCCCGTCCGTCGGATTGGCGCCGATGATGATGACCACGTCAGTCTGTTCGACCGAATCGAAATCCTGGGTGCCGGCAGACGTGCCGAAGGCCTGGCCGAGGCCGTAGCCGGTGGGCGAATGACAGACGCGGGCGCAGGTATCGACATTGTTGTTGCCGAAACCGGCGCGCACCAGCTTCTGCACGAGGAAGGTCTCTTCGTTGGTGCAGCGCGAGGAGGTAATGCCACCGATCGATTCGCGGCCGTACTGATACTGGATGCGGCGGAATTCAGAGGCGACGTGAGCGTAGGCCTCTTCCCAAGTCACTTCCCGCCAGGGGTCAGAGACCTTTTCGCGGATCATCGGGTTGAGGATGCGTTCCTTGTGGGTGGAGTAGCCATAGGCGAAGCGGCCCTTGACGCAGGAGTGGCCACGATTGGCCTTGCCGTCTTTCCACGGCACCATGCGCACGAGTTCCTCGCCGCGCATCTCCGCCTTGAAGGAACAGCCGACGCCGCAATAGGCGCAGGTGGTGACGACCGAATGTTCCGGCTGGCCGATCTCGATGACAGATTTCTCCGTCAGCGTCGCCGTCGGGCAGGCCTGTACACAGGCGCCGCAGGAGACGCATTCGGAGGCGAGGAAATTCTCGTGCATGCCGGGCGACACGCGGCTGTCGAAGCCGCGGCCCTCGATCGTCAGCGCAAAGGTGCCTTGCACTTCCTCGCAGGCGCGCACGCAGCGCGAACAGACGATGCACTTGGAAGGATCATAGGTGAAATAGGGGTTCGATTCGTCCTTCGGCATCCAGCGGGTATTGGCTTCGCCATTGTCCCGGGCCTTGACGTGGTTGTCGCCCTCGTAGCCGTAGCGCACATCGCGCAGGCCGACGGCGCCAGCCATGTCCTGCAGCTCGCAGTCGCCATTGGCGGCACAGGTCAGACAGTCGAGCGGGTGGTCGGAGATATAGAGCTCCATCACGCCCTTGCGGATGTCTTTCAGCCGTGAGGTCTGGGTGTGCACCTTGAGGCCGGGTGCGACCGGCGTCGTGCAGGAGGCCGGCGTGCCGTTGCGGCCCTCGATCTCGACGAGACAGAGGCGGCAGGAGCCGAAGGCATCCACCATGTCGGTGGCGCAGAGTTTCGGCACCTTGATGCCCGCTTCCACGGAGGCGCGCATGATCGAGGTGCCTTCCGGCACGCTGATCTCGCGACCGTCAATGGTCAGCGTCACCATCTTCTCTGAGCGGGAGACGGGCGTGCCGTAGTCGATTTCAGGAACGAGAGACATGGGAACCTCCGGGCAATTCTTGGGACTTGGTCTCGGCGAGCGTCGCCGCGACAAGCGCGTTGGCATGGCCATGGCCCAGGCCGTGTGTTTCCTTCAGGAACGCCACAATCTGCATATGGGCCTTGCCTTCCTGCGCGCGAACGATCGCTTTCCAGTGCTCGATCGGCTGGCCGTACTTCTTCTCGATCGAGGGGAAGTAGGAGGCTGGACCTTTGACCTTTTCCGGCTCGCTCATTCCGCAGCCTCCACCACCGGCGCCGGCGAAAAATCTTCCGGGAAATGCGTCATCGCGCTCATCACCGGATAGGGTGTGAATCCGCCCAGCGCACAGAGCGAGCCGAATTTCATCGTGTTGCAGAGATCGGCGAGCAGCACCTTGTTCTTCTCCGGCTCAATACCGCGGGCGATCTTGTCTGCCGTTTCGACGCCACGCGTCGAGCCGATGCGGCAGGGCGTGCACTTGCCGCAGCTTTCGATCGCGCAGAACTCCATCGCGAAGCGTGCCTGCTTCAGCATATCGACCGTATCGTCGAAGACGGTGATGCCGGCATGGCCGATAAGGCCGTCCCTTGCAGCAAAGGCTTCGTAGTCGAATGGCGTGTCGAACATCGAGACCGGAAAATAGGCCCCGAGCGGCCCGCCGACCTGCACGGCCTTGACCGGCCGGCCGCTTGCCGTGCCGCCGCCGATCTTCTCGACGATCTCGCCAAGCGTCAGGCCGAAGGCGACCTCATAGAGGCCGCCATGCTTGACGTTGCCGGCGATCTGGATCGGGATCGTGCCGCGCGAGCGGCCCATGCCGAAATCGCGGTAGAAGCCGGCACCCCGGTCGAGAATGACCGGCACGGAGGCAAGCGACATCACATTGTTGACGACGGTCGGTCGTCCTAGAAAGCCTTGCAGCGCCGGCAGCGGCGGCTTGGCGCGCACGATTCCGCGCCTGCCTTCCAGGCTGTTCAGCAGTGACGTCTCCTCGCCGCAGACATAGGCGCCTGCACCGCTGCGCACTTCCATGTCGAACGCATACGCAGAACCGAGCACCGAGGCCCCTAGTATCTTTTCTTGGCGCGCGATGCGGACGGCCTCGTCCATGACAGCGATTGCGTGCGGATATTCCGAGCGGATATAGACATAACCCTTGGTCGCGCCGGTCGCGATGCCGGCGATCGCCATGCCTTCGATCAGCACGAAGGGATCGCCTTCCATGATCATCCGGTCGGCAAAGGTGGCGCTATCACCTTCGTCGGCGTTGCAGACGATGTATTTCTGCGGACCCGCCGCATCCATCACCGTCTTCCACTTGATGCCCGTCGGGAAGCCCGCGCCGCCGCGGCCGCGCAGGCCGCTGTCGGTCACTTCCTTGACGATCTCGGCCGGCGCCATGGAAATCGCCTTTTCGAGCCCTGTCAGGCCGCGATACTGGCGATAGTCGTCGAGCGACAGCGGATCGGTGACGCCGCAACGCGAAAAGGTGAGGCGCGTCTGGCTCGCATAAAAGGGAATGTCGTGGGTCTGTCCATGACAGAGCGGATGCGCGCCACCTTCAAGGAAGCCCGCGTCAAAGAGCGAGGCGACATCCGAAGGACGTACCGGCCCGTAGGCGATGCGGCCGTGATCCGCACGCACCTCGACCAGCGGCTCCAGCCAGAGCATGCCGCGTGAACCGTTGCGCACGATGCGCGCATCGACGCCGCGAGCAGCGATTTCCTTCTCGATGGCGGCTGCCACCTTGTCGGCGCCGACGGCAAGGGCAGCGGCATCGCGGGGAACGAAGATCGTGACGGTCATCGGCGGGCCTCCGCAACGAGGTCGGCAATCGCGTCGTCATCAAGCCTTCCGTGCACCTCGCCGTCGAGCATCGCGGCGGGTGCGGTGGAACAGAGGCCAAGACAGTAGACTGGCTCCAAAGTGACCGCGCCGTCCCCGGTGGTTTCATGGAAATCGATACCGAGCAGCGCCTTCACCTTCTCCGCCAGCCTGTCCGATCCCATGGATTGGCAGGCTTCAGCCCGACAGAGCTTCAGAACATGACGGCCGGCGGGATGGCGGCGATAGTCGTGATAGAAGGTCACGACGCCGTGCACTTCGGCGCGTGAAAGATTGAGCTCGCGGGCGATGATCGGAAGGCAGTCTTCAGGGACATAGCCGAATTCGGCCTGGATCTCGTGCAGGATCGGCAGAAGCGGCCCTTCGAGCCCCTTGAGATCGTTGACGATCGACAGGGTGCGTGCGTCGATATCCGGCACAGGCATATGCAAATTCACCTTCAAACCTCCCAGACAGGCATCGAGCCTGTTCGCAAAGCGGCAACTTCCGTTGCCAGCTGCGGCAGCAGGTAAGCCTCCAGCTCCCTGCGCCGCTCATTTCATGCGAAAAAGCTTCGCAGTCGGGGTCTTTCAGGTCAATACGGCTGTTTCGTCGATCGATAGAAAATTTCTATCAACCCATGTTTTGCTCACTCAGAATGCGTGCTTCGTGCAAAAGGGCCGACACGAGCGGCGTGAACGGTTCGCGGTGTGTCGCCACCAGTCCGACGGTATGATGCGCGTCCGGTTCCGTGATTGGAATGATCTTGATATCGCTGTGAAAACCAAATGAATTCGCGACGTTAAATGGCATTATGCTCGCCCAGTGGCCGGTGCGGACATGGGAAAACAGCACGATCATCGAGTTCGATTCCAGCGTCGGAGCAGCGACTGCGCCAGCCTCGGCAAAATGCTGGTTGATGATCCGCCGGTTCTGCATATCGGCGGTCAATAGACAAAGCCGAAGACTGCTGACTTCCTTCCACGTCACGCTGTCGCGGTCGGCAAGCGGCGTGCCGGCCGCCGTCACCAGATGATAGCGCTCCACCTGCAGCGGCACGCTGGTTACCCGGCCCAACGGCTCGTTTTCGAGATAAGTCAGCCCCGCATCGACCTCGAGATTTTCGAGCAGGCCGAGGATTTTTAGCGATGTGGTGGAAAGGATGCTGAAGGTGACCTCAGGATGCTTTTCCTGAAATGGCCCGGTGATGCTCGGCACCATGGCAAGCGTCGTCGGTACGGCCGCGAGCCGGATATGTCCGACAAGTCCCTTGCGAGCGGCCCGCATCTCTTCGCGCATGGTCCGGCTGTCGCCAACGATCCGGCGCGCCCACTCCAGCACCCGCTGCCCCTCCGGTGTCAGCCCTTGATACCGGGCACCGCGAATAACGAGCATCACCCCGAGCTGATCTTCCAGCTGGCGGATCGCTGCCGAAAGCGTCGGCTGGGTGATGCCGCTCAGTTCGGCCGCCCGGCCGAAATGCCGCTCCTGCGCTAGCGCGATGAAGAATTCCAGCTTGTCGATCATAGGAGCCTGTCCATGGTAGGAGGCGCGGTCAGCAGATCAGCTGGCCGCCATTGACCTCCAGCACCTGGCCGGTGATGTAGCCGGAAAGCACGGACGATGCGAGGAAGAGATAGGCGGGCGCGCAATCCTCCGGCGTACCGAGGCGCTGCAGGGGTATGGACTTGCGGGTCGCCTCGAGCTTTTCCGGCGTCGAATATCGTTCATGGAAATCGGTGGTGATCGTTCCGGGCGAAACACAATTGACCCGGATCCCATCGGGGGCAAGCTCCCGCGCCAGCGCCTTGGAATAGGTCGCAACAAAGGCCTTTGTAGCGGAGTAGATCGCCGAGCCGGTGCTGCCGCCCGTGATCGCCGAGATCGAGACAGTATTAACGATGGCGCCCTGTGTCGAGCGGCGAAGCTGCGGCAGCAGCGCGCGGGTAATCTCCACCACGGAAGTCTGGTTGAGTTGTACGACGGTCTCGTACTGGTCGTCCGTCAGCTCGCCGGCCGGAAAGCGCCCGACCATGGTTCCGGCATTGTTGATCAGCACATCCACCTGTTCGAACAGGCTGTCAGCCCGGCGCAGGACATCTGCGATCCCCTGATCGGTCAGGAAATCACCATACACCAGATGCGCCCGTGCTTCCTCTATAGCGGCTTGCAAGAAATCGGGTTTTCCGCCTTGCGGGGCGCGGCCGGCATGCAGCAGCACATGGGCGCCGCAATCGAGAAACAGCCGCGCGACTTCAAGGCCGATCCCGCGCCCCGCGCCGGTCACAACCACATTCATTCCCTTGAACAAGGATGGGTGAAACATCTCAAATCCTCCCGAAAGCAGGCTGGCGCATCCTCTCCTCAATTGCAATGTTGCAGTCGGCTTTCGGTTGCATCGGCAATGGGAGCCTGCTGCATTTCATGCTTTGCGCCGCTTTCGTTTTTGCCTATTATGAAAGAAAACGAAATAGGGCTGGGAACACCATGTATCTGACCGGGCGGCAATCCGAAATCCTCGATCTTGCCAAGACAGAGGGCCGAGTGCTCGTCGATGAGCTGGCAAGCCGCTTCGCGGTGACGCCGCAGACGATCCGCAAGGACTTGAACGATCTCTGTGATGCACGGGTGCTGACCCGCATTCACGGCGGAGCGATTTTTCCGCGTGGCAACGAGAATGTGAAATACGAAGCCCGACGCTCGATCGCGGCAAGCGAAAAGCAGGCGATCGGCCAGGCCGCCGCCGCCATGATCCCCGACAATTCTTCGCTGTTCATCAATATCGGCACGACGACCGAGGCTGTGGGAGAAGCGCTGCTCGACCATAAAGAGCTGATGGTTATCACGAATAATATAAATGTTGCCAACAGGTTGCGTGTTTTCCCCTCGATCGAGGTGGTCATCGCCGGCGGCGTCGTGCGCGGTGCCGATGGCGGTATCGTCGGTGAGGCCGCGGTGGATTTCATCCGCCAGTTCAAGGTCGATTACGCTGTGATCGGCGCGTCCGCCATTGATCACGACGGCGCGCTTCTGGATTTCGATTATCGCGAAGTGAAAGTGGCGCAGGCGATCATCGCCAATGCCCGCCACGTCATTCTGGTGTCCGATTCGACCAAATTCGAGCGCACCGCGCCGGTTCGCATCGGCCATATCAGCCAGGTCCACACCTTCATCACCGATAGCTGTCCGATCGAAAACGTGCGGACGATCTGCCAGGAGCAGGACGTGCGGCTGATCGAAACGAATGCCTGACCCCAAGCATCTGGATCAGCATATTATTTTCCTGTAACATTCGTTTGACATTCGAAAATATTCGCTTTAACTAAATTCACTTTCGCATATGCGCAAAATTGTGCGATGCGAAATGTGGGGGGAGACAAGGCGTGCCTGCGGAAGATCAGTTCGACATTTTCGTCATCGGCGGTGGCATCAACGGCTGCGGCATTGCGCGGGATGCGGCTGGTCGTGGGTATTCCGTTGCCCTTGCCGAAATGAACGACTTCGCCTCCGGAACCTCGTCGGCTGCCACCAAGCTCATTCACGGCGGCCTGCGCTATCTCGAACATTACGAGTTTCGCCTGGTGCGCGAATCGCTGATGGAGCGCGAAGTGCTCTGGGCGATGGCGCCACATATCATCTGGCCGATGCGCTTCGTCCTGCCGTTCCACAAGGGCGGCGTGCGCCCGGCCTGGCTCATCCGCCTCGGCCTGTTCCTCTATGATCACATCGGTGGCCGCAAGCTGCTGCCGGCGACGAAGACGCTGGACATGCGCCGCGACCCGGCCGCCAAGCCGCTGAAGTCGCTGTTCACCAAGGCCTTCGAATATTCCGACGGCTGGGTCGATGATGCGCGCATGGTGGTGCTCAACGCCCGCGACGCTGCCGATCGCGGCGCGCTGATCCTCAGCTGCAGCCGTGTCACCTCCGCAAGGCGGGAAGCCGGCCTCTGGCATATCGATGTCGAGGATCGTGCGACGGGTGCCGGCAGCAGCTTCAAGGCGCGCATGCTCGTCAATGCGGCAGGGCCATGGGTCGATGTCGTGCTTTCGGATGTGTTCAGCAACAACAGCGCCCACAATGTCCGCCTCGTCCAGGGCAGCCACATTATCGTGCGCAGGAAATTCGACGACCCGCGTGCCTATTTCTTCCAGAACCCGGATGGCCGCATCATCTTCGCCATTCCCTACGAGACCGATTTCACGCTGATCGGCACCACCGATCGCGATTATAACGGTGACCCCCACGAGGTTCGCATCACCGACGCAGAGACCGACTATCTCTGCAAGGCGGCGAGCGAATATTTCAAGGAGCCTGTCGCGCCCTCCGATATCGTCTGGACCTATTCCGGCGTGCGCCCGCTGTTCGACGATGGTGCGTCCAAGGCGCAGGAAGCCACCCGTGATTATGTGCTGAAGGTCGAAGGCGGCAAGGGCGATGCGCCGCTTCTCAATATCTTCGGTGGCAAGCTCACGACGTATCGCCGTCTTGGCGAGCACGCCCTGGAAAAGATCATCGAGATGATCGGTACCAAGGGTGCGCCCTGGACGGCTGGAAGCTCTCTTCCCGGCGGCGATTTTCCGGCAACCGGTTATGACGCGCAGGTTTCGGCCCTGAAGGATCGCTACTCCTTTTTAGGGGACCGTCACGCGCGGCGGCTTGTCCGCCTTTATGGTACGCTTGCTGCGCGCATGCTGGGAGAGGCAAAGGCGCTCAGTGATCTCGGTCGCCATTTCGGCGCCGATCTCTACGAGGTCGAGGTCAACTGGCTGATGAACAGGGAATGGGCGCGCTACGCCGAAGACGTCTTGTGGCGCCGCACCAAACTCGGTCTGAAAGTGGGTCCGGCAGAAGTCGCCGGGCTGGAGGAATACATGCGGGAGAAAATGCGCGAGGTCGCCTGACGGCGCCATGCCATTGAAGCTCCGGCTGGGAGGAAGCCTGGTAATGCTTGAACTGAAAAACATAACCAAGGTCGTGGGGGCGGATACGCATATCCATCCGACAAACCTTGTGCTGGAGCGGGGGTCGCTGAACGTGCTTCTCGGCCCGACGCTGTCCGGCAAGACGTCGCTGATGCGGCTGATGGCGGGGCTCGACAAGCCGACCTCCGGCACGATCCATTTCGACGGCAAGGACGTGACGGGCGTACGCGTTCAGGATCGCAGCGTCGCCATGGTCTACCAGCAATTCATCAACTATCCGGCAATGACCGTTTACGAAAACATCGCCTCGCCGATGCGGATCGCCGGCAAGGATGCCGCCACCATCGACCGCGAAGTGAAGAAGGCTGCCGAGCTGATGAAGCTGACACCCTATCTTGACCGCACCCCGCTCAATCTCTCCGGCGGCCAGCAGCAGCGCACGGCGCTTGCCCGCGCCATCGTCAAGAATGCCAGCCTTGTGCTGCTTGACGAGCCGCTCGCCAACCTCGACTACAAGCTGCGCGAGGAACTGCGCGAGGAACTGCCGAAACTCTTTGCCGCCTCCGGCTCGATCTTCGTCTACGCAACGACAGAGCCGACGGAAGCGCTTCTGCTCGGCGGCAATACGGCGACGATGAACGAGGGCCGCATCAGCCAGTTCGGCTCGACGATCTCCGTCTATCGGCGCCCCGTCGATCTCATCACGGCCAAGACCTTTGCAGACCCGCCTCTCAACACGGCCGAGCTGGTGAAGAAGGGCGCGCATTTCGAGAAGGACGGCGCGCCGTTGCTGCCGGTGCCGGCGCATCTTTCCGCCATCGCGGACGGTCCGGTCACCGTCGCATTCCAGCCGCATCACTTGTCGATCGAAAGGCCGGATGCCTCGGCCGCTGTCCTGAAAGCGCGGGTCATCATTTCGGAAATCGCCGGCTCGGAAAGCTTCATCCATGTGCAAGCTTCGGGTTCCCGCTGGGTCATGCTGGAGCATGGGATCCATGATTTCGATCCGGATACGGCACTCGATCTCTTTGTCGATACCCGTCACCTGATGGCCTTTTCGCCGGATGGCCAGGCAACCGGCGGCCAAGCCGCGCACGCGGCGTGAGGAGACCATCATGGCACGCATCACGCTCGAACATTTGAGACACGCCTACGGCCCGAACCCAAAGTCGCCGGCCGACTATTCGCTGAAGGAAGTCCATCACGAATGGAACGACGGCGGCGCCTACGCGCTGCTCGGCCCCTCCGGCTGCGGCAAGACCACGCTGCTCAACATCATCTCCGGGCTGCTGCAGCCCTCCGAAGGCAAGATCCTCTTCGACGGCAAGGACGTCACCAACCTGCCGACCCAGGAACGCAACATCGCCCAGGTGTTCCAGTTCCCGGTGATCTACGACACGATGACGGTCTACGACAATCTCGCCTTCCCGCTTCGCAACCGCAAGGTTCCGGAAACTGAGGTCGATCGCCGCGTCACCGAAATCCTCGACATGATCGGCTTGGCGGACCGCGCCAGCAAGAAGGCCCGCGGCCTCACCGCCGACCAGAAGCAGAAGATCTCGCTCGGCCGTGGCCTCGTCCGCTCCGATGTCAGCGCCATCCTGTTCGACGAGCCGCTGACGGTCATCGATCCTCATATGAAATGGGTGCTCCGCTCGCAGCTGAAGCGGCTGCACAAGCAGTTCGGCTTCACCATGGTCTATGTCACGCACGACCAGACCGAGGCGCTCACCTTCGCAGACAAGGTCGTTGTCATGTATGACGGCGAGATCGTTCAGATCGGCACGCCGGCCGAGCTGTTCGAAAAGCCGAAGCATACCTTCGTCGGCTATTTCATCGGTTCGCCGGGCATGAACGTGCTGCCGGCGAAGATCGATGGCTCGACCGTCGATCTCGGCGACGGCAGCGTCACCCTCGGCTTCGCGCCGAAGATTACGGCCGGCGCAAAAACCGAACTCGGCATCCGTCCCGAATTCGTCCGCCTCGGTCGCGAGGGCATGCCGGTTTCGATCTCCAAGGTCGAGGACATCGGCCGCCAGAAGATCGTGCGCGCCTCGTTTGCCGGGCGGCCGCTGGCCATCGTCGTCCATGAGGACGGGGAAATCCCGGCGGAGCCGAAGATCACCTTCGATTCGGCCGCCATCAACATCTATGCCAATTCCTGGCGCGTCGGCGGGGAGGGCTGAACCATGGAAAAGACCTGGAACAACAAGGCCTGGTTCATGGTGCTGCCGGTGCTGGTGCTTGTCGCCTTCTCGGCGGTCATCCCGTTGATGACGGTCGTGAACTATTCAGTGCAGGACACCTTCGGCAACAATGAATTCTTCTGGGCCGGAACCGACTGGTTCACCGATGTGCTGCATTCCGACCGCTTCTGGGATGCATTGACCCGTAACCTGATCTTTTCAGCGATCATCCTTGCGATCGAGATTCCGCTCGGTATCCTGATCGCGCTGAACATGCCGAAAAAGGGTCTCGGCGTGCCCTTCTGCCTCGTCTTCATGTCGCTTCCGCTGCTCATTCCGTGGAACGTCGTCGGCACGATCTGGCAGGTTTTCGGCCGCGTCGATATCGGTCTGCTCGGCTATACGCTGGATGCGATCGGCATCCCCTACAACTACGTCAACAACGTCTTCGACGCCTGGGTGACGCTGATCGTCATGGACATCTGGCACTGGACGAGCCTCGTGGTGCTGCTCTGCTATGCCGGCCTCGTCTCGATCCCCGATGCCTATTATCAGGCTGCCAGTATCGACGGTGCGTCGCGCTGGGCCGTGTTCCGCTACATCCAGCTTCCAAAGATGAAGCGCGTGCTGCTGATCGCCTTCCTGCTGCGGTTCATGGATAGCTTCATGATTTACACCGAGCCCTTCGTCGTCACCGGCGGCGGTCCCGGTAACGCCACCACCTTCCTGTCGATCGATCTCGTCAAGACGGCCATCGGCCAGTTCGACCTCGGTCCCGCAGCAGCGCTCTCGATCATCTACTTCCTGATCATCCTGCTTCTGTCGTGGATCTTCTACACCGTCATGACCAACAGTGACGCCGAGAATTGAGAAAGGAGGAACGACCATGACCACAGCAACACAGACCTCCGGCCGTAACCTCTCCTGGATCGTGCCGACCCTCTATATCGTCTTCCTGCTCCTGCCGATTTACTGGCTGGTCAACATGAGCTTCAAGACCAACACCGAGATCACCGGCACGTTCTCGCTCTATCCGCATGCGCCGACGCTTCACAACTATGCGGTCATCTTCACCGACCCGTCCTGGTACAAGGGCTATATCAACTCGATCATCTACGTGGTGATGAACACGGTGATCTCCGTTTCGGTGGCGCTGCCGGCGGCCTATGCCTTCTCGCGCTATCGGTTCCTCGGCGACAAACACCTGTTCTTCTGGCTCTTGACCAACCGCATGGCACCGCCCGCCGTCTTCGCCCTGCCGTTCTTCCAGCTCTACTCGGCCTTTGGCCTGATCGACACGCACATCGCCGTTGCGCTGGCGCACTGCCTGTTCAATGTGCCGCTCGCCGTCTGGATCCTGGAAGGCTTCATGTCGGGCGTGCCGAAAGAGATTGATGAGACCGCCTATATCGACGGCTATTCCTTCCCGCGCTTCTTCCTGCGGATCTACATTCCGCTGATCGCATCGGGCATCGGTGTCGCAGCCTTCTTCTGCTTCATGTTCTCCTGGGTCGAGCTTCTGATCGCCCGGACGCTGACGACGACGGATGCCAAGCCGATCGCCGCCATCATGACGCGCACGGTATCGGCCTCCGGCATGGATTGGGGCGTACTGGCCGCCGCCGGCGTGCTCACTATCATTCCGGGCGCGATCGTCATCTATTTTGTCAGAAACTACATCGCCAAGGGCTTTGCCCTGGGGAGGGTATAATGGCCGCTGTCTTGCAACGCACCAATCGCTGGCCTCTGGCGCTGGCCCTCGTTCTGGTAGCCTATGCCGCAATCGCCGGGCTGCTCGTCATGGCGCTGCCGGTCAAGGATGGCGCACGGGACTGGTTTGCCCCGCTGATTCCTGGCGGCTGGATGGCATGGACGTTCCCGTCGGCCATGTTCTTCCTGACAATCTTCCTACTGCTCGCGCTGATGGCCGTATGGGAATATGCCCGTCCCGGCGGCAGCCCGCGAGTCGGTATCCTGCGCTTCGAGACGACGCGCGGCGACCGCCTGTTCATATCGCTGCTCGGCAGCGCCTTCATCAATCTCGCATGGCTGGGCCTCGTCGGCACCGGCCAGTGGTGGGCTCTTGCCCTGTCGCTCGTCTACGCCGTCGGCGTCTTCAAGCTGGTCTGAGGCAAGGACTGGAAATGCCGTTCGGAAAGGAGCCGGACGGAACGTAACTGCACTCGCAAACCTTTAAGGGAGGACATTATGCGACGGCACCTACTGACATCAACGGCAGTCATGCTGCTGGCTTTTACCGGAACCGCATTTGCGGGCATGGACGAGGCCAAACAGTTCCTGGACAAGGAAATCGGCGATCTCTCGACGCTTTCCCGCGCTGATCAGGAAAAGGAAATGCAATGGTTCATCGATGCGGCAAAGCCATTTGCCGGCATGGATATCAAAGTTGCTTCCGAAACACTGACGACACACGAATACGAATCCAAAACCCTGGCTGCAGCGTTTACCGCGATCACCGGTATCAAGGTCACGCATGACCTCATCGGCGAAGGTGACGTGGTCGAAAAGCTGCAGACCCAGATGCAGACGGGCGAGAATATCTACGACGCCTATGTCAACGACTCGGACTTGATCGGCACCCATTGGCGCTACCAGCAGGCCCGTTCGCTGACCAAGTGGATGGCCAATGAAGGCAAGGACGTGACCAACCCCGGTCTCGATCTCGCCGACTTCATCGGCACCAAGTTCACGACCGCTCCGGACGGCGATCTCTACCAGCTGCCCGACCAGCAGTTCGCGAACCTCTACTGGTTCCGCTATGACTGGTTCAACGACGAAAAGAACAAGGCCGACTTCAAGGCGAAGTACGGCTACGACCTCGGCGTTCCCGTCAACTGGTCTGCTTACGAAGACATCGCCGAGTTCTTCACCGGTCGGGAAATCGACGGCAAGAAGGTCTATGGTCACATGGACTACGGCAAGAAGGACCCGTCGCTCGGCTGGCGGTTCACCGACGCCTGGCTTTCGATGGCCGGCAACGGCGACAAGGGCCTGCCGAACGGTCTTCCGGTCGACGAATGGGGCATCAAGGTCAACGAAAAGTCCCAGCCGGTCGGCTCCTGCGTTGCCCGCGGTGGTGACACCAACGGCCCGGCAGCCGTCTATTCGATCCAGAAGTATCTAGACTGGTTGAAGGCCTATGCACCGGCATCCGCCCAGGGCATGACCTTCGGCGAGGCTGGTCCGGTTCCGGCCCAGGGCGAAGTCGCCCAGCAGATTTTCACGTACACGGCGTTTACCGCCGACTTCGTGAAGGAAGGCCTGCCGGTCGTCAACGCCGACGGTACGCCGAAGTGGCGTTTCGCTCCGAGCCCGCATGGCGTCTACTGGAAGGACGGCATGAAGCTTGGTTACCAGGATGTGGGTTCCTGGACGCTGATGAAGTCGACCCCGGAAGATCGCGCCAAGGCGGCCTGGCTCTACGCCCAGTTCGTCACCTCGAAGACCGTCGATCTCAAGAAGAGCCATGTCGGCCTGACGCTCACGCGTGAGTCGTCGATCCAGGACAAGAGCTTCACCGATCGTGCCCCCAAGCTCGGTGGTCTGATCGAGTTCTACCGCTCGCCGGCCCGCGTTCAGTGGTCGCCGACCGGCACGAACATCCCGGACTATCCGAAGCTGGCCCAGCTTTGGTGGCAGGCAATCGGTGATGCGTCTTCGGGTGCGAAAACCGCCCAGGAAGCCATGGATTCGCTGTGCGCCGAGCAGGAAAAGGTCCTGCAGCGCCTCGAACGCTCCGGCGTTCAGGGCGATATCGGTCCGAAGCTCGAGGAGGAACACGATCTTGAATACTGGAACAAGGATGCCGTTTCCAAGGGCAACCTTGCTCCGCAGCTGAAGATCGAAAACGAGAAAGAAAAGCCGATCACCGTCAACTACGACGAACTGGTCAAGAGCTGGCAGAAGTAAGCCGGCTAACTCCTTTCTCCCGAAAGCCGTCCGGATTTACGTCCGGGCGGTTTTTTGTTTTTAGGTATGCGACGGACGGGGCGGCACCTTTCCTCTTCTCCCCAGCGGGGAGAAGAGCCGAGCCCATGCGAGGCGATGAGGGGGGCTTTGCCGCAAACTCAGTGCCAGCCAGCCCCCTCATCCGGCGCTTTGCGCCACCTTCGCCCCGCTGGGGAGAAGAGGGAGATCGCCGCATTCTCCTCAATTCTCCTCCGATTTCACCCCCGCCAACGGCAACCCGCCAGCCCCTTCACCAGCCCTCATGCCGCCCACCATCGGCGCCTTGTCGTCATCCGAAAGCGGTAACCACCTTTCCCGGTCGAAATATGCGGCTACGGGTGATCTGCGCGGTTTACCCGGCGCCTGGCTGGCGATGAAGTTGTAGCGCGGAACCTCGCCCATTTCCTTTTTGAAGCGGATGCGGCTTCCGAAATTGTCCAGCTCGAACTCTTTTAGCGAGCGCACGAGACGCACGACTTCCTCGCTGTTTTCCCACTGCGCGCGATCGAGAAAGATCATCGCGGCATCGGCCGCCAGTGCCGCCACCGGCCCGCTGTCTGCTGGTCGTTCGATGTTCAGCTTGACGCGGAACGAGGTCACCCGGTTTTCGCCGTCACCCTTGATGGAGACGAAGATCGAGGATTCCGCTGCTCCGTCGCCATCCGTTGACGGTAGTACTGTCGTTAGCGAGGAGCATTCCCAGTTGTCGCGGTTGCTGCTGCTGATGACCCAGTCCATGCCGCGAAAGCCGGCTTCCTTCACCTGTTCGCACAGGCTGCGGGGATCGCTGCGAATGGCGCGCAGAAAGGTCTGTGGCGGGCTTTTCATATCAGCAAAGGCAAAGGTCGGCAGCACCATGTGCGCCGGCGGCAGCCGCGTGCCCTTGATCGAGCGAAAGGGCACGGATTGCTCCTGCTCGGGAGAGGATGAACCGGACAGCGTAATTGCAGCGGGCATTTCGATCTCGAAATATCGCAGCAGAAGCCGCAGACTGCGCCCGTCATTGGCAAGGAGAGCGGTGGTCAGGATACCAACAAAAATCACAAGCAGGGCGACGAGGAAAAACAGCTTTCCCGACCGCTCCCTTTTCCCCTGCGCCATCGTTGAACCTGCTCGCCGCTTTTCATTCCGCTTAAGCGCAATCTACTGCAGAATTCCTAATGGAAGCATGGGCAGGCCACCAATTTACCGTGTCCGGCGGTTCAGCTGCTTTTGCCGGAAGGCGGAGAGGATCACATAGAGGATCAGGAGGGGCCAGGCGAGGCAGGAAACCAGCCCGACAACGCGCATGACATCCCATTCGCCGCCCTCAAGCTCGCCTTCACGGTAGCCGCTGTCCAGGAACAGCAACGCAATCGCGATATGGAGCGCCGACAGGAGATAGAACCACGTCATGGGCACGTTCCAGATTGCCGATAGCGTGCGCAAAATGGCCTGTACGAGGCCAATGGCAGACGGGTAACCCGGATACAAATCCCGTCAGATGCGCAACATCCTATCAGTTGCACGATTCGAGCGGCACGGAAAGCTCACGTTTGCCCGATCAGGGCCGTATACAGCCGCATCACCTCCGGTGCCACGGTCTTGTGGCGCGGCAGGCCGAGATAATAGCCGTAGCCGGTCGAAAGCTGCTCGCCGCCCACCTGCACAAGCCGGCCATCCCGAAGTTGCTGGTCGATCAGCCCGAGGCTACCGAGCGCAATACCGTCGCCACGCACGGCCGCGTCGATCGCCATGACATAGGTCGAGAAGGAATAGCGCGGCGCCGGCGGCTTGACCCGTTGCTTGGCGGAGAGCCGGTCGAACCATTGCCGGAAGGAAATCCAGTGCGCGTTGAAGCGCTCGTAGTCGATCAGGTCGAGACGGGCGATCTCTTCGATGGTCACGGCGGCGGCGTCGATCCCCCGACTTGCGAGATAGGCCGGTGCAGCCACCGGCGACAGCACCTCAGGCAGCAGCAGTGTCAGGTCCCAGCGGGGATGTTCTCCGGCGGAATAGAGAATGACGAGATCGTTGTTCTCCGAAGCAAGATCGGACGGTGTATCGGATGTCAGCAATCGCAGCGATGTCTGTGGGTTCTCGTTGCCGAAATCCTGCAGCCGCCGTCCGAGCCAGAGATGCGAGACCGAGCCGCTGGCGGCAATCGCGATCGTGCCGCCAGTCTGCGGCCGAAAGGCCTCCAGACTTTCCTCCAGATAGTCCAGTGTCGCCCGTACGCGCTGAAAAAGCCGCTCGCCCTTCGGCGTCAGGGCAAGGTTCTTGCCGCGCCGCTGGAAGAGGGCGGCACCCAGATGATCCTCCAGTCCCTTGATCCGCCGGCTGACGGCAGCCTGGGTGATATTCAGCTCGCGTCCGGCGCGCGAAAAGTTCATGTGCCGGCAGGCGGCATCGAAGACACGGAACGCTTCGAGCGGAATATGGCTCAGCATGGCCTAGTATAACCTGACATCATCAATATACCCGAGAATTGGTCGGATTTGAAAATATCAGATCGTGATGCAGGGTAAAGCGACCAATTTGCATCAGGATATGCGCCCCGTGAGCTTCACCATCTCCTTCGTTCCCGAGATCCGCTTCGGCAACGATCTCCACCGCAGCATCGGCTCGGCCGCCGCCGGCCTGGGCGGAATCAAATCCGCCGCCATCGTCATGGACGGGTTCCTCGCCCGATCCGGCCTTGCAGAAACGATCTCCGCAAGCCTCGCCGAGTATGGCATCGAAGCCAGACTCTTCTCCGATTTTACCGGTGAACCCAAGCTCGCCCATGTCCGCGCTGCAACGGATGTGGTCAAGGGGACCGATCTCGTCATCGGCATCGGCGGCGGCTCTGCCCTCGATATCGCCAAGATCGCCGCCTGCTGCGCCGCTTCCGGCGAAGACGCAATGCACTACGCACTGGCGGCAAACCCGCTGCCGAAAAATCCGCTGAAGAAGATCATGGTGCCGACCACGGCCGGCACGGGCTCGGAAACCTCCGCCACCAACATCTTCGCCGGCCCCGAAGGCAAGAAGCTCTGGATATGGGGCGCGGAAACCAAGGCCGATCTGGTCATTCTCGATCCCGTCCTGACCGCGACCCTGCCCGCCAACCTCACGGCATGGTGCGGCATGGATGCTTTCATCCACGCCTTCGAGGCCGCGACCAACCGCAACGCCCATACCGGCGGCAAGTTCTATGCGCATGAAGCCCTGCGTCTCCTGACATCTTCGCTGGAAACGGCGGTGAAGGAACCGGACAATCTCGAAGCCCGCGGCAAGGTCCTGCTCGGCTCTTGCTACGCCGGCATCGCCATCGACAATTGCGGCACCGCCATCGCCCACAATGTCAGCCACGCCATGGCCGGCCTCGCGCCCGTCCACCACGGTCTCGCCACGGCGCTGGGTTTCGAAGCAACCATCGCATGGCTGATCGAGGCCGACACCGCCGATCTCAACGCCGCCGCCCGCGCCTGTGGCGTCGCCAATGCAGCCGCCTTTCCGGCCTTCGTCACCGGCCTGATGGATCGCACCGGCATCACCCGCGCCCTTCCATCCGCATTCTCCGCCTTCGACGGACAAGCCCTCGCTGCCGAAATGAAGGCACCGGAAAACCAGCCGATGCGCCGCTCGACCATTCGGGACGTTGATGATGCCGACATCGACCATTTCGCCGCCATTCTTATGTCCCTGCCGAAGGCTGCCTGACCATGACCGCTTCCTACACCCGCGACTATTGGGAAAAAGCCCTCTCCGCCCTCGCCATCAATGGCCAGCATTTCATCGACGGCCAATCGGTCGCAGCCGCTTCCGGCCGTACCTTCACCCGCACCCGCCCGATGGATGGCAAGCCCGGTGCCATGCTCCAGCGTGGTGACGCCGCCGATATCGACCGCGCGGTCGCTTCCGCCCGTGCAGCCTTTGCAAGCGGCGTCTGGCGCCACAAGGAGCCGCTGGAAAAGAAGAAGATCATGCTGAAATGGGCGGAGCTGATCCGCGCCCATGGCGAGGAACTGGCGCTTCTCGAAACCCTCGATGTCGGCAAGCCGGTGCTCGCCTCGCTGAACGTCGATGTCCGCCTCTGCGCCGATGGTATCCAGTTCTATGCCGAGATGATCGACAAGCTCTATGACGAGATCGCCCCGACCGGGCCGAATGCCCGCGCTCTGGTGCGCAAGGTGCCGCTCGGCGTCATCGGCGCGATCACGCCCTGGAACTATCCGATGATCATAGATGCCTGGAAGCTCGGGCCTTCGATTGCCGCCGGCAATTCCGTGGTGCTGAAACCGGCCGAACAATCCTCTCTTTCGGCGATCCGTCTTGCCCAGCTCGCCTTCGAGGCGGGACTGCCAGCCGGCGTCTTCAATGTCATCACCGGCTTTGGCGAGGAAACCGGCAAGCCGCTGGCGCTGCACATGGATGTCGACATGATCGCCTTCACCGGCTCGACGGAGGTCGGCAAGCTGATCATGGGCTATGCCGCGCAATCCAATGTCAAACGGGTGGCGCTGGAGCTTGGCGGCAAGTCGCCGCTCGTCGTCTTCGAGGATGCCGATCTCGATGCGGCCGCATCTGCCGCCGCCTGGGGCTGCTTCTACAATTCCGGCGAAACCTGCCATGCCTCCACCCGCCTCGTTGTGCACCGCTCGGTGCAGCAGGCGCTGATCGAGAAGATCGAGGCGGTTGCGAAATCCGATATCGCCCTTGCCCACCCCTTCGAGCCTTCCGCCCAGATCGGCGCGCTGATCGAGAAGGAGCATATGGACAAGGTGCTTGGCATGATCGCGGCCGGCGAGAAGGAGGGTGGCCGGCGTGCCTTCGGCGCCGAGCAGGTGATGCACGACACCGGCGGCTATTATGTCTCGCCCGGCGTTTTCGTCGATCTCACCAACGACATGAACCTCGCCCGCCAGGAGATCTTCGGCCCCGTGCTCGCCGCCATCCCCTTCGATACGGAAGAGGAAGCGCTCGCGATCGCCAACGACACGATCTATGGTCTGGCAGGGGCCGTCTTCACTCGCGACATGAACCGCGCGCACCGCTTCTCGGAGGCGATCCATGCCGGCACGGTCTGGATCAACACCTACGACATGTCCAACTTCGCCACCCCCTTCGGCGGCTTCAAGCAATCCGGCTTCGGCCGCGACCGCTCGGTGCACGCCATCGACAAATATTGTGATTACAAGACGATCTGGCAGCAGTTCGGCTGAGACGAAAGACACCCGGAGGAGAGCCCCATGAGCAAGATCGTTTCCATCGAAATCAGCCATCATCGCCTGGCGCTCGACCCGGCCTTCAAGGCCAGCTGGGACGGCCGCCCGCGAAAACATTTCGAGGCGACGATCGTGCGAGTGCGCGATGACGAGGGTCGTGAGGGCATCGGCTCCGGCGACCTGATGAAGGGCTTCGAGGGGCACGAAGAGCTTTTCATCGGCCACGACCCGCGCCATCTGGAGCGGCACTACGAGGTTCTCTCCCACATCAATTTCCACTATGGCCGCTGTTGGCCCATGGATTTGGCACTCTGGGATCTCGCCGGCAAGATCACCGGCGAGCCGGTCTGGCGCATGCTCGGCGGCCGCGCCGACAAGGTTCGGCTCTATGCCTCCTCCGGCGTGCTGCGCGAGCCCGCCGCCATGGCCGATCAGGCTGAGCGCTACATCGAGGAAGGTTTCCCGGCGATGAAGGTGCGCTTTTCGTCTTCAGCTGGCGGCCGCGGCAGCTGGAAGGCGGATGTGAAGGCGCTCGAAGCCATCCGCGCCCGGGTGGGCGACCGGTTGGAGCTGATGGTCGATTGCAATCAGGGCTGGCGCATGCCCTGGGACACGACGTTGTCCTGGACCTTCAAGGATGCGCTCACTGTCGCCCGCGAGCTGGAGCGGCTCGGCATCTACTGGATGGAAGAGCCGCTGCATCGCTCGGACCGCGAAGGCATGCGCCGGCTGTCCGACGCGACCTCGATCCGCATCGCCGGCGGCGAGATGACGCGCGAGGTCTACGAGTTCCGCGATATCATTGAGCAACGCGCCTTCGACGTCATCCAGCCGGATGTGGCGCTCGTCGGCGGCATCACCGGCTGCCGCCGTCTGGCCTTCCAGGCGCGCGAAGCCGGTGTGATGTTCACGCCGCATTCCTGGACCAACGGTATCGGTGTTCTCGCAAACGCCCACCTGACGGCAGGTTGCGGTGACGCCCCCTTCCTCGAATATCCCTATGACAATCCCGAATGGAGTGAAGCCCGGCGCGACTATCCGATGATCGAGCCCTTGAAGCACAAGGACGGCTGGCTTGAACTCGGCGAAACCCCCGGCCTCGGCATCGTGCTCGACGAGGAACGGCTCAAGGCCACGAGGCACTGAGCCGCTTTCCCCTTGGCTTATTCGGCTGGTGCGGTCCGTGCGGCGGTGCTGCCCGTATAGATGATGAAGGCAAACATCAGCACGCCGGCAAAGGTGATCAGCGACGCGATCGCGACGACGGGCTCCATCGCCTCATTTCCCATCAGCATCAGATAGAGCGACGGCACCATCAGCGTCACGCCGGATGTGTAGACCGCATATTGTACCACGGCGATCCGCCGTTCAGCCTTTTCGGGGTTCAGCGCGTAATACCCGCCAAAGATCGCCATGGTGACCCAGCCGAGCAGGTTGGCGTGAGCATGGGCACCGATGACGCTGTGATCCTGTGATATGGCCATTTTCAAGCCCATACAGATCCCGATGATCAGAAATATGATGGCTGTACGAAAATAGAGATGTGCAATGCGTGGCATATAAGTTTCCCCTCCCAAAACACCCCCAAGGGTGCGCCGCGCATGTTAGCATTGCTATGAAGAGAGTGTCAGGGGCCAAATTTGGCGGTTTCTTGCCGGGTCAGACTCCTCCCTTGTGGGCATGGCAATCGCTTATGGAATTGCGGCGGGCGCGGTATTCGCGGTGAATACCATCATCGCCTCGCATCCTCTCGGCACCCGCTGCCGCGATATCAGTCGCTATCATCAGGAATGTTCAGAATATGTCCGCAGGCCTTGCAATGTACGGCATCGTGATCATGCCGCTGCAACCCGCATTGCGGGCAAGGAAATGCGACCTTGTTCGGCCGAACGATCGTTTGCGCCAGCCGCACGAACAGTGAGATGCCGAAGATCATCGTCACGATCGAGGTCAGCTTGCCCGCTGTGCCCGGCAACGTGATGTCGCCGAAGCCGGTCGTCGTGATGGTCGCCACGGTGAAGTAGAGCGCATCGACGAAGCCGTTGATGCCGGCGTCGTGGTAGAAGAAGGTCGTGTAGACAAAGCCGGTAACGAGGAACAGGAAGGTGATGAAATTGATAACCGCCTTGATAACATCTCCCCATCGCGCACAGCCGGCGTGGGTCATCAGCATGGCGAAAGCCTTGCTCTGTCCGAGCGACCAGATGCGGAAGGCGCGCAGAAAGGCGAAGTTTGAGAGCTGCTGCGGAAACAGCAGCGTACCGAGCACAAGGATATCCACCCAGGTCATCGGCCGCATCAGCCAGTGTTTGAAGTCGGTTGCCACGAGAATGCGGGCCACGAGTTCACAGGCGATGACGAAGGCGATCGCATAGTCGATGATGAAGTAGGAACGCCCGTTTCCGAGATAGGGGCCGAGCACGAAGAAGATGAGAATTACGAGATCGATGAGCGCCATTGCGACCTGAAAACGGATCGCCTGGGTGCTGGTGCCGAGATATAGGCCGCGCAACTTGCTACGGATTTTGACCAGCGTCATGCGCCCCACTCCATTGCGTCGTCTCACACTTTGGATTGCCCCACCGTCCGAGATAGGCTGCACCCGAAGCAAGGTCAAGCCGCTGTAATAGTCGGTCTTCAGTCCCCGCCAATCCCCGTGTCACGATACCATGCCACCATGCCTGCGTTGCGCCATCGGCTGCATCGCGAGGCGTCGCGACGAGGCGCAACCGGTATCTGGACGCAGGAGGGACGCAAACCTTCGTTCAGGGAGGCGTCGGAATGATTTCCCTGCCGCTTGAAAGAGAGTGGTGCGTGCCTGTGGGGCACTAGAGGAGCGGCAACTGGCTTTGGCCTTTCGTGCACGGCGGCCTGTCCGCATGTGTCACCCCGAAAGGGTCCCGCCCACCGTTGGAAGAGGAATCGGGGGACGCTGCTTGAAACCGAACGGGGCGCCGGAAGGTGTCATGTTTTATAATTTCCGTGCGGCAGCTTCCGGCGCCCCGGCTTTGTATTTCGTGTCACCTCGGCGTTTTGCGCGCGGGGATGATTGTCATGCCCGCGCGGCAAGATCAGAGCCGGGTGCCGTTCAGGGACACATAGCGATAAGCGCTGCCTTCGCGCTCGGCATGGCCGACACCCGAAAAGGCCCAGTGATAGCCGATCAGCATTGTCTTTTCCGCCGCAACCCGGTCCATCAGCTTCACCCGGTTCCTGATCGCCCGCTCCTGGTCGGTGTCGAAGCCGAATTTCCAGGCTGGGTGTTCGAAGGAGACGATACCATTGGTGGCGGCATCCGCCGTGATGACCAGGCCGTCGCCCCCGTCGAGTTCAAGCGAGATATGGCCCGGCGTATGGCCTGCCGTATCGAGTACGCGGATACCGGTTACGATGTCGTCGCCGGCCTTCACCATCCTCACCCGATCCTTGACCGCAAAGAGATCACGTTTGGCGCCGAGTGCGAAGGCATGCAGCGGCTGAGGATACTTTTGTTCAAAATCAGGGTCTGTCCAGAAATTCCACTCGGTCTCGCCGACGATATAATCGGCATTTGGGTAACGCAGCGTCCCGTCCTTCTTCGTCGTCGCACCGGTATGGTCTGGATGGGCGTGGGTGAAGACGACCTTGGTGATCTCGGCCGGGTCGATGCCGGCAAGCTTCAGGTTCGCTTCCAGCAGGCCTGCGCTTGCCTGGAAATTCTCTCCTGCGCCGACATCAATCAAGATCAGGTCCTTGGCCGTCCGGATCAGCGGAATGTTGGATGGTGTCGGTACTGCCTCGACCGTGCCGCCCAGCCGCTTCAGGATCGCGTCGCGTTCCTCCTCGCTGGCTTCGGGCATGACGATACTGGCCGGCAGGTTGATGTAGCCGTCGCTGAACACGGTGATGTCGAAAGCGCCCTGTCTCAGGTTTGGCGCCTCGGCGGCAAAGAGCCTTTTCGGTAGAACCGAGAGGGCGGCAAGCGACAGGCCAAGGCCCAGGAACTGGCGGCGGTTTTGGTTGATCAGGAGGTCGGTGGCAATGGCGGCGCGGGACATGGCAGGTCTTCCTTGGTTCGATCGGGTTAAAGGATGCTCCGGCACCGGGGAGGGCGGTGCCGGAGAGGAGCACTTTAAGACTTCGCGAATTCCAGCAGATCGGCGTTCAGCTGGTCCTTGTGCGTATCGGTAATACCGTGCGGGGCGCCCGTATAGACTTTTAGGACTGCGTGCGGCACCAGCTTCTTGGAGGCGCGGGCGGCGGCATCGATCGGCACGATCTGGTCGTCGTCGCCGTGGATGATGATCGTCGGGATGTCGAACTTCTTGAGGTCTTCGGTGAAGTCCGTCTGGGAGAAGGCGACCACCGAGTCATAGGTGTTCTTGTGACCGCCCATCATGCCCTGCAGCCAGAAGCTGTCGATCATGCCCTGTGAGGCCTTGGCGCCGGGACGATTAAAGCCGAAGAACGGACCCGAAGCGATGTCCTTGTAGAGCTGCGAGCGATCCTTGAGGCTTGCGGCCTGGATGCCGTCGAACACTTCCTTCGGCAGGCCGCCGGGGTTCTTGTCGGTCTTGACCATCAGCGGCGGTACGGCGGAGATGAGGCCGGCCTTCTTGATCCGGCTCGTGCCGTGGCGGCCGATATAGCGGCTGATCTCGCCGCCGCCGGTGGAGAAGCCGGCGAGGAAAATGTCCTTGAGGTCCAGCTGCTCGATCAGGTCCGAAAGGTCGTCGGCATAGTGATCCATGTCGTTGCCATCCCAGGGCTGGGAGGAGCGGCCGTGGCCGCGGCGGTCATGGGTGATGACACGGAAACCGTTCTGGGCGAGGTGGAAGGCCTGCGCCTCCCAGCTGTCTGCCGTCAGCGGCCAGCCATGGCTGAGCACGACGACTGCGCCATCCTTCGGACCCCAGTCCTTGTAGTAGATTTCAACGCCGTCGCGGGTAATGATCTTCGATGCCATTGTCGTGCTCCCTTCGTTTGTGTTCGTGGCGTTTGCTGCCTGAGTTGTGCCGGCCGAAAAGCCGGCAAGTGTTGCTGCGCCGACGCTGCCGACGAGGACGTTGCGGCGGGTAAAAACGGTGTTTGCGGTGCTGTTTCTCATGGTCCTGTTCCCTTTTGTATCTGTTTGATTTCTCTTGATGGTTGGTCCGTTTTGGTGTGTGTCGTCCCAACCGCTCGTCTGGTTGTTTTTATACGTGGTGACGCCTACACTCGGGATTGGCGAAACTGACATTAAGCGCGACGGAAGTGACAAATGGCGGTGGGAGAAGCAGCAGAGATCGGTATCGTCATCTATCCCGAGGCCCAGCGGGCCGCGATCCACGGGCTGACGGATCTGTTCCATGTCGCCAATCTGATTAGCGAGGAGCAGGGCGGGCGCGCACCGTCGAAGATGCGCGTCAGCCATTGGGAGCTCTCCGCCGACGGTGGCTCGGTTGAGAAAGTATTCGACAGCCACCCCGGCCCAAGTCTTGGCCTCGTCGCGCTGATCCTGCCGCCCAGCCTTACCAACCTGCCGGTCGGCGAGCGTATGGGTGCCTTCCCCGGCTGGATCAGGCAGCAACATTCAGCCGGTACGACGATCTGCTCGATCTGCGGCGGCGCCTATCTGATGGCGGAATCGGGATTGCTCGAGGGTCGCTCGGCGACCACCCACTGGACCCATTCCGACCTGATCTCGGGCAAGTTTCCCGGCATCAAGGTCGATGTGACGAAGCTGATCATCGATGACGGCGACATCATCACCGCCGGCGCGATGATGGCCTGGATCGATCTGGGCCTGAAACTCGTCGCCCGCTTCATGAGCCCCAGCATCCAGCTTGCCACGGCGCGTTTCATGCTGGTCGATCCGGCGGGCCGCGAGCAGACCTTCTACAGCACGTTTGCGCCGAAGCTGCACCACGGCGACGATGCGATCCTGAAGATCCAGCACTGGCTGCAGGCCCGTCACACCGAAAAGATCACCATAGAGATGATGGCGGATCGCGCCGGGCTTGGAGAGCGTACCTTCCTGCGCCGCTTCCACAAGGCGACCGGCATGAACCCGACGGAATATTGCCAGCAGCTCCGGATCGCCAAGGCGCGGGAGCTGCTCGAGATTTCCAGCATCAAGGTGGAGCAGATCGCATGGCAGATCGGCTACGAGGACCCTGGCGCCTTTCGCAAGATCTTTCGCAAGATCCTCGGCCTGTCACCGGGCGAATACCGCCGCCGCTTCTTCGTTGGCGAGGATGCGGCGCTCGCCTGAAACGAAAAGAGCGGCCTTGCGGCCGCCCCCTGAGTTCCTCGGAAAAGACCGGCGCCGATCAGGCGGCCATGTCGTCCATCTCGCGTTCCTTGAACATGCGCGCAAGGTTGAGGAAGCAGATCATGCCGGTCTCGTTGGCGATGATGCCTTCCGCATAGCTCTTGTCGAAGGATGTGGTGATTTCAGGAACCGGCTGTACTTGACTGCCCTGGATCGTCAGGATGTCCGACACGCGGTCGACGACGAGGCCGATGACCATGTTGTGGACTTCGGCGACGACGATGGCGCTGCGCTCGTTGGCGGCTGTGCTCTTCATGCCGAGCTTGTGGGCGAGATCGATGATCGGGATGACCGTGCCGCGCAGGTTCATGACGCCGATGACTTCCGGCGGCGAATGCGGGATCGGCGTGGACGGTGCCCAGCCGCGGATTTCGCGGATCGTCGTCGTCTTGACGCAGAATTCCTGATCGTGCAGGCGGAACGCGATGATCTCGAGCGTTTCGCCGTCGAAGCCGGCCATCTTAAGTGCATTCGTCATCTTCGGTCCCTTCCCGTTGTAGCGTTCCCGACGCTCATTGCGCAGCACCTCCTATGGGCGCGATGCGCAGAGCGTCGTTCGAATGTTTGATTTCCGGCTACATCCGGTCCGGGCGCAGATGCGTCATGCACGATCGGGGAGATCGTTTGCGCCGTAGGGCCATTATAGAAGCAAAATCGTTAAAAAGATGCTCGCAGGCAATGGCGGGGTTATGATTCGATGGCATTAACCTGACGGGGACCAACATTCTCCTGAAGACCAGTAGGATTTCGACATCAATTGTCTAAGGCGACGCAATCAAAAGTTTCGCGTTGACTTCAGGGGCAGATGATCACCATCCTGCCGCGGGCACGGACTGATCCAACCAGGAGATTGCTTGATGACCCGCGCCATGGTTTCGACGCTTGTATTTGCCGCCTTCCTGGCGACGCCTGCCGCTGCCGCCATTCCTCTCGTTAATGCGATCTGCCCCGGCAATATCGAGGTTCATGCCGATCAGGGTGGACCGATCTATCTCAATGGCAAGGAAGCCAAGCTGAAGGTCTTCAACGAGAACTATTATGAAGCCCACGGCGCCGGCGTCACGGTTTCGCTCAGCATCAATCCGGATGGAACGGCGGCAGTTTCCTACACCGGCAAGCACGGTGCGAACGGGGTGTGCACGGTCAAATAGACGAAGGGTTCTACTGTTCAGTAGGTTTTCATGGCGCGGTGGGGCATACCCCCGTCCATGAATTCCGGCCCATAGGCTGCGAAACCAAATTTTTCGTAGAAACCGACCTTGTCGACCTGTGCGTCGAGATGAAAGCGCCTGTCGTTCTGGGCAATCACGGTCTCCATGGCTGCCTTCATCATGACCTTTGCGATGCCTTCACCGCGATAGTCCTGACGCACCACTACCCGGCCAATTTTGACATGTTCGGGTTTTGTGATGAACCGGAGCACCCCGCAAACCTCGCCGTCCTTGATGGCGATGAAATGGATAGCTGTGAGGTCGTCGGCATCGAACTCTTCATCAGCAGGCACATGTTGCTCCCGCACGAAGACTTCGCGACGCAGGTTGAGCCCGGCATTGCCGAGCATGCTGAAAACAGGCACAGTCAGGATGACGACATCGCTCATATCGGAACCTTACGCTCAATGAGAGGCTTGTTGGGCAAGATCATCGCCGAAGGGGGAAATTTCGTCCAGCGGTGAAACGCGCAACAGCACCCTTCGCTTAGTATTCCTTCTCATAGAAAATCCCTCCGCCGGTTCCTTCGGCACCGGCTTCGCCACGCAGCTTCACGCCGCGGCCGACGTCGAGATTGATGATCGCTTTGCCGCCGCCGGCTTCCGAGCCGGACTGCAGTTCGAGATAGGTCCGATCATTCAGGTATTTGCCGGCTGTAACCTGTGCGCCGCCGCTGGCGTCGGTGGAAATGTCCAGGTCATCGACCCCGAGCTTGTTGCGCAGCCCACTCAGCAGCGAGTTTGACCGGCCGCCGGCAAGCTCGGCGACGGCGCTGGCGAGCTGGGCGATCTGAAAGGCCGAGAGGTTCGACAGGGAACGGTTGAAGATCAGCTGCGCCAGGATTTCGTCCTGCGGCAAAGCGGGCGACGACGCGAAGGTCACGGTCGGATTGTTGGCAAGGCCGCCGACATTGACGGTGATCGTCGTGGATCCTGCTGAAGAGGTGGCATCGAGATCGAGTGCCGGAACGAGATCGCCGCCGAAAGTGATGTTGCCGTCGGTGAATGTCAGGCGTTTGCCGAGAATTTCGAGCCGTCCGCGGCGCATTTCGAACCCGCCGGCAACGACCGGCTGAGAGGCCGTGCCGCGAATCGTCAGATCGCCGCCCAGTTCGGCATCTATGCCGCGGCCGCGGATGAACAGGTGATTCGGTGCGCTGACGATGAGATCGAAATTGATGCCGCTGCTCTTGCCGCCGCCGCCCGTGTCCTTGGTGAGGTCGGCCTGCATACGGCGGACATCCGCTGGCGCATGCCGATGCTTGATGTCGATTTCCGAAAGCGATGGCGGCAGTTTTTCCGGAATGGTGATCGCCGCCTTGGTGATCGTCACCTTGCCGCCGACAACCGGCGAGGCAATGAGCGAACCCTTGATCGTGACGGTGCCGTCGATATGGGCAGTGAGCAGAGTGCCGTCGATATAATTGGCGTTGTCGAGGCGGATGGAAAGATCCGCCGGGAAGCCGGAGCCGGGCTGGATGCCGACTGTGCCGGTTGCCGATACATTGCCGCCACTGGCAAGGCGGCCACCGAGTTCGTTGATGCGGGCCTGGCGGCCATCGAGCGCGACATTCGCCGCAAGGTTGGTGATCGCGAGGTTACGACGCACATCGACGAAACGCGCGCCGGAAGTCGTGATCGTGCCGGTGACGAGCGGGGCGCTTGCCGTACCGGCGATGGCGACATCGACTTTGGCGTTGCCGGTCAGTGTGAAGCCCTGTTGCGAGAGGATGGCCGAGAGCAGCGAGAAGGGCAGGTCGCCATCGAATTTCATCGAGATCGCGCGGTTGCCCGCGATACCGACCTTGCCGCCACCGCGGAAGGAAAGTCCGCCCGCGCCCGACATCGTTGTTCGGACATCGACGGTGTTGTTGGCGAACTGGCCGTTGGCCTTGATATTCAAGGCACCGACTCCGGCGCTGCGGGCCTGGGCGACATTGGCATTGTTCCAGTCGAGGTCATAGGAGACGGCTGGGGCAGCCGTGGTTCCCTTGACACCGACAGTACCGCTGATCGCGCCTTCCGCGCCGAGCGACGGGACGAAGGTGTTGATGAGCGCTGCCGGCAGCGCGGCGATCTTGATGTCGAGGCCGAGCTTGTCACCAGCCGTTCCATTGACCGTCACCGTGCCGCCGGACGCGCCAATGGTCAGTGTGTCCAGTGTTACGGCGCTGTTTTGAACCGTGATGGTCGTCGGCTTCGCCAGCCTGACCGGGATCTTGCGTGGAGCAGCCGAGAACGAGGCGAGATTGACGGTCGTCTTGCCGGCCGCGCTGAGGACGTCGCCGCGCAGGCTGAGTGGCGCACCGTCGTAGTTGCCGTCCAGGCTGACATTGGTCTTCGGTCCCTGCTGGTCGAAATCAAGCTTCAGGCCGGTGAGGCGGTTGACCCCTTGGGAGAAGGCTTCGACGGAGAGATTGCCGTGGATCGCCAGGGCCGAAAGATCGGCGATGGTGATATCGGCGGCAGGCTTCGAAATCACGAGGTCACCGCGCTTGATGCCGCTGCCGCTCGCTTTGAGGGCGATGGAGGTCTTGCCGTCCGTGGTTTGGATTGTCGCTGAGCCGGCGATGTCGCCACTCGCCTTCTCGCCGGCCATGGCCGCCAGCAGGGCGACATCCGGGAAGTTGAAGGTGACGGAACCGTTGGGTTTAAGGTCCTGGGTGAAATTGACCGAGCCGGTCAGCGTGTTGTCGCCGATGCGGGCTTCGAGTGTCGGGATGCTCGTGCGGCCGTCCTTGGAAACGAGATCTGCCTTCACGTTGATCGCCTGGCCGCTGATCGCGCCTGTCGCGCTGATCTTCGCCTGTGGGCTGTCGGGATTGGCGGTTGCATCGATGCTTGCTACCAGATCGCTTAGGGTGCGGCCGGCCATGGTTGCGCCGCTCGATGTGATTTCGGCCTTGATGGTCGGCGTTTCAAGCGGACCGGTCGCGTCGATCTTGAAGCGTGCGACACCGGAGGCATCGGCAAGAACCTTGCCCAGGTTCGGCACTTCGCCAGCCAATGCTGCCTGAAGCTGGCCGGATTTCAAAGAAACCGAACCGGCCGCTTCGACGGTCGTCGACTTGACCTGAAGGTTGCTGACGTCGACCGCGCCGTCCTGCCCGGTCGCGAGCCGGCCCGTGATGGCGATGGGCGCATCGAACTTGGCTGCGGCTGCCGGTGGCAGGGCGCCGGGAAGCGCCTCCAGCGAGAAGGTGGTCGAGAGCATGTTGCCATCGAGCGCAAACCGCCCATTCAATGCGCCATCGAGATTGGTGCCGTCGATTGTGACGGGCTCGAAGGCGATGACACGGTTGGCGATGTTCAGGCGGGTGTCGATGGCGATGGGTGCCTTGACAACCCGGTCGATATTGGCATCGGCAAACCGTGCCGTTCCAACATCGATGCGGGTGGTGATCACACCGCTCTGCGCAGAAACATTGAAGGCGTCGCTATGGGCTTTTAGGGTGACGGAGCCGATTTCGCCCTGCGGCAAGGAGAGGCTCGCAACGTCGGCGGTGGCATCGATGGCGAGCGCATCGAGTGGGCCCTTGAGTGTCGCGGTCGCGCCGTTGATCAGGGTGCGGATTTCGCCGCCTTCCTGCGGGATCGTGAATTCGACCTGTGGGGTGCCAACAAGGGTTGCGGTCAGATCGAGCGACTGGCCGGCGGTGCCGTTGACGGTCAGTGTGCCGCCCTTGGTGGCGATTGCGAGATCCTTGAGCTGAACGGCGCCGTTCTCGAAAGCCACCGCTGTCGATGCGGGGAGAGTGATCGGTATACCCTTCAGCGTCGCGGTGAGCGACTGCAGCGCAATTTCGGCGCGGCCCTGGCTGCTTGAGAGTGCGCCGGATGCCGAAAGTGGCGTTTCGTCATAGCTGCCGTTAAGGGTGAAGTCGGTTTTGCCGGCCTGTTGCGCAAAACCGAGCTTCAATGCCGTAAGTCGGTTTTCGCCCTGAACGATCTCGTCTGCCGAAACTGTGCCGGTTATGGCCAGCGCCTTGAGGTCTGCAATCGAGATATCGGCAACCGGCTTGACGACTTTCAACCCGTCGCGCTCGATACCGGAGCCGTTCGCCCTGATGGTGGCGGAGGTTTTGCCGTTGCTGCTTTCGATAGCGACCGAGCCGGCCAGATCGCCCGTCGCCTTCTGGCCGGCCATGGCCGCAAGCAGAGCGAGGTCGGGAAGGTTGAAGGTGAGCTGTCCGTTCGGCTGGAAATCGGGCGTTAACGACAGCGAGCCGTTGAGCTTGTTGTTGCCGATCGTCGCTTCCATCGTCGGGATGGTGATGTTGTTGTTATCGGAGGCGAGGTTCGCCTTGACGTCAATAGTCTGCCCGTCGATCGCGCCGGTCGCGGTGATGTCAGCAAGCGGGCTGCTTGGATTGGCCGTGCCATTGGCGGTGACAACGAGGTTGCTCAAGGTACGGCCGGCAAGGGTCGCGCCATCAGAGGTAATTTCGGCCTTGATGCCGAGGGTCGCGATCGCACCTGATGTATCAATCTTGAAGGCGGCGGTGCCGCTTGCGTCGGCAAGCAGCTTGCCGAGATCGGGAAGGGTGCCCGTGATGGCGGCGGTCAGGTTGCCGGCCTCGAGCGTAGCATTGCCGGCAAGTTCCAGTGTGCCGGATTTGACGGCGAGATTGCTGACGGAAACCGCCCCCCCTTCAGCCAGTTGCAGCTTGCCGGTTGCGGCGATCGTGGTGTCGACCTTGGCAGCAATTGCCGGCGGCAGCGTGTCGGGCAGGGCAAAGAGCTTGAAATCCGTCTCAAGCGCGCCGGTGGCCAGATTGTAGGCGCCGCTGAGCGTGCCGCCGACGCTGGCGCTTTCCAGCGTGACGGGGTTGAAGCCGATGCTTTCGGGGGTGACCGAGAGCGTGGCATCAATCTTTGCCGGTCCCTTGACGAGGCGGGCGAGGTTGGGATCGCCAAGACGGATGGCGCCGGTCTCGACATGGGCCTGAAGCGGGCCGTTACGACCCGCGAGGTCGAAGCTGTCGCTCCGGGCCTTGAGCGAAATAGCGTCGATTTCGCCCTGTGGAAGCGTTGCTTTCGCCAGGTTGGCGGACAATTGCAGCTTTGCGGCGTCCGCCTGGCCATCCAGTGAAAGCATCGCCGAATTGACCGCGAGTTTCGTGTCGCCTTGCCGGCCGGCGATGGTGAGCTCAACCGGACCATTCTTTCCGGATAGCGTTGCCTGCAGGTCATTCTTGCCGGCAGTGTCATAAGTGCCGGAGGCGGCGATATCGAGCGCGCCGCTCGAGAGCGTGCCGCGTTCGATGCTGATGCGGGTGCCACCATAAAGCACTGCGGCAAGGTCGATGTCGGTATTGCCCTCGAAGAGCGGACGCAGGTTTTCCGGCAGCAGCGAGGCGAAGGTGCCGCCACCGGTCAGGGCCACGTTGCGGCTACCGTCCGCCCCGGCAATATGACGTGCATTCAGGTCCAGAATCTGTGTGCCGTCGAGCGAGGCAGTTGCCTTGCCGGCCCAGTCGGAAAGCGGGCCTTCGCCCTTGACGGCGATCTGCACGGCGGGTGTGCCCGGCAGCTCCAATGCCCGAGAAAGCAGTCCGCCGCTGATATCGTTGACCGTCGCGTCGAGCTTCAGCGTATTGGCGGAGGGATTGAAAACGATATCGGCGATGGCTTTTGCGTCCGGCTGGTCGCGCTGCGCTACGGCAAGGGACGTTGCAATGCTGGTATTGGTGGCATCGAGATTGCCGGTGAGGCTGAGGAACTGGTCGGTCCCCGCAATCTCCTTGCCAGTGACGATCTCCGGCAGGTCGAGTGCGGCGATCTTGACATCGAGTGGAAGCGCAAAGGTCGAGCGGACTTCCTTGGTTTCCTGTGATGGAATCGGCAGACGCTCCAGCCGCGCCGAGCCGGCCTTGATCAACTGGGCGTCGAAACGGGACGAAAACAGGGCCGTCGGCGACCAGTCGATGGCGACGTCGCGGATTTCGGCATAGACGCCCTTGCTGTCGAAGAGGGTGACGGTCGAAGCGGTGAAATCGCCAGTCAGCAGCGCGCTCGGGTCGGTGATGCGGACGATCTGGTCAGGGGTAGAGGCATATTTCTCGATCAGCGTCGCGACCATGCGGGCGCCAGGTGCGGTGAAGCCGGCAAACAGGAAAACGAGCACAACTGCGACGACAGCGACGCCGATGACATAGGCAAACCAGCGTAAAGCGGCTTTGAGGATGCGGACCAGACGATTCATGCTCTACCCATAACGCAAGTTGTGTCGCGGCGAAATTGCTTCCGCGTCAAGGATTTGGTTGGCGCGCGCTCGCGCCGGGCGGGCTTGGGACGGCTTACCTTCAGAGGGATCGCCCTCAGAAGGATTGGCCGATGCCCGCATAGATTCCGTAGCTTGTGCCGCCCGGATAGGGATTGAGTGGCACGGCGACGTCGAGACGGATCGGTCCGAAAGGCGTCAGGTATCTGAGGCCGACACCGGCTCCGGCTTTGATATCCGAGAAATCAGGCGCGGTCTTGGCCGAGACCGTACCGACATCGACGAAAGGCACGAGCCCGATCGTATCGGTTATGCCGATGCGTGCCTCGATCGTCGCGTTTACATAGGAGCGGCCGCCGAGCAGTTCGTCGTCATCATTTCGCGGACTGATTTCCTGGTAGGAATAGCCGCGCACGGTGCCGCCGCCGCCGAGGTAGAAGCGCCGGTTGGCCGGAATGTCGACAAGGCCGTCGCCGCCGACGATGACGCCGGCATTGAGGCGGCCGGCCAGCACGAAACCGTTTTCCTCGCCGAGACCGTAGTAGCCGGCGATCGAGCCTTCGAAGGACGAGAAGAAGGTCTGGCCGTCGATTTCATAGCTTGGCTTGGCGTTGATCGAGCCGCGATAGCCTTCGGTCGGGTTGAGCTTGTTGTCGCGGGTGTCGCGCACATATTCGAAGGGCAGCGCCGCGGTCAGATATTCGTTCTTGCCAAAGGCATCGTCGACATTCGCCCAGCTCAGTTCGCCGCCACCGGAGATGGTATCGGTATCGGAAAGTTCGTAGGTTACGCCTGCTGCGCCGGTAAAGATCGTCGCCTTGTAGGCGTCCGGATCAAGGAGCGACGCCTTGAGGCTGGCATTGAAAGTCGAAGCCGGGCCAAAGGCGCCGGGTTTGGCGAAGATCAGGCCGGCATTGTAGTCCAGCGAGCTGATGTCATTTTCGCCGATCCGGTTCACGGAGCCTTCGAATTTCAGCGATTCGGCCTGGCCGAACAGGTTTCGGTGGCCCCAATAGCCCTGGACGCCGAAACCGTCCGTCGTTGAATATTGGACTCCGCCGCCGAAATAACGGTGCTTGCCTTCGGAGACCTCGATAGTCAGGGGCAACGAACCATCCGGCGCCAGAGCGGTTGGCTCCTTGATGGTGATGCTGGCAAAAACACCAAGAGCCCGCAGGCGCTCGTTGGCCTTGCGGATTTCCTCTGGTGAATAGCGGCGGCCGGTATCGAGGCGCGAATAGCGGGCGACGAATTGCGGATCGACTGTCTTGGTGCCCGTAACCGTCACAGTGCCGAAAGGCGCGACCGGTCCGCCCTCGGCAGCGATGTCGACATCGACCGTGTTGGTTTTGTGATCCGCAACAGCGGCACGATTGGTGAGCTTTGCCAGAGGCCGGCCTTCTTCCTTCAGGTCTTCGACGACCTGCTCGCCAGCCTTGATGATCAGTGTGGAATTGGCTTGCGCGCCCGCTACGAGATCATAATCGGCCGGGTTCTTGCCGGATGCGTCGCCTTCAAGCGTCACCTTGCCGATCGTAAAGACCGGGCCGGGGGTAACTGAGATCGCAACAGGCACGGGCGCACCGGCCGGGAAAACCGGGTCCGGCGGCAGCGAGTCGATATCCTGCCCGTTGACGGTGATCGATATAACACCGCCGTAACGAGCATTCTCGTAAAGCGCCGCAAGCAGTCGGTCGCGATCGTCGCGCGCCCGGATGACAAGGCCGAGATTGCCGGAGACGGGCTGGTCCTTTTCCTGGAACAGGCGGGATGCGTTTTCCAGCGATTCCTTCAGATCGTCGTCGGCCGTGCCCGTTTCGAGATCGAGTGAATAGTTGACGGGATCGATGACTTCGTTCGGTTCCTCGTCATTCTCGAAGAAGGACATGCCGAAAATCTTGAAGGCATTGGCGTCACGAAGTGAAAGCGGTCCACAGAGCACCGCCGCCAGAACCGCAAGTGCAGTCCCAGTCTTCCGATACGCATTACTTACAGTCGGCAGACGTTTCCGCATTCCGTCCTTCAGGCTACTCTCAA